>CANQIP010000023.1 GCA_947623955.1 uncultured Clostridia bacterium | reverse complement strand
CGTCGAGCAGAAAAAGGCGGAGCAGAACAAGATAAGCAAGCAGATACCGCAGCTCAAAAAGGCGGGCGAGGACACGTCCGCGATATTCGCCGAGATGAAGGAGCTGTCGAACGAAATCAAAGAGGACGACGAGAAGGTAAGGGATATAGACGAAAAACTCCGCGCGTTTATGCTGCGTATACCGAATATCCCGAACAAGGAAGTTCCCGTCGGCAAGGACGACAGCGAAAACGTCGAAATAAGAAAGTACGGCGAGCCGAGAAAGTTCGATTTTGAGCCTAAGGCACATTGGGATATCGGCACCGACCTTGACATTCTCGATTTTGAGCGCGGCACGAAGATCGCGGGTACTCGCTTTACCGTTTACAAGGGTCTCGGCGCGAGACTCGAAAGAGCCGTTATAAGCTTTTTCCTCGCGACGCATACCGAGGAAAGCGGCTACACGGAAATCCTGCCGCCGTACATGGTAAACAGAGAGTCGATGACAGGCACGGGTCAGCTCCCGAAATTCGAGGAGGACGCGTTTAAGGTTACGAATAACGGTTTCTTCCTTATCCCGACAGCCGAAGTACCCGTAACGAACCTTCACAGAGACGAAATTCTTTCGGGCGGCGACTTACCGATAAAATACTGCGCGTACAGCGCATGTTTCCGCGCCGAGGCGGGCAGCGCCGGACGCGACACGCGCGGTCTTATAAGACAACACCAGTTCAACAAGGTCGAGCTCGTTAAATTCGTAAAGCCCGAAAACAGCTACGACGAGCTCGAAAAACTCACGAACGACGCGGAAAAGCTTTTGCAAAAGCTCGGTATCGCGTACAGGGTCGTATGCCTGTCAACGGGCGACCTCGGTTTCTCGTCGGCAAAGACGTATGACATCGAGGTGTGGATGCCCAGCTACGGCAGATATGTGGAAATTTCCTCATGTTCAAACTTCGAGGACTACCAGGCGCGCCGCGCAAACATACGCTACAAGGAAACGCCGAAGGATAAGGCGCAGCTTGTCCACACGCTTAACGGCTCGGGTCTCGCGGTCGGAAGAACCGTCGCGGCAATACTCGAAAATTATCAGAACGCGGACGGAACGGTGACAATCCCCGACGTTCTCGTGCCGTTTATGGGCGTGGATAAAATAGGAAAATAATATATTTTGTCCCAAAACAGGACAAATATACTATATGTAGTTTAGACTTTATGTAAACCAAATTATCTGCAAAAATATGCCGCGGGCGACTTATCAACAATGCTTGTCCGCGCAAAAACGGCGTAGGAACCGTAAAAATATGAAAGTTATCCCCGTTATCCACGAAGTTATCCCCGTTTTTACGCGTATCCCAAAAACGGCATAACTTCGTCGGCGCGAGGTTTACAAATTTCACCAAAAAAATTTCGGAGGTTCTATACCTTGATTACCCCGAGACTAAAAACCGTAATAAATAATGTAAAACACAAAAAAATAGCGGATATAGGCACGGATCACGCCTATATTCCTATTTTTCTTGCCGAAAAAAATCTTGCCGACCGCGTTATCGCGACCGATATAAACGAGGGACCCTTAAGCATCGCGCAGGCGAATATCGAGAAAAAAGGTCTCGGAAATAAAATAGAAACGCGGCTCGGCGGCGGACTGTCGGTGATCCGCGCCGGCGAGGCTGACGATATAATAATCGCCGGTATGGGCGGTATACTGATAAGCGAAATTATTGACAGAGACATTGACACGGCAAAGCAGAGCCGTCTCATATTGCAGCCGATGAACGCACAGTACGAGCTACGAAAATATCTTCTGTCTCACGGATTTAAGATAACGGGCGAGGATCTGGCTGTCGAGGGGTTTAAGGTGTACAATATCATAACAGCCGAGCGCGGCGAAATGGAACCGTTTGAGACCGATTTTGAGTACCAGATACCTAAATATCTCGCGGAGCATAAGTATTTTAAGGATTTGTGCCGTAAAAAGCGGCGCGAGTTTACGAAGGTAATAAAGGGTCTCGAACATTCGGGCGGCGACCATGCGGAAAAATATGAAAAATACAAATACTGGAAAGGGGAACTTGACAAGTATGAAGGTTAAGGAAATCGCGGAAATTATCGAGCGCGTCTGTCCCGTGCGTCTCGCGTACGACTGGGATAACGTCGGACTTCTGTGCGGAGACGCGGAGAAGGACGTTAAAAAGGTATTCGTGACGCTCGACATAAACCTCGACACCGTAAACGAGGCAATTAAAAAGGGTGCGGACATGATAGTCTCTCACCACCCTATCCTGCTCGGCGGAATAAGGCGGATAGATTACGGCACAGCAGAAGGACAGATGATAAAGCTGCTCGTTGAAAATAATATTCCCGTTTACGCGGCTCATACGAATATGGACACCGCACGCGGCGGCATAAACGACCGTCTCGCGGAAATATTCGGTTTAACCGACGTTTCCGTTCTCGACGTTCACACCGATGATGTATCGGCGGGACTCGGCAGAATAGGAAAATTAAAGGACGCGGTGACGTTTAAGGAATTCGCTAAAATATGCGCCGAAAAATTAAACACACCCGTAAGAGTTGCAGGTGATAAAAGTAAGATTATTAAAACCGTCGCCGTCGCGTCGGGCAGCTGCAGCGAGGTGATACCCCTCGCCGCCGCGAAGGGCGCGGACGTTATCGTGACGGGCGATTTGAAGTACCATAACACGATGGATATGACGTATCTCGGTATCTGTATCATCGACGCGGGTCATTACCCGACCGAAATTTGCGTGATGAGTATTTTTGAGGAAATTCTGAGAGACAGCGTGGAAGTCGTGAAGTCGGAGAATAAGGATGTATTTCGGTTTGTGATGTAAATAAAAAACCCCTCCGACGCCTACGGCGCCACCTCCCCTAATAGGGGAGGCTCATGTAAGGCTCCCCTACTAGGGGAGCTGTCACGAAGTGACTGAGGGGTTTATTAAAATAAATATTAAACCACAAAAAAATGACCTCTTTCGAGGTCGTGTAAGCAAACAATAAGCCGGGTTCTGTAACAACGGTCATCTATCTCGACGCATCGTCACCGACGCGCTCAAGCCTTTCAAGGGAACACGCCGAGCAGGCTTATCGTTCCCAAAGTTGCTCCGGATGGGGTTTACACGGAACTTCAGTCGCCATCGTCCCCGTGCGCTCTTACCGCACGTTTCCACAATCGCTCCTCTAAAAAAAGGAGCATTTATTTTCTGTTGCACTGTCCTTAGGGTCGCCCCCACCTGCCGTTAGCAGGCATCCACGCTCTTCGGAGCCCGGACTTTCCTCACCGGTTACGCGTAACCGGCGCGACCGTTTCGTTTACTTACGGGGGTATTATATATTATTTTGATTTATATGTCAATAATACCTCCTCTCCGAGGGGTTTAAAAAATAAACACCTCGCAAGACCCCCTCTCCGAGGGGGTCAAAATCTTTGATTTCGGGGGGTGTATATTTAAAATTCACATCACACCCCCCTAAACTTGCAAGCAAGTTTAGACCCCCTCATAGAGGGGGTCATACGTAAGGGCAAACCTGCCGCCCGTTAGCCTCTCCTTGAGGAGAGGTGGCATCGCGAAGCGATGACGGAGAGGTGGCAATGTATTTTTAAAACCACCTCTCAGTCGCCTTCGGCGACAGCTCCCCTCAAGAGGAGCCATAAGCTTTCGTGTTTTAAGCGTGTTGCGTAGCAACAAACGCCGTAGTAAAGGGAGTCTTTCGTAGGGGCGAACCGTGTTCGCCCGAAAGCCTCCCCTATTAGGGGAGGTGTCGGCGCAGCCGACGGAAGGGTTTTTCTTATATCACCATACCCCCATCGACATTCAAAACCTGACCGGTAATAAACTCGGAATTTTTTGACGCGAGGAAGAACACTGTTTTCGCAACGTCTTCGGGCGTGCCTATTCTCATAAGCGGCGTTTCATTTTTGAGCGCGTCCAAATCATCATTGCCGAGATGCGCGTTCATATCGGTATCGATCACGCCCGGCGCAACACAGTTTACGTTTATCCCCGACGGGCCGAGCTCCTTCGCGAGCGCCTTTGTAAAACCTGTCACCGCAGCCTTTGACGCGCTGTAATGTACCTCGCAGCTGCCGCCGGTAACGCCCCACATCGACGACACGTTTATTATTTTTCCTCTTTTCGCCGCGATCATATCACCGACAAACGCATGCGTCACAAGATACATACCCTTAACGTTTACGCTGAACATATTATCCCAGTCACTCTCGGTTATGTCGGTAAACATTTTTATTTGTGAAATTCCGGCGTTGTTCACGAGCACGTCGAGCCTGCCGTACCCGCCTATAATTTCACGCATTTTATTTACCTCGTCAAAATTCGACACGTCGGCTTTAACGGGTATCGCGCCCGTTTCGGTAGCGATTTTTTTGGCTGCGGCTTTGCTGCTGTTGTAATTTATAAAAACCCTGTCGCCGTTACGGGCAAACTCTCGCGCACATGCCGCGCCTATCCCTCGGCTCGCGCCGGTAATTAAAACATTTCGCATATTTTACTCCTTACCCACCACATATTGTATACCACACATATATTATACACAACTTTTCTCTTTTTCTCAATATTTTCTTGATTATTCCCGATAAATTTGATAATATATACAATGGACGATAATGGAAACGATTACGGTTAGCTTTTCATATAATTGTCAAAACTGATTTAAAGGAGGAGGACGGATATGGACAAAAACGAAATATGGGACAAGGCTCTTTTATATATACACAACAACATAAATTCCGAGGTAAGCTACAATATCCATATAAAGGTCGCCGTACCAGTTTCATGCGGCGATACATTTTTTGAGATTGTCGTTCCCTCCACCATAAATAAAAATATAATAGAATTTAAATATACAAACCTAATCGAAACGGCTGTAGAAATGGCTGCCGGTAAAAAATTCTCGCTTAAAATATCGGTAATGGAAGACGAAATAAATGAAATAAGAGAATTAAGCAAAGAAGCAAATAAAATAGCCGACGAATACCGCAATCAGACAAAAGAACTGATATACGACCTGAGCCCGAAATACACGTTCGACAATTTCGTTGTCGGCTCGTCTAACGAATTTGCGTCGGCGGCGGCAAAGACCGTTTCCGAGTCGCCCGGACATATATACAACCCGCTGTTTATATACGGAAAAAGCGGACTGGGTAAAACGCACCTGATGTACGCGATAGGGAACAAGACAAAGGAACTTCACCCCGACATAAACGTGCTCTACATCACGGGAGAAAAATTTACGAGCGACTTCATAAAATCGGTGCGCACAAACAAAATGCAGGAGTTCACCGAAAAATACCGCACTCCCGACGTGCTGCTCGTTGACGACGTTCAGTTTATTGAGAGTAAAGAGGCTACGCAGGAGGAATTTTTCCACACCTTCAACGAGCTTTTTATAAACAACAAGCAGATAGTTTTAACGAGCGACAGAAAACCGAGCGACCTCACTACGCTTACGGAAAGACTGCGCACCCGTTTCAGTCAGGGGCTTATAATAGACATATCCATACCTACTTACGAAACGAGGGTCGCGATACTCCAAAATAAAGCTGCCGAATACGGTATACGCATAAACGACGACGTTCTGGAATATATAGCCGACAACGTGCGCTCGAATGTGCGCGAGCTTGAGGGAGTTTTAAAAAGCGTAATATCGAAAGCGCAGTTTAAAAAAATACCTCTTACCGTTGACTTTGTGAAAGAAACGATAGGAACAATAACGGTCACCGACAAAATAAAAATAACTCCGGCAAAAATAATCGAAAAAACAGCCTTCTACTACAACATAACCGAGGACGACATCATGGGAAAAATAAAAACAAAGGACATAGCCGTTCCCAGACAGGTGGCTATGTACCTTTGCCGCAAAACGCTCGGCATGAGCGACACCTCGATAGGCAAGGAGTTCGGAAAAGACCGTTCGACTGTAAGCTCCAACATTGAAAAAATAGAAAAAATGCTCAAAAACGGTTCGTCGGTAGAGTTTGACATCAACTATATAATGAAGGATATAGAATCGAGATAGCGCGGATAAACGGGAAGATAAAATGCGGATAAACGGAGAATGAAAAAAAAATCCTCTTTTTATCATCATTTTTCCCCGACGGGGCGTTTATAAATTTTCCCTTAATTTACCGCCTTCGTCACACTTTTCCTCAAATCGGCGCGCTCTACTACTATTACTATTATTATATATTATTTATATAAATATATAAAAGCTAAAAACGAACATTTATATGCGAACAAAATTATCCGCATCCACAAATAAACAATAAAGGAGAAATTTAAAATGAAACTTGTTTGCGATAAGGCACAGCTTGTTGAAATCATAAACACCGTTCAAAGAGCTATCGTTCCTAAAACGTCCTTTCCGATACTCGAATGTATAAAGATAGACGCCGACGGAGCCGGTCATGTTGTATTTACGGGCAACAACATAGATTTATGTATAGAGTACAGCGTGGACTGCACCGTGACTGAGGGCGGAAATATCGCGCTCGCATCGAGAATGTTCGGCGACATTGTGCGCCGTCTGCCGGAGGGCAGCGTTAACATAACGGTAAACCCGTCGAACAACGTTACCAAAATAAAAAGCGGTCAGAGCGAGTTTAATATTCAGGGCATCGAGGCGAACGAGTTTCCGTCAGCTCCGATACTCGATGAAAAGTTCCGCTTTACTCTTACACAGTCAGCTTTAAAAAGAGTAATAAGAAAAACTATCGCGTTTGTTGCGCAGAACGAGGGTAAAAAGCCCATTCTGACAGGCACGCTTTTCGAAATAAAGAATAACGTTTTAAGTCTCGTTTCATCGGACGGCCACAGACTCGCGCTCGCGAAAGAGGAAATAAAGGAAACGGTTGAGGATAACAGCTTTGTAGTGCCGGGTCAGACGCAGCGCGAGCTTTTGAAGATTTTGAGAGACGGAGACGAAACGGTCACCGTTATAGTTTCCGACAGAAACGTGCTTTTTGATTTCGGAAATTATCAGGTGTATTCGAGACTTCTCGACGGCGAATTTTTAAAGTACAATTCCATAATATCCGTGCAGAATAAAATAAACGTCGTTGCCGAAAAGCAGAGCATAACGGACAGTCTTGAAAGAGCGTTGCTTTTGATAAACGAGGACATAAGCGCGAAGTCGGAAAATAAGGTTCCCGTTCGGCTCAACGTGGGCTACGATAAAATAGAGCTGTCGTGCATAACGAGTAAGGGACAGGTGAGCGACACCGTTCCCGTAGAGATGAACGAGGGCGATCTTACGATAGGCTTTAACTGCCGTTTTCTTTTAGACGCGCTTTCGACGTGCGACGAGGATAAAATAAGGATAGACTTTTCCGCGCCGACAAGCGGCTGTTTTATCCGCGGCGCGTCGGGCGACGAGAGTTATCTGTACATGATTTTGCCGGTAAGACTGTATAATTAAGGACAAGAAAAATGAAAATTAAGGTTATAAACAATTATTATACCGATGAAAACGCGTATTTGGTTTACGATAAAGATACGCTTGCGGGTATCGTTATAGACCCGGGCAGCGACGCGGATAAAATACTCGGCGTGTGCAATGAGGAAAATGTTATCATAAAATATATTTTTCTGACACACTGCCACTACGACCATATATTGGGACTTCCGAAACTTCGTGAAAAAACGGGCGCAAAGCTTGTAAGCAGCAAATATACAAGCGTAAACATAGGCGACCCCGACATTAACCACAGCGTTTCGGGTTTGGGCTACGCGATTTCGGAAAGGTCAAGTGATATTGTACTTGGAGACAACGAGGAATTTACTCTTGACAGCCTTAAAATAAAATGTATACTGACCCCGGGCCACACGAACGGCGGAGCGTGCTATCTCGTAAACGACAGTGTTCTGTTTTCGGGCGACACTCTGTTTTTAAGGAGCATAGGAAGATCGGATCTGCCGACGAGCAACGGCGAGGAACTTGTAAATTCAATCAAAAACAAGCTGTACACGCTCGATGAAAATATAAAGGTATATCCGGGTCACGGAAAAGAAACAGAAATAGGGTACGAGAAAAAGTACAATATGTTTGTGCGCGGATAAAGTGATGATTATTCAAAACGGCTATGAGTGCGGGTACGAGTTAAAAATATTCTACAACCTTTTTTTTGACGGCGATGAGGACGCGATGGTGTTCTCAAATTTTGCGTATGAAAATAAAAAGGTGAACGCGTACACAGAAATTGTGTACGGCGGCACGGCGTACTTCGGCGATTATTGGTACTACTTTGACGCGGACGGCAAAAGCGAGAGATATATAAACAGGATTTTTAAAAGCGCGTGTACGAGGTCGTTTTGCCGCGCGGCAATGCAGATTAAGAAAATAAATCTGCCGTGGGGCGTGATGAGTGGTATACGTCCCGCTAAAAACGTCAGGACGCTTATTGACGAGGGTTACGGCGAAAGTGAAATTTATGACGAGCTTAAAAATGTGTACGGCGTGTCGGATGAGAAGATAAAGCTTGCGTACACGGTCGCGCAAAATGAGAAAAAACTCCTCGAAAATATCGGTAAAAACAGCGTCAGCGTGTACATAGGCATACCGTTTTGTCCGACGCGGTGCAGGTATTGCTCGTTCGTGTCGACCGATATGCGCGTAAGCGGCAGGTATATGGAGGAATTTGCGGACAAGCTGCTCCTTGAAATTGACAAAGCGGCGGAGATAATTGCGAGGCTCGGAATGTACGCCGAAAATATTTACATAGGCGGCGGTACTCCGTCAACGCTGAGTGCGGAAAATATTACAAGAATATCGGACAGACTGAAGAATAATTTTGACTTTAATAAAATTAAGGAGTTCACGTTTGAGGCGGGCAGACCCGACACCTTGACAGACGAAAAGCTTGCCGCGATAAAGTCGGGAGGCGTTAGCCGTATCAGCATAAACCCACAGACGATGAACGACGCGACGCTTAAAAAGGTCGGCAGGAGCCATACGTCGGAAACGGTGATTGACAGATATAATACGGCGAGAAAAATAGGGTTCGACAATATAAATATGGATCTTATCGCCGGACTTCCCGATGAAACGGCGGAAATGTTTTACAAAAGCATTGACGAAATAATAAACCTCGCACCGGAAAATATAACGGTTCACTCGATGGCTGTTAAGAGGTCGTCGGACTTTAACCATAGCGGCGGCGAACTGTCGGCCGCGGAGGTGATAAACGATATGCTGTCATACGCGCAGAGAGTGACGGATGAAAACGGGTATATTCCTTACTATATGTACCGCCAGAAAAATATATCGGGTAATCTCGAAAATGTCGGCTACTCCCGCGAGGGCTTTATGAGCGCGTACAACGTGAACATAATGGAGGAAAAACAGACGATTATCGCGCTCGGCGGCGGTGGCAGCAGCAAGCTTGTGATGGGCGACAGGATAGAGAGGGTATTTAATTTTAAAGACCCCGTCGAGTATATAAACCGTTTTGACGAAATTCTGAAAAAGAAGGATGAAATAGCAAAAATTCTCGGAGGTGAAAATAATGGCTGACGAAAAAACGTTGAATAAAATAATGGCTGAATATGAGCGTCTGCGCGAGAAGGCGGCAGTGGAGAGAAAAAACCGTATTGCGCTCGTGTACTCAAAATTGCCGCGCGTTAAGGAGATTGACGCGGAGATAACGCGCCACGGCGGTGAGAACGTTAAAAATATATTCGAGCATCCCGAAAAAAAGGACGAGTTTAACGCGGATTTTAAGAGTAATTTAAACCGTCTCACCGATGAGAAAAATAAGATGCTTTTGGAAAACGGTATTGACGTTGATTTTGATAAGTACAAGTACGAGTGCGAAATTTGCGGCGACACAGGCTACGACGAGGATGGTAACAAGTGCGTCTGCTTTAAGCAAAAGCTCATAAACGAGGCTTACGCCGTGTCGAATATGGACAAGATGGTCGCGGAGCAGAATTTTGACACGTTCGATATCGGTTATTATTCGGAGGCGGAAAAAAACGGTATTTCGCCGCGTGAAAATATATTAAAGATTTTGTCGGGCTGCAAAAGGTACTGTGAAAATTTTGACGGCGAGGATAAAAGCTTGTTGTTTTACGGCGGCGTGGGTCTCGGCAAGACGTTTATGTCGTGCGCCGTCGCAAAAGACGTTATGGACAAGGGTAAAACCGTTCTGTATATCCGCGCGGCGAGACTTTTTACAATGTACGACGATTACCGCTACGGCAGAAATACCGACCGTGATTTTCTCGATAACGTGTACGGCTGCGATTTACTTATCATAGACGACCTCGGCACGGAAATGAACGGCGCAAACAACGCATCGGCGCTGTTCAATATCGTGAACGAGCGTGCGTCGCGCGGTAAGAAGATGATTATTAACACAAACCTCGGTCTCGGTGAATTGGAAAAAGAGTATACGCCGCGATTTACGTCGAGATTGTATGAGAATTTTTATATTTATAAGTTTGTCGGTGAGGATATAAGATTGCAGAAATTGAAGAAGAGATAATGTGAATAAAAAAACGAGCGACCGCAAGGGTCGCCCCTACGTGAGCCTCCCCTACTAGGGGAGGTGTCGGCGCGTGCTATTGCGCAGCAATAGCTGACAAAGCCGACGGAAGGGTTTTATTATCAAAAATAAACCCCTCAGTCACACTTCGTGTGACAGCTCCCCTATTAGGGGAGCCTTACGGGCTGTTGAGGGCGCCAGCCCCTACGGTGCGCTATTTATAAATAACGGGTGTAGGGGACGGCGCCCCAACGTCCCGTTTTCGTAAGGGCGGCGGGTTGTCGCCCCTTTCGCTGTCCTTTACCTCATATACACAATTTCCGCATTACCGTCATCGTCTACCTTCAAAAACGCGGTTACTTCAACGTCGTAATACTTCTTATCGGCATAATTTTCGTTTAACACTTTAATTTTTTCTTTACTTCCTTCCGGGAAGTATTTTTCATTATAGTTTATCGAATTTTCTATAACAAAATCGCTTGCCGAATTCAGCTTGCCGTCGGCGATATAAATCTGATGTCTGTTCGTAAACAACGTCTGCCAATCGCCGCCCTCGCCGTCTTTGATCATAAGCTCCGGGCTCATGCCGTTGACGGTGTTTGAATAACCCTTTATGATACACAGGGGAGCATTCATTGCGTTATATATAAGCTTTGCCGCCTGCGCGCGTGTTATGGGTGAGTCGTCCGAAATTGCAAAATTTTCGAAAATACCTACCGTGTTTGCCCATAATTTATATCCGTATGGCCAGCCGCCGCATTGTTTGGCGTACTGATCGTAACCTATCGCGCTCACAAGCATTTTCTGCGCCTGTACGTATGTGACTTTTTCGTCGGGGCGGAACGTGTTGTCGGTGTAGCCCGATATAAAATTGTCGTTTACGCCGCGGTTGATGTAAAGTCTCGCCCAGTGGTCAGCCGTGTCGGTAAAGGTTACTTCGGACTCCTCGGTTTCAGCCAAATATGTTTCATTTAACGCGTCAACAATCATTTTCGTTATTTCCGATCTCGTAACAGGTTGGTTGGGCTTAAACGTTTTGTCCTCATACCCGCCTATCACGCCGATTTTACCGAGCAGCATTATTTCGTCGAAATACTCGCTTTGCGGCGTTAAATCGGTATAAACCGACGCGTTTTCGATTTTGTTTTCCACAGCCATGCAAACGCTTACGGCTGAAAAAGCGGTAACGGCGGCAAGCAGCGATGCTATAAATTTTTTCATTTTATTATCATTCCTTTCAGATATATTCAATATATTTAAATTATACTTTAATAAATTTAAAATGTCAAGCATGAAAATTTTATATTTTTAATAAAATCATATTATATTTTAAATATACTGTATTCTATGTTTGAGGTGATTAAAATGGGTTTTGCGGAAAGATTGCGGGCTTTAAGAGAGGATAACGACGAAAAGCAGTCGGATATTGCGCGGCTTTTGAATGTGTCGGGGAGTATGATAAGCTTTTACGAGAACGGCGTTCATTTTCCGCGCGATGAGAAAATGCTTTTGAAAATTGCCGAGCATTTTGATGTGAGCATGGATTATCTGTTCGGGCTTACGGATATTCCAAATTATAAGCGGATAAAGTCGGTCGTGAGTGATATGGAAAAGCTCCCGCCCGACGCGGTGGACAGGATCGTAGATTTTGTGGAGTATGTGAAGTTTTGCGAGAAAAGGTAGGGGCGCATTTCGTATGCCTCCCCTACTAGGGGAGGTGGCGGCGAAGCCGACGGAGGGGTTTTATTATAAAAAATAAACCCCTCCGTCACACTACGTGTGACAGCTCCCCTAATAGGGGAGCCTAACGGGCGGCGGGTCGCCCCTACGTGAGCCTCCCTTGTCAAAGGGAGGGGGACCGCCGAAGGCGGTGGAGGGATTCATTATAAAATAGAATCCCCCAGTCAGCTCCGCTGACAGCCCCCTTTGACAAGTGAACAACACGCTTGCGTGTTGTAGGCGTGTTCACTTGCGAACAAACGCCGTAGCAAAAGGGGGCCTTACTGTCGCCGCCTGCGCAACAAGGTCTTGAAATTTCCCTCAAAATAATATATAATAATCTCATCAAAACAAACGGAGAGAATATATATGCCGAAATTCAATGTAAAACCGAATTATATTCCCGTGTCGCGGGATTTTATAGAAAACAAAATGCCGTCCGCAAACGGCGCATACGTGAAGGTGTACCTCACGTCGCTGCTTTTGGGGTATGATGGCGTTGAAATGTCAACATCAGGTATGTCGCGTCTGCTCGGACTTTTGGAGAGCGATATTGTGAACGCGCTCGAATACTGGAATGAAAAAGGCGCGCTCAAATACGACGGCGGGAATGTTCTTTTTGACGGCGCGTCGCCGCTTGCCGGAAGAGATACGGCGGATACAACGGAAACCGAACAAGAGGAAGAAGAGCCGAAACCGCCCGCCCGCGACATTGCGGCTGAAATGACGGAAAACAAGGCTCTCGCCGACCTTTGCGCGATAGCGGCGGAAATACTGGAGCGTCCTCTTAAAAAGCGCGATATGGAAACGCTCTACTGGTTCTATGACGAGCTGGAGCTGTCGCCCGAAGTCATAACGCTGCTGCTCGAATACTGCGTGTCAAAGGACAAGCGCGGTATGTCATTTATAGAAAAGACCGCCATTAAGTGGCATAAAAACGGTATAACGACGCTCGGCGCGGCTGACGATTTTATCCGCGGCGAAAAGGACAGCGAGAGTTATATCGGCGCGATGAAAAGGCTGTTTAATTTCGGCGACCGCAAGCTGTCCAAAAGTGAGGAGGACACTTTTAACAAGTGGCGCGCGGAGTACGGCATGGACGAGGATATGGTGTCTCTCGCATATGAATACAGTCTCGACGCCATTCATCAGCTGTCGTTCCCGTATATCGACAAAATTCTGAAACGCTGGAAGGAGCTCGGTATTACGACGGTCGAGGCTGCGAAAAAGGATCACGACGATTTTAAGAACGGTAAAAAGAATATTTCTTCGTTCGGCGACAGCGGTATGTCGGACGAGGAAATAGAAAAAATAATCAGAGAGAAAATGTGATATTATGGTTTTTCCCGAAAAATTTGAGACGCGTATGCGCGAGATGCTGAAGGGTGAATACGATGATTTTGAAAGGGCGATGAACACATCGCCTTTATTTTCGGGTATACGAATCAACACGCTGAAAAACGGCGCGCGCGGCGCGGTGTTAAAGGAGTTCGGCGATATGGAAAGCGTTCCGTGGTGCGCCGACGGTTATTACGCCGACAAAAACGTAATTTCCGGCAATCATCCCTACCACATCGCGGGACTTTTTTATTTCCAGGAGCCGTCCGCGATGTCGACGGTGTCGGCGCTCCCGATTGAAAGGGGCGATTACGTCCTTGACCTGTGCGCCGCGCCCGGGGGTAAGGCGACGCACGCCGCCGCGAAAATGAACGGCGAAGGGCTGCTCATAGCGAACGAAATTAACAAAAGCCGTGCTCGTATTTTGTCGGATAATATCGAACGGCTTGGAATTAAAAACGCCGTCGTCACAAACGAAACGCCGCAGCGTCTCGCCGAAAAATACCCGCGCTTTTTCGACAAAATAATCGTGGACGCGCCGTGCAGCGGCGAGGGTATGTTCCGCAAAGAGCCGCAGGCTGCGGACGAGTGGAGCGCGGAGCATGTTTCGTCGTGCGGCGAGCGTCAGAAAAATATACTGTCAAGCGCGATGCAAATGCTGCGCGGCGGCGGTATGCTCGTGTACTCGACCTGCACGTTCGCGCCCGACGAAAACGAAAAAGTGTGCGCGTATATGCTCGATAATTTTAACGTCGAGCTCGTAACGCCCGAAAATCTTGATGCGCTGTCCGAGGGCGTGACGGAGTGGTCAAATTCAAATCACGACATGACGAAAACGCGCCGCGTATTTCCGCACAGGCAAAACGGTGAGGGTCATTTTGTCGCGCTGTTTAAGAGTAAGGACGAACCGAATGACCGCGAAGAAATAAAACAAACGAAACCGCCCGCCGAGGAAAAGCTTTACCGCGAATTTGAGGATAAGTTTTTGAATACGCGCCTTACGGGAAACTTCTCACTTTTCGGCGAAAATCTGTACCTTCTGCCCGACGGCGCGGATATTGATAAAATAAAGGTACTTCACGCGGGGCTCTTACTTGGCGCGTGCCGCAAAAATCGTTTCGAGCCGTCGCACGCGCTCTGTCTTGCGCTCAACGCGTGTGATTTTAAAAACGTGATCAACTTCGATTTGTCGGACGGCGAGTTAAAAAAATACCTGTCTGGCGAAACGATAGAGTGTAAGGAAAACGGCTGGTGCGCCGTGACGGTAAACGGTTTTCCCGTGGGCTGGGGCAAATCGTCGGGCGGCGTTTTGAAAAACCGGTTCCCGAAATATATGAGACTGAGGGGATAGTATGAATTACTATAAAAACTGCACGCTCTGTCCGCGCAGGTGCGGCGTTGACCGTTCCGAAAAGCGCGGCTTTTGCGGTGAGAGCGACAAACTCCGCGCCGCGAAGGCGTATCTGCATATGTGGGAGGAGCCGTGCATTTCCGGCACACGCGGCAGCGGCACGGTGTTTTTCACGGGCTGCAATCTCGGCTGCGTCTACTGTCAGAACGGCGAAATATCATCGGGCGGCGCGGGGTACGAGATTGACGTGATAAGGCTCGGACAGATTTTTCTGGAATTGCAGGACAAGGGCGCGCATAATATTAACCTCGTCACGCCGACGCATTTCGCGGAGCATATTATCCGCGCCGTGGATTTTACGCGCGGCAAACTTAACATTCCTATAGTGTACAACTGCGGAGGGTACGAAAATGTTGAAACGCTTAAAAGGCTCGACGGCTATGTTGATATTTATTTAACCGATTTTAAGTATATGTCGCCCGAAATCGCGAGGCGTTACTCCGCCGCGCCCGACTATCCCGAAATCGCGAAGGCTGCGCTCGATGAAATGGTAAAGCAGACGGTGCGATGCCTGTTTGACGCGGACGGCATAATGAAACGCGGCGTAATAGTGCGCCACCTCGTGCTGCCGTCGCACGCGGACGACTCGAAGGAAATTATACGGTACCTGCACGACCGTTACGGCGACGACATTTACATCAGCATAATGAACCAGTACACTCCCGTCGGCGATTTGGAGAAGTACCCCGAGCTTACAAAACGCGTGAGCGACAGGGAGTACGATGAAATTATCGACTTTGCAGCCGATTTGGGCGTGACTAACGCGTTCGTTCAGGAGGGCGGCACGGTGAGCGAGAGCTTTATTCCGTCGTGGAACGGCGAGGGTATATTGAGGGAGGAGGATTAGTATGGAAATAACGAAAATTTCGGAGGGCGGTTACTCGACGCTGCTCGGCATGAACGGCGGCACTGTCGAAAGCCCCGACGGAAAAAGGATAATTTACGCGCGTAAAGCGAGTCTTGACGAAAGTACAACGGAAATTTACGTGTGCGGCAGCGACCTCAAAAACCACAGAAAAATTTACACCGTCGATTGCGGCAACCACAACGGGCCGTCCGCGACGTTTATAACCGACAGCCTTGTCGTGTTCCGCGGCAGCGAGGGAGGCCTGCCGTATTTTGTGATAATGGACGTCGATACGGGCGAGGTTAAATATAAAATCCGCGCGAAGGAGAGCCACTGCTCCGAAAACGGTAAGTACCCGTTTTCGCTGTCAAAGAGTTTTTTGGGTCTTAACGGCGATTACCCCGAGATAGATGGCTGCGGCATATATATTCTGGACGTTATGTCGGGTAAAATAAGCCGCGCCGCGTCGGAGGGCGATATTCTCGATATGGTGCACGCGCACGGTCTTACTCCGACCGAGCATACCGCCGAGGTAAGCCATGTGCAGTTAAATCCGTCGGCGACGGCGGTAATGATGCGGCTGTCGGTGAAGGAGTGTCCGGTGTTCGGCGCGCTCGGCTGCATCGACCTTTTAACAGGCATGACGCACGTCATACCCGACAAGCCGGTGCATCAGCTGTGGTTCGACGACGACACGTACATGGCGACGCGCCAGTTTTACGACGGAAATAAGATTGAGTGCGAGTCGAGTTATATCGCGCGGTTCACGAAGGATGGCGAGGAACTGGAGGTTCTGGGCGGTATCGCGAATCATACCGACGCGTCGGGTGACAGACAGTGGTTCGCGGGCGACAGGTGCTACCCGAATTACGCGCCGAATGTGTACCTGTACCGCCGCGGCTCGAAGGACGCGGCGGCGGTGTTTAGCGTGCCGCAGAATGAGGAAACGACGTGGAAAAAACAGGTGCATCCGAACCCGTCGTTCTCGCGCGACGGAAAGCGGCTGTATTTTAACCGCCAGACCACGGACGGTAAGTGCGAGGCGGTGTTCGCGGATATTTCGGGTATTGTGGAGTGAATTTCGTAAGCCTCCCCTACTAGGGGAGGTGGCGGCGAAGCCGACGGAGGGGTTATATTATTATCAAAAACAAACCCCTCAGTCACACTGCGTGTGACAGCTCCCCTAGTAGGGGAGCCTTACGGTACACATCACCGCCGTAGGGGCGACCCTTGCGGTCGCCCGCCTCAAATTTCCAAAAACACTTGAAATATCCCTCCGGATTTGCTATACTATGTGTAATCACGAATACAAGGAAGGTAAGGAAAAATGATCATCATAATGAAAGACAGCGCGTCGGCGAAGGAAATCAAGGACGTTGAAAAAATACTTGAGGACTTCGGTTTCCAGACGCACCCGATATACGGCGAGGCAAAAACAGTCATCGGCGCGATAGGCGACAAGAGACTTCTCAGCATGAACCAGATACTCACGATGGACGGCGTTGAAAACGTCGTGCCTATCATGAAACCGTACAAGCTTGCGTCAAAGGAACTCAAAAAAGAGCCGTCTGTTATCGACGTCGGCAAGGGCGTTACGGTCGGCGGAAAAAAGCTTGCGGTTTTCGCGGGCCCCTGCGCGATTGAAAGTCAGGAGCAGTTCTCGTTCGTTTCAAAGCGCGTCAAGGAAAGCGGTGCGAATATTTTAAGGGGCGGCGCGTTTAAGCCGCGCTCGTCGCCGTACTCGTTCCAGGGGCTTGAGGGCGACGGTCTTAAAATAATGTACAACAGCGGCAAGGAACTCGGTATGCCTATTTGTACCGAGGTACTCGACACACGCGACGTTGAGCTTGTCGCGTCGTACGCCGATATTATACAAATTGGCGCGCGCAATATGCAGAATTTTAAGCTGCTGCGCGAGGTCGGCAAATGCGAAAAGCCGATACTCTTAAAGCGCGGTCTCGCGTGTACGATGGAGGAGTGGCTCATGGCTGCCGAATATATTATGTCCGAGGGCAACGAGGACGTCATTCTGTGTGAGAGGGGTATAAGAACGTACGAGACGGCGACGCGCAACACGTTTGATGTGAGCGCGATACCCGTGTCGAAGGAGCTTTCGCACCTCCCGATTATCGGCGACCCGTCGCACGCCACAGGCACGTACAAATATGTTCCTGCGGTAGCGAAGGCGGCGGTCGCTGCGGGCGCGGACGGTCTTATGATAGAGGTTCACAACTGCCCCGAAAAGGCTGCGTCGGACGGCGCGCAGTCGCTCACGCCGGAGAAGTTCGACAAGCTTATGAAGGAACTTGACCCGATCGCAAACGCTGCCGGCAGGGAGCTTTTGTAATGCTGGGCTATTTGGGGCCGTCGGGTACGTTTTCGCATCAAGCCGCGCTCGACAGGTCGCAGGGCAAGGAGGAAATAAAGGAATTTCCGACGATTTATTCGGTCATACTCGCCGTAAGCGAGGGTAAAATCGACAGAGCGATCGTGCCTATCGAAAACTCGATCGACGGCAGCATCAACGCGACGCTCGACACGCTCGCGTTCGACGTGGACTTGTTCATAACGGGCGAGTACATTCTGCGCATAAGCGAGAATTTAATGGTAAAAAAGGGCGCGAAAAAAGAGGATATAAAGGTGATAACGTCGCACCCGCAGCCGATAGGTCAGTGTTCGCGGCTTTTGGCGCACGAGTTTGAGAACGTAAGCATCGAGTTCGCGAACTCCACCGCCGAGGCGGCAAAGCGCGTCAGGGACGGCGACGGCTCGGTCGCGTGTATAGCGTCACCGTCGAGCGCGGAGCTGTACGGTCTCGATATTCTTTACCCCGACTGCGGCGACGATAAGAATAATTCGACGCGGTTCGTGATAGTGGAACGCGAGCCGAGCAAGAAGGTGACAAATCACGATAAGTCGTCTATCGTGTTCGCGCTCGATAATAAGTCGGGCAGCCTTTACAAGGCGCTGGAGCTGCTCGCGAAGGAGAAGATAAATATGACGAAAATCGAGTCGCGCCCGATGAAGGATAAGCTCGGCAAGTACGCGTTTTTCATCGACATCGACGGTAATATCGACGACGCGGATATTTATTTCGCCCTCGATAAGGTGAGACAGAATACGTATTTTTATAAGTTTCTCGGTTCGTATGCGTATTAGTATGCTTGACAAACATATATGCGCGTGATATAATATGTATAGAAAAAGGCAAGACTCAAACGGTTATGCCCTACGAGTTATTATAAAATAACCGCCGAAGGTGCAATATGGCGGTTATTTTGCTTTATATGACATTCTTTTCGAACAATATCATAATGATTATTATTGCGATAAGAATTTTGAGAACAATTCTCAAAATGTTTTTTGTCATGTGCAAAAATGTGCTTACTTTTCATAAACACTCCCTCCTTTCTTAAATACTCGGCTAAAAGCCTGTAATATATTAAGTAAGGGAGGGCATAACCGCCGGTGTAATCACCGAAGAGTCTTGCCTTACGGATTTTATCCGCAGTTGTCAGTGTATCATATATGTTGAAATTTGTCTATAATTGTAAATGAAACGTAAATAAAAAGACCCGTAAGACCCCCTCAGCGAGGGGGTCTTTTGTTGGTGAGGATTTCGACCTCAGTGTATGGGTCTTTTTTTGCGGGCGAACGCGGTTCGCCCCTACGGAAACGGGCTGTCGTGGGCGCCAGCCCCTACGGCGGCGATGTGTATGGCTCCCCTATTAGGGGAGCTGTCACACGCAGTGTGACTGAGGGGTTTATTTTTATAATCATTTCAAAACCCCTCCGTCGGCTCCGCCGCCACCTCCCTTAGTAGGGGAGGCTCACGGTGTATGCCGCCCGCACCAAAAAAACTTCCCTCAAAAACCAAAAAATTCCCGAATTGGTCTTGACAGACGCGGGAATTTGTGATAATATAATAAACTGTACCTTAGGCTTAAAATTGGGGTACTATCCGATAAATTTCATATTATCATTGTATGCAGTATACCACACTTCTATACAAAATGCAACCCCGAATTTCGGGGAAATGAAAATATGGAACGGAAAACAGAAAAGCACAACATATTTATGATGAGGTGATTTAACAAAATGGTTCATGAGGTAAAAGAGGGAAAAAATGTACGTCTGAGCTATTCCAAGATCAAAGAAGTTCTTGAAATGCCGAACCTTATAGAGGTACAGAAAAATTCCTACAAATGGTTCCTTGAGGAAGGACTTAAGGAAGTGTTCCACGACATTTCCCCGATCACTGACCACGCCGGAAAGCTCGTTCTGGAGTTTTTCGACTACAGGCTCGACTATGAGCCGAAGTACAGCGTCGAGGAATGTAAGGAGCGCGACGCGAAGTATTCGTCTCCCCTCAGAG
Source organism: uncultured Clostridia bacterium (assembly GCA_947623955.1). GTDB lineage: Bacteria > Bacillota > Clostridia > UBA1381 > UBA1381 > Hominilimicola. Next base: position 4,366 of record CANQIP010000023.1, on the reverse strand, counting down.
TGAGCGTAAGGCTCATAAACACCGAGACGGGTGAAATCAAGGAGCAGGAAATATTCATGGGCGACTTCCCGCTTATGACCGAGCAGGGTACGTTCATCATAAACGGCGCGGAGCGCGTTATCGTAAGCCAGCTTACGCGTTCGCCCGGTATCTATTACGAATACGAGCGCGACAAGACGGGTAAGCCGCTTTATAAGTCGACCGTTATTCCGTACCGCGGCGCGTGGCTCGAATACGAGACCGACTCGAACGACGTTTTCTCCGTAAGAATCGACCGCACGAGAAAGCTGCCCGTAACCGTTCTTTTGAGGGCTATGGGTCTCGGTACAAACGCGCAGATCACGGATATGTTCGGAGAAGACCCGAGACTTACCGCGACGTTTGAAAAAGACCCCGCCGAGTCGGTCGAGGAGGGCTTGCTCGAAATTTACAAGCGTCTCCGTCCCGGCGAGCCACTTAACGTTGAAAACGCAGAATCACTCATTATGAACATGTTCTTCGACCCGAAGAGATACGATCTCGCGAAGGTCGGACGATATAAATTTAACAAAAAGCTCGCGCTGTCCGGCAGAATAAAGGGCAGAACGCTTGCCGAGCCGGTAGCGAACCCGTACACGGGCGAGATTATCTACGACGCGGGTACCGAAATCAACGCCGAAATCGCGGAAAAGATAGAGCGCGCCGGCGTTAATATGGTAGAGGTTTTCGTTGAGGGCAAAAAGGTAAGAGTTTTCTCCAATAATATGGTATACCTCGACGAGTACGTGAAGTGCGACATCAGTAATTTCCCCGTTGATAAGGTGCGCAAGGAAGTTATTGACGAGATAGTCGCCGAGGGCGGCACGGACGAGGAACTTTACGAGAAGATATGGGCGAGAGTAGACGACCTCGCGCCAAAGCATATACTGCGCGACGATATGTACGCGTCGGTAAACTACTGCTTAAACCTCGCGGACGGTCTCGGCAACGTGGACGACATCGACCACCTCGGCAACAGACGCGTGCGCTGCGTCGGAGAACTTTTGCAGAACCAGTTCCGTATCGGTCTTTCGAGAATGGAAAGAACGGTAAGAGAGAGAATGTCGACGCAGGAGCTTGAAATTATAACTCCGACGTCGCTCATAAATATAAGACCCATAATCGCGACGATAAACGAGTTCTTCGGCTCGTCGCAGCTGTCGCAGTTCATGGATCAGCCCAACCCCTTAGCGGAGGTAAGACACAAGAGAAGAATTTCCGCATTGGGCCCCGGCGGTCTGTCGCGTGAGAGAGCAGGCTTTGAAGTCCGCGACGTTCACTATTCGCACTACGGCAGGATGTGTCCGATAGAGACGCCCGAAGGCCCGAATATCGGTCTTATCACATCGCTCGCGACATTCGCGAAGATTGACAAGTACGGCTTTATAGAGGCGCCGTACCGCAAGGTTGACAAGAAAAAGGGTATCGTAACGGACGACATCGTATACATGGCTGCCGACACCGAGGACGAGTACATCGTCGCGCAGGCGAACGAACCGCTTGACGACGAGGGTCACTTCCTCGACAAAAAGGTTTCGGCGCGTTACCGCGACGAGCTTTTGGAGGTTTCGCCCGACAGAGTTGACTACATGGACGTTTCGCCGCGTCAGCTCGTATCGGTCGTAACGGCTTGTATACCGTTCCTCGAAAACGACGACGCGAACCGTGCGCTCATGGGTTCAAACATGCAGTGTCAGGCGGTACCGCTTTTGACGACCGATTCGCCTATCGTCGGAACGGGTATCGAGCATAAAATAGCGAAAGACTCCGGCAGCGCGGTTCTCGCGAAAGAGGACGGCGTTGTTGAAAAGGTCGCGTCCGACGTTATCGTTATTCGCGGCGACAGCGGCATCAAGCACACGCACGAGCTTATAAAATTCGCGCGCAGTAACCAAAGCTGCTGCATTAACCAGCGTCCTATCGTAAAAGAGGGCGAAAGAGTACAGAAAAACGATATTATCGCCGACGGCCCCGCTATGGACAACGGCGAACTCGCGCTCGGAAAGAATATTCTCATAGGTTTCATGACGTGGGAGGGCTACAACTACGAGGACGCCGTTCTGATAAGCGAGGAGCTTGTTAAAAACGACGTGTTCACCTCCATTCATATGGAGGAATACGAGTGCGAGGCGCGCGATACGAAGCTCGGCCCCGAGGAAATTACGAGAGATATTCCGAACGTCTCCGAGGACAGCCTAAAAGACCTCGACGACCGCGGTATTATCCGCGTCGGCGCGGAGGTTCACGCGGGCGATATACTCGTCGGCAAGGTCACGCCGAAGGGCGAAACGGAGCTTACGGCTGAGGAAAGACTTTTGAGAGCCATTTTCGGCGAGAAGGCGAGAGAGGTAAGAGACACATCGCTCCGCGTTCCGCACGGAGAGCAGGGCATTATTATATCGGTAAACAAATTTACCCGCGACAACGGCGACGAGCTTTCGCCGGGCGTAAACGAGGTCGTTCGCTGCATAATCGCGCAGAAACGTAAGATCTCGGTCGGCGACAAGATGGCGGGCCGTCACGGTAACAAGGGCGTTGTATCGAGAGTGCTGCCGCAGGAGGATATGCCGTTTTTGGAGGACGGTACGCCGCTGCAGATAGTTCTGAACCCCCTGGGCGTTCCGTCGCGTATGAATATAGGACAGGTGCTTGAAATGCACCTCGGCTACGCGTACAGGTGTTTGAGCCTCAAAACGCGCGAGGAGCTTGAAAGCATCATGGTTGACAACAACTTTAAAAAATGTTTCATAGACGCAAAGGAAAAAGCGCGTGAAGGACGTTTCGTAAAGCTTGAAACGCCGGTATTCGACGGCGCGGAGGACGAGGACATTAAAACGGCGTTTAAGGAGGCGGGTCTAAGCCCCGACTACAAGTCGGTCGTATACGACGGACGCACGGGCGAGAAGTTCGACAACCCCGTTACGGTCGGCATAATGTATTATCTTAAACTGCACCACCTCGTTGACGATAAGATCCACGCGCGTTCGACGGGCCCGTACTCGCTCGTTACGCAGCAGCCGTTGGGCGGTAAAGCCCAGTTCGGCGGACAGCGTTTCGGCGAAATGGAGGTTTGGGCGTTGGAGGCTTACGGCGCGGCTTACACGCTGCAGGAAATACTGACCGTTAAGTCGGACGATATTGTCGGACGTGTTAAGACGTACGAGGCTATAGTAAAGGGAGAAAATATCCCGAAATCCGGCATACCCGAGTCGTTCAAGGTAATGGTCAAGGAGCTGCAGTCGCTCGCGCTCGACATAAGAATACTGAACCACAACATGGAAGAGGTTGACCTTGACGCGTCGTTTGAGGACGACGACGAGGGCGGCTACAGTGAAGAAATGATTGCCACGATGTCCGAAGGCGACGGCGTTTCCGACGAGTTCGGCGAGGACGACCTTGCCGGAGCCGGCATGGTAATGGATGACGATTACGACGGCGACGACGATTACGACGAGGATTTTGATGAGGACGAGTCCTTTGAGGACGAGGACGATTTTTAATTCTTAATCGAAGGCGGAATTGTTTAATAGACTATGGAGGTTTTTAAATGTTGGAATTTAACAGCTTTGAAGCAATAAAAATCGGTTTGGCGTCCCCCGAGACAATTTTAAGCTGGTCGCACGGCGAGGTTTTAAAACCCGAAACCATAAATTACCGCACCTTAAAGCCGGAAAAGGACGGTCTTTTCTGCGAAAGGATTTTCGGACCCACAAAGGACTGGGAATGTCACTGCGGAAAGTACAAGAAGATACGCTTTAAGGGTAAAATCTGCGAACGCTGCGGCGTTGAGGTAACAAAGGCGAAGGTAAGACGCGAGAGAATGGGTCACATTGAGCTTGCGACGCCTGTTTCGCACATCTGGTACTTCAAGGGCGTTCCGTCGTCGATGGGTCTTATCATCGACATTTCGCCCAGACAGCTTGAAAAGGTGCTGTATTTCGCATCGTATATCGTTACCGACCCGGGCGACACGGGTCTTATGCAGAACCAGATATTGTCCGAGGCGGAGTACCGCGACGCGCTCGAAAAGTACGGCGATAAGTTTGTCGCCGGTATGGGCGCGGAGGCTATAAAGACGCTGCTCGAAAGGATAGACCTTGAAGAATTGAGCGCCGAACTCAAAGCAGAACTCGAAGGCGCGCAGGGTCAGAAAAAGGCGAGAATTATAAAGCGTCTCGAAATTGTTGAGTCGTTCAGAATTTCGGGCAACCGCCCCGAATGGATGATACTGACGGTCGTTCCCGTAATACCGCCCGAACTGCGCCCGATGGTACAGCTTGACGGCGGACGTTTCGCGACGTCCGACCTTAACGACCTTTACAGACGCGTAATAAACAGAAACAACAGA
>CANQIP010000022.1 GCA_947623955.1 uncultured Clostridia bacterium | reverse complement strand
AAATTCTCGTTCGACTTGCATGTGTTAGGCACGCCGCCAGCGTTCGTCCTGAGCCAGGATCAAACTCTCGTTTAAATTGGTTATATCACTCTTAATTCAGAGAAATATACATTTAATCCGTTAGCTCCTAAAACTAACTCTGACATTACGTTAATTTCCATTATCCGTTTACTGTCATAAAAAACTCAAATTCTTTTGACTTGGTTCCGTACTTACGTTTCGTAAATACCAACACTGTTCATCTTTCAATGTACATGCCCCCGCTCTCGCGACAGCTTACTAAGTATACCACAAAGAAATTTGCTTGTCAAGCATTTTTTCTTAAAATATTCAAAAAAATAATTTTAAGTCAAAATGCTTTATATGCCGCATATTCTGCCGTATTTTTTTGGGCATATAAAACAAGTGTCCGACCGGCACTGCCGCCAAATCGGACGCATGTGTTCTTAATTTATTACGCGTTTTTGTTTTCCGTCTGTTTTTCTACCTCTTTAAACACCTGCTTTAAAAGCTCTTCGCTTAATATGAAATTCTCCGTAAACGGATTTATCACTATCGCCTGTACGGGATTTTTCTTATTATATACAATTCCCACGCACTGCTCGAAGTTAAATTTCAATACAACGCCCGACGGTGATTTCTGTTTCATCGCGTCCTCGTCGGTGAATATGGGCAGGTACGTTTTCTTGTCCTGCGACGACAGCAGAGCCGGATTTAAAACAGCGCCCTTTTTCAGCGTCGGTCTGCCGTTTTTGTTTTCAAACGGATTTTTCATATTCGACACCGACGGCAGCAGAAACCTTCTGCCCGCTAAAAGCTGTATCACGTCTATGAGCGTTTCCTGCGTTTTCGCTTCCTTAAATTTCCTTATTTTAGCCTTGAATACCTCGTTTTCAAAATCAGCCGCGTCAACCGTGTTTTCCTTCGGCGCGTCCTCCTCGGCTTCATCGGTTTTTGCCTCTCCGCTTATAAGCTCGTCGTACGCCTTTGAAAGCTCGTCGCGCATTTCGCTGTCGAGACGCTCCGTTTCACGCGATACTTCTTCCGTTTTCTTTTTACCGAACAATCCCATTTTTACTTCTCCTTTATTATTGTGTCACACATAGCATTACCACGCGCGACCGATTTATTTATACTGCAAATACGTTTTGTTTTTAAAGTACTCGTTCGTTTCCTTTGCCACAACGCCGCTTAGCGCGATAAGCGCGACTATATTCGGCAGCGCCATGAGACCGTTGAAAATATCCGCCGCCTGCCATACTGCCGAAACGGTAAAATACGGGCCTATAAGCACGGCGAACACGTATACCCAGCGGTACACCAAAAGCGCGGTTTTGCTTTTCGTCAAATATTCAAAGCAGCGCGAGCTGTAATAATTCCAGCCGAGAATTGTCGTGAACGCGAAGAACACGAGACATATCATCAGCACAAACGACGGTACTGTTCCCGGCAGAAACGGCAAACCGCTTTTGAACGCGTCCATCGTAACGGCGACGCCTTCAAGTCCTTCCTTCGCCCACGAGCCGGCAATTACTATAGAAAGGCCGGTCATTGTACAGATTACAACGGTGTCTATAAACGTGCCTGTCATCGTCACAAGTCCCTGACGGACCGTGTCCTTCGTTCTTGCCGCAGCAGCCGCTATAGGCGCGCTGCCCAGACCCGCCTCATTTGAGAATATACCTCTCGCAACGCCGTTCTGCATAGCGGCAAGCATCGCTCCGAGCACGCCGCCCGCCGCAGCGCGCGCACCCTGCACGCCGCCGAATGCGCCTCTCAAAACCTCCGACACGGCGGCGGGTATGCTCCTCACGTTGCACGCCATCAGCGTAAGCGCGAACACCACATACGTCACCGCCATAAACGGCACGACAATCTCCGATACCTTTGAAATCCTCTTTATACCGCCTATTACCACAAGAGCCGTGCACACCGTGACCGCAAGTCCGACCGTGACCACAGCCCACGAGTAGTTTAAGCCGCCCAAAGAAAATGCGATGTGCGTAACGTTCGGGTCAAAGTAATTCTGAACGGCTGTCGTTATGCCGCTTATCTGCGTGATCGTGCCTATACCCATAATACCGGCGAACAAGCCGAAGACAGCGAACAGTTTGGCGAGCCACTTCCACTTTGCGCCCATACCCTTTTCGATATAATAGAAGGGTCCGCCGAGTACGTGTCCCTTTTCGTCTATCGTTCTGTATTTTATCGCGAGAAAGCCCTCAGTATACTTGGTAGCCATACCGAAAACGGCGGCTATTATCATCCAGAACAGCGCGCCCGGGCCGCCCGCGCATATCGCTGTGGCGACGCCGACGATGTTACCCGTTCCGATCGTCGCGCTGAGCGCAGTGCAGAGCGCGCCGAACGACGACACTTCTCCCTCGCCGCTTTTCTCGCTTTTCACCATGAATTTGAGCGCCTTTCCGAGATGCCGTACCTGCACCGCGTGTACGCGTATCGTAAGATAAACGCCGGTGAATATGATAAGAAGTATCAGCGGAATACCCCAGACGAAGTTATCCACGCTTTCCAGTATTTTGTTCAGAGACTCCATATTCATCCCCCGTATCTAAAATTCAAAAAGCCGCGGCGCGTACACGCCGCGGTCTTCCTTGACCATATTTTAAGCCTCGCGGTGCTTTTCGAAACATTCGCTGCAATACACCGGCTTATCGTTCTTCGGCTCAAACGGAACCGTATCCACTTTACCGCAGTCCGCGCACACTATCTCAAACATGCGGCGGTTACGGCGCAGACTTTCCTTTCTTGCCTTGCGGCATTCCGCGCATCTCTGCGGCTCGTTTTCAAAGCCCTTTTCGGCATAAAATTCCTGCTCACCCGCGGTAAATATAAATTCCTTACCGCAATCCTTACATACTAACGTCTTGTCCTCGTACATCGGTTTACCTCACTTTGTATATTTTGTTTACTCAATACTGTCTCCGCTTATAAGAGCCGTTTCCAGCTTTTTTTTAATGCGCTGCACGGCGTTGTCCACCGCTTTTGTGTCCTTGCCAAGTTTTTCGGCAATTTCGCTGTAAGTCAATCCCTCAAGATGCAGAACAAGCACCTGCGCCTCCAGCTTTGACAGAACCTTATTGATTGTATACTCCATACCGTCCACGTTCTCGCGGTCAATCAAAATAGCCTCGGGATCCTGAAGGTCACCCGCCGCTATAACGTCCATCAGCGTTTTGTCGCCGTCGTCGTCATAGCCGCCTCTGTCAAGCGACACATACGAGTTGAGTGGAAGGTGCTTTTTCCTCGACGCCGCTTTGACGGCGGTAAGGATATGACGCGTCACACACACACCGGCAAAGACCTTAAAGAACGGGAACCTGTCGCCGTCAAAATCGGTCACGGCTTTATAAAGACCTATAAAGCCCTCCTGTATGATGTCCTCATCGTCCGCACCCGCAAGGAAGTACGGCTTGGATTTCGCGTAGACAAGATTTTTATACCTCGACAATATCGCCTCCAGAGCGTCGTTGTCACCATTCTGCGCTCTTTTTACAAGCTCCTCGTCCGATATGCCGTCCGGCACGTTTTTGTCCATCGCTTACACCCCGCCATCTGTCCCGTCTCGGTATAAGTACACATTGAAGTATATCATTTTATTTTATGCTTGTCAAGTATTGCTTGTATCCTCCGTTTCGACAGAGGGTATGCTCGATTTTATTATAACGGTTTTTGTCTCGTCCTCCCAGTCTGCGCTGCATCCCAGAGATTCGCTCACGGCGCGTATCGGCACGAGCGTTTTGTCGTTTATAAGCTGCGCGGGTACGTCGAGCGTTTTCTCCTCGCCGTTCACGTAAAACTTATCGCTGTCTATCGTCATATTGATCGTTGTGTCCTCGGTCGTCGCGATAATGGATTTCACGCCGTTTTCGTCTATCCACTGCACCTCCGCGCCGAGAGCCTCGAAAATTGTACGCATCGGCACGAGCGTTCTGCCGTCTATTATAATCGGGTCTTGGAGTGGGAACTGCAGCGTATTACCGTCTACCGTCACGGTGACAATATCGGGCTTTACTTTAAGTTCTTCAAGCTGCGACCTGTCCTCGAACATGACGATCGGCTTTTCCGTAAAGCGCACTCCCGTTGCGCGAACGTATGTTTTTTCGGTTATCCCCGACGCGGTCAGCTTATATTGACCCTCGGCGGTGTTACCCGTTATTCTCGCGTTCAATTCGCTCTTTGCCATTTCCATATTCGGCACGACGTCAGCCATGGCCTGCATTGCCGCGTCCGCAATATCCGTGTAGCCGTCGGAATTCATCGAGGTAGTCACGCCGCCGCCGACGGTTACGGAATAGTACGTCTTACCGCCTGCCCATACTTTTTCCTCAACGCCGTCCTCGTTGTCCTCGCGGTGAATGTCGAACACCTCGCTAAGCTCGTCGGTATCGGGGTTGAGTTCGTATATGTTCATGTCGTATGTATTCGCCGTTTTGCCGTACCGTTCAATTCCCACGTACTTTTTTAAGCCCTCGGGTACGGTAAAAACGTTCGCATACGAGTCGCCGAAATTCGCTATAAGTTCATGGTTTGCCGAGCCGAGGAACACAACGCCGTTCTCCTCGACCTGATAAACGGACACACCCTGCGTGTCCACGGTTACAAGCTCATTGTCGTAGTCCGCGTCTATGTCGTCGTAAAACGCCGATATGAGACCCGAGAAGTAATCGTTTACGTTATCGTACTCGTTCTCATGACCCGCGAACGACGCTGCAAAATCACAGTAGCCAAGCTGCTGTCCGAGTATCGTCGATATGAATTTGTTGTACGCGTATATGTTGTCCTTCGCGTATGCGGCGGAGCCGAAAAGCACCGCGCAAGCGGCAGCTGCGCTTACAGCTTTTTTCATTTTCATTTTACCTGTCCCCTTTTTATATAAGTCCCGATTTTAAATCGTTTATTTTCTTCTTTAAATTGTCCGTTCTTTCTTCCTCGTTTTTGCCGGACGCGATGGCTTTGACTATCGCGCTGCCGACTATCACGCCGTCAAAATATCGGCACATATCCTTTACCTGCGCGCCGTTTGAAATGCCGAAACCGACGCACGCGGGTATGTCTGAATATTTTTTTATTGTCCCCACGAATTCCTCAAAGTCTGTGCCGAATTCCGTCTTTTCGCCCGTTACGCCGAGCGACGAAACGCAGTACAAAAATCCCTTTGAATTTTTCGCTATATCCTTTACTCTCTCGTGCGAGATTGGGGACACTAAACTTATCTGATACACGCCGTACTTTTCCGTATACTCTCTTATCTCGTCGCTTTCCTCGTACGGCAGGTCGGGTATTATAAGTCCGTCCACACCGACGGCGGCGCAGCGTTTGAAAAATTCCTCCGCGCCGTACTGCACGATTACGTTATAATACAGTAAAAACACAAGCGGTATCTCTGCTTTGTCCCGTATCTTTTCCACAAGCTCGAACACCTTGAATATGTCGCAGCCCGCCTCTATTGCGCGCTCATCGGCTCGCTGTATCGTCGGCCCGTCCGCCGACGGGTCGGAAAACGGCACGCCGAGTTCCACAAGGTCTACGCCCTCTGACTGCATTGTGAATATCGCTTTCTCGCTCGTCTCTATGTCGGGATCGCCGACCGTCAGAAACGTTATGAGCGCCTTTTTGTTTTCCGCTTTCAGCCTGTTAAATCTCTCGTCTATTCTGTTCATTACACAACTTCCTTACCGTTTCAGTAAATTCTTTTATTTTTGTCTCATCTTTAACACCGTCCGTCTCAACGGCTGACGACACGTCCACGCAGACGGGATCGAATATCCGTATCCCCTCCGCGACGTTTTCGCAATTAAGTCCTCCCGCGAGTATCAGGGGCTTTTTGACTTTAGTGTCCCCCACCGCCGACCAGTCGAACGTCCGACCCGTGCCGCCGAGTTCCTTCGCGCTGTACTTATCGAGAAGAATTTTGTCCGCGCCGTCGGTGTCGGGTATTTCACCGCCGTCCTTCACGCGCACGGCTTTCCATATCTCGCAGTCCGCGCCGAGTCGCTTTATATACTCCGCGTCCTCATCGCCGTGGAGCTGTATTACGTCAAGCCCCACCGTCTTTGCAATCTCGCGCACCGTTTCGGGTTTTTCGTTCACGAACACGCCCACGGTTTTAGTGTCCTCATTGAGTTTTTCCGAAAGACGCTTTGCCGTTTCGGGGGACACATAACGTCTCGTTGGCGCGAATATAAAGCCTATGTAGTCTGGCTTGTACTTATTTACGATTTCAACGTCCTCGTCGCGGCGTATACCGCATATTTTAATCTCCATTCTTAAGCCTCCGCACGGCGGCTTTTATGTCCCTCTCGCGCATGAACGCCTCGCCGATAAGAGCCGCGTCGTAATTTAAGGAGCGCAGATACTCAAAATCCGCGTGCGAGCGTATCGCGCTTTCCGCAACGCGCACCTTGCCTTCGGGAATGTACGGCATAAGCTTTTCACACGTCGTAATATCCTCCTCAAATGTCGCGAGATTGCGGTTGTTTACGCCGATTATCTCGCCGTATTCGACCGCGCGCTTTACTTCCTCCGCGTTGTGCGTTTCAACGAGCGCGTCGAGCTTAAGCTCCTTCGCGAGCGCAGAAAATCTTTTGTACTCCGCGTCGCTGAGCGCAGCCATTATGAGCAGCACCGCGTCCGCGCCGTAAAGCTTTGCCTCATATATCTGGTATTCGTCTACGACAAAATCTTTTCTTAACACGGGGACACTAAAGTTACTTTTTATGTCCCCGACAAATTTTATGTCCCCCTTGAAGTATTCGGGCTCTGTGAGTACAGACAACGCCTGCACGCCGCACTCCGTATACTCCTTCGCTATCGCCATATGGTCGAAGTCGGGGCGTATCAGCCCCTTTGACGGTGACGCTTTTTTTATTTCGGCTATTACCGAAACGTCCTGCGGGGACACTAAACTTGTTTTGAACATAGGCTCCGAAAGTTCCTTTTCACCGAGCCTTTTCACAAGTTCAGACGGCGGCAGACTTTCCTTCGCCTTCGCTACCCTTACCCGCGTCGAGGCGAGTATCTTATCCAAAATCATACAGTCACCCTATCAGAATTTATTTGTGAACGCGACAAGTTCCTCTACCTTTTCCATAACCTTGCCGCCGTCGATAACGCTTTTCGCCGTTTCGACCGCCTCGGCGTACGATTTCGCCTTGCCGCCCATATAAATTCCCGCCGCGCTGTTAAGCACAACTATGTCGCGTCTTGCGCCCTTTTCACCGGCGAATATGGCTTTCGCGATTTTAGCGTTGTCCTCGCCCGTGCCGCCTTTTATGTCATCGCTCGACGCGTACTCCATACCGTAGTCGTGCGGGTCTATCTCGTATGCCGTAATCTTGCCGTCGCGTATCTCGTTTACATATGTCTTACCCGTAACGGTTATCTCGTCCATGCCGTCGCAGCCACACACGACCATCGCGTTCTTGACGCCCATTTCCTTCATAACCATCGCGAACACGGGTACCATCTCACGGCTGAACACGCCTATTACCTGTCTCGTCGCACCCGACGGGTTCGAAAGCGGTCCGAGCATATTGAAGATTGTGCGTATGCCGAGCTCCTTGCGTATCGGCGCGACATTTTTCATAGCCTTGTGGAACTTTTGCGCGTTCATAAAGCCCATGCCCGTCGTTTTAACACATTCCTCGACCTGCTCCGGTTCGAGCATGATGTTCACGCCGAGAGCCTCCAGCAAATCCGCGCTGCCGCTTTTTGACGACGCGGCGCGGTTGCCGTGCTTGGCGAGCGTAACGCCCGCCGCAGCGCAGACGAACATCGACGTCGTTGACACGTTGAACGTGTTCGTGCCGTCGCCGCCCGTGCCTACAAAATCTATATATTCGTCCGTGTCAAGGTGAATTGAGCCGCCCTTCGATTTCATCATCTCACAGCAGCCGACTATTTCCTCGACCGTTTCGCCCTTCATGCGCAAAGCCGTCAGAAACGCCGCCACAAGCACCTGCGGCGCGCTGCCCTCGAGCATAATATCCATTGCTCTTGCGGCCTCTTCACGCGTCAAATCCTTTCCGTCAACAACCTTTTGAAGTAATGCCTTCATAACCTTTTCCTCCTCTAATCTATTCTTGTCTAATCTAAAGCCCATTATCTTTTTTATTTTATCACATTTCCGAAAAAAAAGCAATAGCGGCGGCAAAAAAATAACGGCGCGGTTTATGCCGCGCCGTCAGAAGATTTTTAATTAACCTACAAGCTTTTCAACGTAAGCTTTGATTTCGGGGCATTTCGCGTTTGCGAAGAACAACTCCTTAAAGTGTTCGCCCGCTACCGCGCCCTTTACGAGATCCTGGTCAAGCTGCGGGAGAATGTCCAAAAGCTCTCTGTGCGTAACCTTCTTAACATCGTTAAGAATTTTAGCGTTTCTCTGTTCGGGAACGGCTCTCTCCTTCGGGTAGCCGCCGCCCCACTCTTCAACAAACAGTTTCTCGAATACGTACTGAAGATTGAGCTCCGCGCCCCAACCCCAGCCCTTCGCGAACGGAAGAGCGATACAGTTGCCGTTGTTTACCTGCGTGAACTGATAAGCGTCCGTCGGGTCTACAACGTGTCCGCAAAGCACGCCCGGGAACGCGTTGCAGGCGAGCATTGCGCCCTCGCCCGTGCCGCAGCCGGTGATTACGAGGTCAGCCGCGCCGCTGTTTAAAAGGATAGCGGCGAGTATGCCGTTCTGCACATAGGTAAGCTGCGCCGCGTCGTCAGCCGAGTACATACCGTAGTTATGTACCTCGTGACCCAAAGGCTCAACGACCTTTTTGAGCGTCTCGCAGATAACGCCGTTCTTTGCAGCCTGACTGTTTTCGTTGATTAAAGCAATTTTCATTTGATATATACCTTCTTTCTTAAAATTGTTTGTGTGATTATTATAGCAAAATTTTTGCCGTTTTGCAATATGTATTTCGGTTTAAAATCCGAATATTGCCTTTGCGGAGAAAAACGCGATAACGATTATGCCGAGTACGATACGGTACCAGCCGAACGCCTTGAAATCGTGATTTCTGACGTAGTTCATCAGGAATTTTATCGCAATCATCGACACAACATACGCCACAACCATACCGGTCAGCAATATCACCCACTCGCCGCCCGTCATCATAAGTCCGTTTTTCGCGATTTTGAGTATGCTCACGCCGAACATAACGGGTATCGCGAGGAAAAACGAAAACTCGGCAGCCGTCTCACGCGAGCAGCCTATAAGTATCGCGCCGAGAATGGTCGCGCCGCTGCGGCTCGTGCCGGGGATTATGGACAGTACCTGAAACAGACCTATCATAAGCGCCGTTTTGTACGTCATTTCACTCATGCCGTTTATTTTTGTCTTTCTGCGCGTGTTCTCGACAACGATAAACACGATACCGTAGATTATGAGCATCGCCGCGACCACGTACCAGTTTTCGATAGCCTCCATGTAGTCGTCGAGCAGAAGTCCTATCACAGCCGCCGGCAGACACGCGACGATTACCTTGAACCACATCTGCCACGTTTCCTGTTTCTCGCGTTTCGTCTTTGACGGCGAGAACGGGTTAAGCTTGCGGAAATAGAGCGTCACCACGGCGAGTATCGCGCCGAGCTGTATTACGTAAAGGTACAGATCGGAGCTTGTGAACCTCGCGGTGTCTCCTATAAGAGCGTTTACGAGTATCATGTGACCGGTCGAGCTTATCGGCAGCCACTCCGTTATACCCTCCACCAGTCCGAGAACGATTGTCGCCATCATTTCAAAAATGAAAATATCAATCACCCCTTATTCATAAGCGCCTCGGCGCAGCCTATTATGAGTTTTGCCGAGCCGTCTATACCGAATTTTTCGGCGTTCACGCACATATCGTAATTCGACATTACGCCCCAGTTTTTGCTCGTGTAATAGTCGTAGTACGTGCGGCGCTGCTTGTCGGTCTTTAAAACCTTGTCGCGCGCCTTCGCCTGCGTCAGACCGAGCGCCTCCATTACGCGCTTCGCTCTGTAATCGACGCTGCCGTGGATAAACACGTTCAGAAGGTCAACGTCCTCGTCCTCCAGCACAAAGTCGGCACAGCGTCCTATTATTACGCACGAGCCCTGCTTTGCGACCTCCTTGATCGTCTCCGACTGCGCGATAAACAGCTTGTCGTTTATCGGCATCTCGTAGTAAATAGGCGCGTTAATGCCGCGCAGGGAGTAGTTTCCGCTTGCGAGCGAGTAAAGAAAGCTGCTCGTTGCGCGCTCGTCAACCTCCTTCAACGCCTCCTTGCTGAGATTGTTTTTCTGCGCAGCCATTTCGACAAGCTCCTTGTCGTAAAACGGTATACCGAAATGCTCCGCGACCTTCTCGCCCACGTCGCGTCCTCCGCTGCCGAACTGTCTGCCTATTGTGATTACAAACGACATGATAGTTTTTCTCCTTTCATTTATTGTTCATTATATTCATTGTTTATTTTACCGCGTTCATCGTCAAGGTCGGCGAAATCCGTCGTCCTGTAGTATTCCCAGCTTTCGTTTACCTTCACGACATAGCTCCTCGTTTCGGGGAACGGTATGTATTTGAGCGTCACGCCGTCGTCGCTGCAGTCCTTGTCTTCAAGCCAGCCGTTCACGTTTCCCATACCGGCGTTGTACGCGGCGAGAGCCGTATCGGTGTTTTTGTAAAGGTCTATGAGATGTCTTAAATAATGACAGCCGAAATTTATGCTCGTCTCGGGGTCGGCTATGTCGTAATCGTACGTCACGCGCATATCCTTCGCCACCCATGCCGCCGTGTCCTCGGTAAGCTGCATAAGCCCGTAAGCCACATGCGACTGCGCCTCGGGAACAAAATTGCTTTCAACGTGTATCACAGCCATGACAAGAAACGGGTCGAGGTCGTTCTCGCCCGCGTAATGCGTTATAAGCTCGCCGTACGCAATCGGATATTTCGTTCTCTGCGCGATGTCGACGCCTTCGCGTGTGCCGATTACAATTCCCGTAATCGCGAGCGTAATCGCCACTGCCGCGAGAAACGCTTTGAAAAGCTTACTCAATACATCATACTCCTTTTAATTTATCGTACAACTCCCGCACGCTCTTTTCGAGAGCGTCCGTGTCAAAGCTGTTGTCTATAACGTAATCGCTGTGCTTTATATAAAAATCGTCGTCGGGCTGCGCGTCTATTCTCTTTTCCGCCTCGCCGCGCGTAATGCCGTCGCGTTTCATTATACGTTCCGTCCGCACGCCGCGCCGCGCCGTTACGTACACGATTTTTTCGCACATTTCCTCCACGGGACTTCCTATAATCACCGCGCCGTCTATGCCGATTATTTCAGCGTCCGAATTTTCTATACGGCGGAGCGTTTCCGATTTTATATACTTATGCGTGATACGGCTCAGTAATGCCGTCTTTTCCTTATCCGCGAACGCCACCGACGCGAGATAACGCCTGTTAAGTTCTCCCGACGGAAGGAGTATCTCCTTGCCGAACGCGTCCGTGAGTTCTTTAAGGCAATCGCTGCCTTTACCCGTCACCTCGCGCGATATTTTGTCCGTGTCGATTATTTCCGCGCCGAGATGAGCGAGCATATTTGACACGGTGGTTTTACCGCTGCCGCTGCCGCCCGTTATACCGAATATCATACGCACCTCTATATATTCTCTATCTGCCAGTCGACAGGCTCTTTACCCATCTGCGTCAGCATACGGTTCGCCGTTTTGAAGTGTCCGCACCCGAAAAATCCTTTGCTTGCCGACAGCGGGCTGGGATGTGCAGCCGTGAGTATTCTGTGGCGCGGCTCGGTTATGACCTTTATCTTTTCCTTCGCATTCGCGCCCCACAGCATGAATATTACGGGATCCTCGCGCTCGTTCAAAAGCTCGACCACTCTGTCGGTGAATATCTCCCAACCTTTGCCGCAGTGCGAATTTGCCATGCCGTCGCGCACCGTCAGCGACGAGTTCAATAGCAGTACGCCCTGACGCGCCCACTTTTCGAGGTAGCCGTTATTCGGAATGTACAGCCCGAGTTCGTCGTGCAGTTCCTTGTACATGTTGAGAAGCGACGGCGGTATTCTTACGCCCTTCTGCACCGAAAACGCGAGACCGTGCGCCTGACCCGGCTCGTGGTACGGGTCTTGTCCGAGTATGACCACCTTCACGTCGCTGTACGGCGTCCATTTGAGGGCGTTAAATATATCGTACATGTCGGGGTGAACGGTATGCGACTTGTACTCGCTCGCCAAAAACGCGCGCAGACGGCGGTAATATTCCTTTTCAAACTCACCAGCTAAAACCTCGTCCCAGTCGTTTCCTATCTTTACCATATCCGCGCCTCCGCCGTTCATTACCTCAAAATCAATCCATTATGGTTAATTATACCACAAACTTTACGAAATTGCAACATTTGTTTCGGCACCAAGCCGTGTACGCAAAGTAAAAAATCGCTGCCCGAAAGCAGCGATTTTTTGTTTTTGAATTAGTTTACAATTACAAGCTCTGTCTCCTTGTCGAAGATATGGAGCTTATTTGTCTCAAACGCAATATTGATTGTGTCGCCGAGCTTAGCCGTCGAACGCTGGTTTACCTTCGCCGTGAAGGGCTGACCGGCAATCTGGAGGTACAGGAACGTCTCACTTCCGAGCATTTCCGTAACTTCTACGTAAGCCGTAACAACAGCCTCGCGCTTGTTCGAGATGAACATCTCGTCGTCGTGGAGATCCTCAGGTCTGATACCGAGAATAACCGTCTTGCCGAAGTAGTTCTGGAGCTCGGGCGTAACCTTGCCGTCGGGGATTTTAATCTTGTTGTCTCCAAACGATGCGTATACGCCGTCAGCCTCTTTTGTAATCATAGCGTCGATAAAGTTCATCTGCGGCGAACCGATAAATCCGGCAACGAACGCGTTGCAGGGGTTGTTGTAAAGGTTAAGCGGCGTGTCAACCTGCTGAACGATACCGTCCTTCATAACAACTATTCTCGAACCCATCGTCATAGCCTCGGTCTGGTCATGCGTAACGTAGATGAACGTTGTCTGGAGCTTGTTGTGAAGTCTCTTGATTTCCGTTCTCATCTGTACACGGAGCTTAGCGTCGAGGTTTGAAAGAGGTTCGTCCATGAGGAATACCTTAGGACTGCGGACAATCGCACGACCCATGGCAACTCTCTGTCTCTGACCACCCGAAAGAGCCTTCGGCTTTCTGTCGAGAAGATGCTCGATGTCGAGGATCTTGGCAGCCTCGGTAACGCGCTTTTTAATCTCGTCCTTCGGAGTCTTGCGCAACTTAAGAGCAAACGCCATGTTATCGTAAATCGTCATATGCGGATACAGAGCGTAGTTCTGGAATACCATCGCTATATCTCTGTCCTTCGGAGCAACGTCGTTTACAAGACGACCGTCTATGTAAAGCTCACCGTCCGAGATTTCCTCAAGACCCGCAATCATACGGAGCGTGGTTGACTTACCGCAGCCCGACGGGCCTACGAGGATAACAAACTCCTTATCCTCGATATCGAGGTTACAGTCGGTTACAGCCTGGAAACCACCCGGATATCTCTTGTAAATGTGTTTGAGTTGTAAATCTGCCATTTCAAAATTCTCCTCTCGTCTTTTTAAATTTCGTTCGGAATTCCATGCGAAATTCCCGCTTTTATTAAGCGTTTTATTTTTTTATACGCTTTTCGTTGTATATATAATAACACATTTTTTCCGAAAATGTTAGTCGTAGAATATACAAAATTTTTTTTATTCTTTAGTAAAAATAACTAAAGAATTCCCGTTTTTATTATATTTTGTATATTTATTCCGCTGGCATCATAAGATTATCGACGCTGCCCTCGTATACCGGCGCGCCGCTTTCTTTCCAGAGCATTGCCTTCACGGTATACGTTTCGCCGCTTTGCGCCGTCGCGGCGAACGTTCCGGTCTCGGTCTGCTTTACCTCGACGAGCTTGCCGCCGCTGTAGAGCGCGACCCACAGCTCGTCATTTTCTTCGGACTTCGCGAAATACGTCTCATAACTCATTTTTCCTGTCTCGTCAACCGACGTTATAAGGATAATATCCTCGACCGCCGTCTCGTCGTAATCGTTAAAGTCGCAGCCGCTGATAAGAATACCCTCGTAAGTCGGCGCGTCCTTTGCGTATACCGTTTCGCTGCCCTTTAAGGCAATGCTCACCTTGCCGTCCTCGGGGTACGGTATCGAAACGATGTAATCGCCGTATTTGTCGGTCGTGCGCATATATTCCTCACCGTTTACGATGAATGTAACCTCTTTATTCGCGGCGACCGCTGTGCCGCTTTTAATTTTACCCGAGATGTTTAAGGTGTCGCTCGCCTCGGTGTTGTACTTCATCGCAAGCTGACCGGCGGTAGCCTGAGCATTATTGTAATTAAATATCGTTGAGTTTGACACAACCTCCTTTTGCGCTGAGCCGTCTTCCGCCTGCGCCCAGCATACGCCTGTTGCGGGAATCATAACGGGATCCCAGTAGAGGTCGCCGATACAGCGTCCGCCGAGAACCGTTTTAAGTTTCGCGTAAAGCTCGGTCAAGAACGCGCGCTGACCCGCCTCGTTTTCACCGTAAATACTCTGATAATATCCGCTGTTTTGAAGCTGTCCGTCGCCGCCGCCTTTCTTTGAGGCTGTCCAGTTGTAGCCGGTTTCCATGATTATAACATCTTTGTCATACGCATTGACGAACGTGTTAAACTCGTTTACAACCGTATCGATCGAAACGTCGGCGTTATAGAACGGATAATATGACACGCCGATTACGTCGTAATCCACGGTTTTATCCTTAACGAGAGCCATAAACGTGCCTCTTGCGCTTACCTTGCCGCCGTTATCGCTGTGAATAATTATCTTCGCGTCCGGCGCAAGCTCGCGTACCGCTTTCGCACCCGCGTTTACAAAGCGTTTCAGATAGCCCGCGTTGTTGTATAAGTCGTTATTGTTTTGCCATTGGTTAAACAATATTCCTACCTGCATTTCGTTTCCGATCGAAACAAATTCGGGAGTCGTCCCCTGGTCGATAAACGCCTGTAATGATTCCTTCGTGTATTCGTAAACCTTCTTTTCAAAATAATTCGCGAGATTTGCCGCGCCGCTGATGCCCTGCGCGTCTATCTCCTGCTGCCACTTGTACGGCACCATTTGCTTTTCACCGTCTACCCAGAAATCGGAATATGCGATCGTAAGCTCTATTGCCATGCCCTTATCCTTTGCGCGCCGCGCAAGGCTTAAGCAGTCATCCAAATCCATAAATCCGGCGGGGAGATAATAGGAGCCGTCGCCGTGACCCTTGCCGGGGTCGTCCAAAAGACGTATACGTGCAAGGTTAAATCCGTTTTCCGCCATAACCTGCAATGCGTCGTTGAGCGCGGTAGTACCGCCTATTCGTCTGAATAAGCCGTTCTTGCTCTCAATATACGTAAGCTTTGAAATCTCGCCGCCTTTGTAGAATTTCACACGCGTATCCTCGGTCTTTTCAAACGCGAGATTGTCGAGCGTGACAGACGCGGAGCTTTCGAGATTAAGTCCTATGTCACACGTTCCGTCCGTAACGACAATGCTCGGCACTATGATTTTATACGCCGCCGTTCCCTCGGGGATAGCCGTTGACGCGACCGTGTGACCCTTCGTTTTCGCGTAAAGATAGCTTGTGCCCGTTGTTTTAATGTCGCTCGTGTACGCCTGCGCGGTAAGGTTGTACGTGCCGTTTTCAAGATCGGTGACGGTCTGGCTTACGCGCACCGTTCCGCTTGCGACAAGCGCGCCTGTGTCCGCCGACGCTGTGCCTTCACCGTAAACCGTCCAGCCGTCCGTACCGCTTGCGAAATTGCCGTTCACAACACCGCCGCCGTCGTATTCGCCCTCAACGCCTGTGAGCGTCACGTCGTCTATGTATACCGTTCCGGCATCCCACGCCTCTATGCAAATTACATATGCTTGCGAAGATGTGCATGAAAACTCGGTTTTAAATTCCGTCCAATCTGTTGTCGCGTTTACGGAAATCTTATCTCCGATTGCATTGCTGTCGGGATATTCTGTATTTCCGTCGCCGAACACCAATTTCGGCGCGCTTGTCGCCGCGCTTGCTTTTATATATCCGCTGAGCGTATACTTTGTTCCCGCGTTCAGATTGACACGCTGACCGACCGTTGTCTCCGACAGTTTCAGCGACTTTGTGCCGCCGTGATACGTGTCCGTGCTGATCTCGCCCGTGCCGCTGCTTGTCGCCGCGTACCAGCCGCCCGTCTGTGTGAAAGTCCATGTGTTGCCTTTTCCCAAAAGCGCACTTTCAAAATCGCCGTTTGAAAGCAGATTGCCGTCCGCGCTTACCGTCACAACGCCCGCAAAGCATGACGCGAGCATGGCGAGAACGACAAACGCGCTCAATAATTTTTTCTTCATAAATATCTCTCCTTACGCCGAAATATCTCTTATTATAATTATATATTTATCCCGCCGACCCCACAAGTGATATTTTACACTAAAATAATCAGGATTTTTTGTGTGTTTTAACAAATAAAAAACGCATAGGGGCGTTATGCTATTTACCGCGCTGCAGCCCGCCTTGATTTTTCCGTCCGAGTGATGTATAATATATCGGAAAGGGGGAATTTTTATGAAAAGATTTACTTTAGGTTTTATCATAGGCGGGGTTATATGCTCTGCGCTGACGGGTTTTGCGGTCGAATACGCCGTAATGGCGAACTCGTTCCCTATCAGGGTTGACGGTGTTGAGAAGTCCATCGAGGGCTATAATATCAATGACAGCACATACTTTAAATTACGCGACGTATCCGATGCTGTGGGCGGATTTACGGTCGGCTTTACAAATAATACAATCACTATTAACACCCCGCAATACACTCCTCCCGAACTCGCAAGCGACGACGCGCCTATCACAATCCATGAGGGCGAGGTATCGCAAAGAAGATTTGCAAGAGAGGGCGACACCGTTATAAAGGCTGACGGTACGGCGGTAGTGCTGAAAAAGGGCCCGCACGGAATACTCGGCGAGGGTCAGGGAGTTGCGCCGGATCTCGGCGTTACGGTAACAGGCGTGGGTAATACTACGGTTACAATGACAAATGTAACCGGTTTAGTATTCTCAGGTGACGTCGGAGACCAAGTTGACTCAACAGGTATGCGTATAAATAATGAGTCATATTTTGTGAATCAGATAACAGGAGAAGGACATTGGGGTGCGGAATGGATGGCAATGACATCAATGCCGACAGAACCCGGAGAATTTGCAGACCAATTATCAGAAGATAAGAACTGGTATTGGGATAATATAATGCATAGTTGGACTACAGTATATAATCAGAATTTTAGTGGAGATGTTGCTGCTATCCTTGAAACCAATGGCTTAAATTAAATCCCTTATATCAAAAAAGCGAAAAGATTACCTCATCTTTTCGCTTTCTTTTTACCGTGTTTTTTAATCGTTGTCGCTGTAGAGGTACACCCAGAGTATGGTAAGGAGCGCGACCGCGATACCTCCGCCGACGCATATTATCGGCAGGCGCATACCGCTGTCGAATACCTTGCCGATATTTATAAGCGGCTTTTTGCCGTTATCCTTTTCCTCGCTGAGCGAGAGCGTGCCTTTCGCCTTCTTGTAGAGCAGCGTGTTCCTGTCGTAATCGGTCTTTATCTGTTTAAGCTCCCTGTCGGATAGCGGTATGCAGTCGGTTCTGACCTTTAATATCTGATAGCCGTCCGGCGCGTCGTCGCTGCGGCGCAAAAGCGCGTAGTTGTAATACGAACGGTCGGTCGAAAACCTTACGTAATATATCTCGTCGCCGAGGTTGTACGCCTCGGATATGAGGTAGAAACGGTCGCCGTCGGGGCGCACGTCGACAGCCTCGCGGTACGCGTCCATCGTCGTGTAGTTCGCTATGTCGAAATCGGTAAAGCCCGTAACGGTGCCGAGCACGTTTTCAATATGCTTTTCGTCCTCGTCGGACAGTCTCTCGGCAATGTCCTCATATGTAACGCTGTCGGCTGCCGTATTTTTAAGCTTGTCGAAGAAGTTGTTAAGCTCCTTATTAAAATGCGATATGTCAGTGCCGGGGTGGAAATACCTCGACGAGAAATCCGCGACGCCTATTTCCTCGTTTATGTTCGGCGTTTTAAGATAGCGGTACGCAACGCCGTCAATAGCGGTGTAGTATTCCTCGCTTACAAGCGCGTCGTTTTCGTAAGTCTTGTATATTATGTACCGCTTGTCCTCGTAAAATCCCATCGAGAACGTTCCGACGCGTCCGTCGGTAAGCTGATTATAGTTGACATCCAAAATCGCTATTCTCTCGGCGCAGTCCTTCTCCTTGTCGTAACGCCAGATGTGGCACGACGCGACGGTGTACTCCGGGTCGGCTATAAATATTACAAGGTACGGCTCTTTGTCCGCGTCGAAGTTTATTACCTCGCTGTACATTACGCCGCGCGGGTACTCGTCACCGTTCGCGAAATCGAACGTGTCGCCCGCGTTTTCGGTGGTGAGCGTTCCGTAGGTGTAGATGTAGTCGTTCAGGGTGTAGGCGAATATCGACGCTGTTCTGCCCTCGTTTTCGTCGGCCGAAACACAGCCGAGGTTAAGACAGGATATGGCGATAAAAAGAGCGCAAAGCGCGGAAATAACCCGAAATACTCTCTTTTTCAACGTCACACCCCCCCTTTTTCGGACACAATCGCCCTATTGTTTACATAATTCTTTTTCTATTATACAGACGAGTGTGTGACATTTCAACTTGATTTTCTTTAAGAGCTTATTACAAGAATATGGCAAAAATTGCATAATAATACAAAATTGGCGGTGCGGGCGTATGGCTCCCCTATTAGGGGAGCTGTCACACGTAGTGTGACTGAGGGGTTTATTCGCGGCATCAATTCCAAACCCCTCCGTCGGCTCCGCCGACACCTCCCCTAGTAGGGGAGGCATACCGTAGGGGCGGTCATTGGTCGCCCGCACACAAAAGACCCCCTCGGAGAGGGGGTCATACGTAACTTTTTCTTATCTTCTACCTTCCACAAACCTTACCACATCATCCACCGCCGCACTGACGGTCTTTTCATCTGACGCTTGTGCCGTTCTTTCCTTATACTCGACTATTTCCTCGCCTATCTTCTTGCCTACGACAATTCTCACGGGAATACCGATAAGATCCGCGTCCTTAAACTTAACGCCGGGGCGTTCGTTTCTGTCGTCAATGAGCGCGTCAATACCCTTTGCTTTAAGCTCGTTATAGATTTTTTCAGCCGCTTCGGTCTGTTCCTCGTTCTTCGCGTTCACGGGTATTACGATAGCCTCAAACGGCGCGATAGACACGGGCCAGATAATGCCGTTTTCGTCGTTATTCTGCTCGACGGCGGCTGACAGGCAGCGCGTTACGCCTATGCCGTAGCAGCCCATTGTAACGACCCTGCTCTTACCGTCCTCGTCCTGGAACGTAAGACCGAGAGCCTCGGAATACTTCGTGCCGAGTTTGAATACGTGACCCACCTCAATACCCTGCGCCGTCTTGATCGGCTTTCCGCATCTCGGGCAGGCGTCGCCCTCCTCGATAACGCGTATGTCCGCTACCGTGTGCGGCGTAAAGTCCTTGCCGATATTGACGTTTTTGTAGTGCATATCCGTCTCGTTTGCGCCGATGATGAAGTTCTTCATCGTCTCGACCTCTTTATCGACGTATACTGGAATATCAAGTCCGACGGGGCCCGCGAAACCGACCTCGGCGTTCGTAAGCTGTCTCACCATGTACGGCTCGGCAAGCTCCAAATCGTCGGTGCAGCCGACGAGGTTCTTCAGCTTGACCTCGTTTATCTCCCTGTCGCCGCGAACCATAGCCGCGATGTACTTATCGTCAGCCTTGTATATGATAGTCTTTGCGAAATTGTACGGCTCCGCGCCGAGGAACGACACAAGTTCCTCTATCGTGTGAACGTTCGGCGTGTGGATTTTCTCCATGTCGCCGCCGTCCTCTGCCGAGGGTTTCGGTGCGTTCACGCACTCCGCCTTTTCGTAGTTCGCCGCGTAGCCGCAGCAGTCGCAGTACGCGATACCGTCCTCGCCCACAGGCGATTTTACCATAAATTCCTGGCTGCCGCTGCCGCCCATAGCGCCGCTGTCAGCGTCAACAACGGTGAAATCGAGACCGAGACGCTCGAATATTCTGTTGTACGCATCGTACATCTTCTTATAGCTCTCGTCAAGACCCTCGTCGCTCGTGTCAAAGCTGTAAGCGTCCTTCATCACGAATTCACGGCTGCGTATAACGCCGAAACGCGGACGCGCCTCGTCGCGGTACTTCGTCTGTATCTGGTAAAGCGTCATCGGGTATTCCTTGTACGACTTTACGTTGTCTATAACCGTCTGAGTGAAAAGTTCCTCGTGCGTGGGTCCCAAGCAGTAGTCGCGCTCGTAACGGTCTTTGAGCTTGAACATGCTCGCGCCGAACACATCCCATCTGCCCGATGCCCGGTACGCCTCGGCGGGCAAAAGCGCGGGCATCAAAAGCTCCTGCGCTCCGGCGTTGTTCATTTCCTCTCTTATGATTTTCTCAACCTTCTGCAGCACGCGCAGTCCAAGCGGCAGGTACGAGTAAATACCCGAGCCGAGTCTGCGTATCATCGCCGCGCGCAGCATAAGCTTGTGGCTTGTTATTTCAGCGTCCGCCGGCACCTCGCGCAAAGTGGGCAGAAGTAAATTTGACATTCTCATTATCGTTTGTTCCTTTCCTATTAGTACTTATCGCTCTTTATAAGCGTGCCGATACCGGTTTTCGTAAATATTTCGAGCAGCAGGCAGTGCGGTACGCGTCCGTCTATTATGTGCGCGCCCGCGACGCCCTCTTTTATCGCGTCGAGACAGCCGAGTATCTTCGGTATCATGCCGCCGCTAATCGTGCCGTTGTCGATAAGCGGCTGTATCTCGTTCTCGTGTACCTCGTAAATTATACCGCCGTTTTTGTCCTTAACGCCCTCAACGTCGGTGAGCAGAATAAGCTTTTCCGCCTGCACAGCCGACGCGACCGCCGCCGCGACGGTGTCGGCGTTTATGTTGTAGCTGTTGCCGTCGTCGTCCGTGCCTATCGGTGCAATTACGGGAATGTACTGATCCGACGCGAGCAGGTCTATAAGGCAATGCTTTATATGCACGATGTCGCCGACATAGCCTATATCGACCTTTTCGCCGTCAACCTCGGCGTACTGCTTTTTACATTCTATAAAGCTGCCGTCAATGCCGCTTATGCCTACGGCGCGTCCGCCCTTTTTGCTGATGAGTGAAACGATCTCCTTGTTCGTCTTGCCGATAAGCACCTGCTGCGCCGTCTGCATCGTCACGTCGTCCGTTACTCTGAGACCGTTCACAAACGTGCTTTTAACGCCCCTGTCGCTTAACGCCTTTGAAATGTCGGGGCCGCCGCCGTGTACGACGATCGGCTTTAAGCCTATAAACTTTAAAAGCGTTATGTCCTCCATGACGGAGTTTTTAAGCTCGTCGTTTATCATGGCGTTGCCACCGTATTTTACGACTATAGTTTTGCCCGAAAACTTTTGTATGTACGGCAGAGCCTCTATAAGTATGCCCGCCTTTTCAATAAGCTCGTCCATTTTTTCCATACGTATTATTCACCCCATATTATAAGTAAAATCCCGCTGTGGCGAGAGCCGTTTTCTCGTCCAGTCCGAACATTAAATTCATGTTCTGCACAGCCTGACCCGCCGCACCCTTGACTATGTTGTCGAGAGCCGACACAACGACGGCTCTTTGCAGCCGCTTGTCGTAGCACACGCCAATGTCCACGAAGTTCGAGCCGGCGACGTGTTTCGTTTCGGGAAGTTCGCCAACCTCCTTTACTCTCACGAAAAACTCGTCCTTGTAAAATTCCTTGTACATCGCGGCAAGTTCCTCCGCGCTCGACGGTCGGTTGAGGTTTACATAAATCGTGGAGAGTATGCCGCGTTTCTGCGGTATAAGGTGCGGCGTGAACGAAATTATAATCGGCTCGCCCGCGATATTGGAAAGTTCCTGCTCTATTTCCGACGTGTGGCGGTGGTTCGTGACCTTGTACGCCTTCGTCGTTTCCGTACATTCGCAGAAGTGGTTCTGCAGCGACAGTCCGCGTCCCGCGCCCGTCACGCCCGATTTCGCGTCCACGATTATATTTTTCGTTTCCGCTATCTTACCCGCCAAAAGCGGAGCCGCACCCAATATGGAGCAGGTAGTGTAGCAGCCGGGGTTGCCGATAAGTCTCGCCTTTTTGATTTTTTCGCGGTGAAGTTCGGGAAGTCCGTACACCGATTCCTTCAAAAGCTCCGGCGATGAGTGCTTTTCGCCGTACCATTCCTCATACACCGCCGCGTCGTCGTAGCGGTAGTCGCCGCTTAGGTCTATTACTTTAAGTCCTCTGTCCAAAAGCGACGGTATGACCGTCTTTGACGCGCCGTGCGGCAGAGCCGTGAACGCCACGTCGCACTTTGCCGCTTTTTCAAGGTCGAGTTCTTCACATTCCTTTTCGAGAATATGTCTTAAATTCTGGTACACGTCGCTTATCTTCTGTCCGGCAAAGCTTTGCGAGCCGAGTATTTCTATGCTTACCTCCGGATGATTTGTAAGGAGACGCACAAGCTCTATGCCCGCGTAGCCGGTCGCGCCGAGAACCGCAGCTTTTATCATTGTTTATCCTTCTTTCCGAGTCCGATTTTGTCCTAAGTATATATTATAGTATAAAATACGCGATTTGTAAAGAATAATTTTACAATATATTTTCGAGACAAATCTTGTAATCTCTGGGCAGTTTTTCTATAAGCACGCCGAGCGAACGGCACTTTGAGTACGCGTCCGACTTCTGCCGTTCGCTTGCGTAACCCTCAAGCTCCGACACGCCGAGTTCTATCTCGTCAAGGCGTACGTGGTTGCCCGTTGCCGTCAGAAAGACGCGTCGGCTGTCAACCGAGCCGCGCAGCCGCTTTATGTCCTCCGCCGCGCCGTCGTAGTCCTCGCTCTCGATTCTTTCGGCGATTGAATTGTTTATGTCGGCAAGTTCGTTTGAAATTTTATTCATTCTGTTTGTATAAACAAAACTTGCCGCCACGATTGCCGCCGCGATTACGACCGCGGATATTACACCCCTCATTTCTTCTCCTCCTTCATCTGTACAAAAAGCTTGTCGTCCATGTCGAGCGACGCGAGGAACACGTCCTTAACGCCGTTTACGCCGCGCTTTTTAAGTTCGTTTTCGAGCCACCCCGCCGTTTTGCCGGAGCGCATAAGTTCGAATTTGTTGAGACAGCCGTCCGCGACGAGCATATACGGCAGACCGCCCTTCGTAACGGTGCTTGACGTCATATCCCCTATCGTCACGGCGCGCGCGTCCGCCTTCGGTATGACGCTTAACTGACCGCTCGTTTCGATAACGGCTACCTCCACGTCGGCGATATTCGGGTAATTATTAAGGCGCAGTTCCTCCATGAGGTCGTTTAAGTTAAAGCGCATACGCCGCAGCTCGCCCTCGTTTATGCGTCCGTTGTATATGACCATGCTCGGCTCGCCGCTTAAAAACTTTCTGACCGTCTTGCTTTTTAGGCTCATCTGCGACGTCATAACCTCGGCTATAAGCAGCGTCAGCACCGGCACAATGCCCGAAAACAGCGGTATTTCCACCGACTCCATAGGTATCGACGCGAGGTCGGAAATCATTATCGCGACGACAAGCTCCGACGGCTGAAGTTCTCCAAGCTGCCGCTTTCCCATTATCCTTAGCGCGAGTATCACGAGCGAGTACAGAATTAACGTGCGTATCGCAAGTACCATGACAATGTTACCTCCGTAAAATTTCTGTTCGTCTTATACTTTCCCGTTCGTATGAAATTTATGTATTTGCACCCGCGCGCCGCGCCGGAAAATATACATTTTCGGTGCGAATAAATTTGACTTCCACGCTGTGATATGGTAAAATTGTATCGATTGGAATATGATTTTCAAATTTGAGGCTTGGGAGGTTTGCATTATGAAACGCACGAATAAAATATTATCTTACATACTTGCGGCGGCAATGACAGTATCGCTCATACCTGCGGTATCGTTTGCCGCGCCGGAGGGCGAGAATACTCGTCCGTCGATAACAAATCCGGTCGAAGCCGGTGAAAACTATACCGGCGGCATTGACGCGATTGACTGGGGCGGTACCGATTGGGGCGCGTTTGAGGACGTTGACTGGACGGACGCCGAAAACAAGACAGCTGACGAGCTTGCGGCAATGCTTGAGAGCGCGGATATAAACGTTCTGAATCTCGGCAATGATCAGCTGGTATTCGGTGAGACGGACGAGGAGTCCGAATCGACGGAAAATTTGGGCGGCATAACGATCGAAGACGAAGTGATAAAATTTCCCGAGGGTGACATGGCGTTAATTACGTCGTCGGATGCGGATATTTGGTTACAGTCCGACGCCGAAATCAGCATTCCGGATAATTCGTCCGTACTGATAATCAATGTGTCACAGGAAAACGAAAGCTCAAGTATTTTCGGCAGTAATTTGACAATAAACACGAATAACAGCGGTAATTTGGCTGCGGTAAATCTTCACGCCGCAGAGTCAAGCTTCGGTATTATCGCGGACAGTCTGAACATTTGCGGAGGCGGAGTTGTTGCGGCGGTAAGCGGAAAAGTGCCGACGGATTCCGCCGGCATATTCGCTTACAGCTCGATAAGTGTAAATAAAGCAACTCTTATAGGCACATGTTTGACAAGAGACGCTCAACGGTGCGCGGGTATCGTAATACAGGATCAATCTCCCGACATTTTATCCGCAAACTGCGTTTTATCCGCCGAGGACGGCGCTATTGTAATCGGCGCGGGCGGCGAGTCATCGCTGCTCTCACGTGGAATACAGACCGACAGTATATCGGCGAAAAACGGCTCGGAAATTTACGCCTACGGCGGCAACGTGCCGGGTAATGACGGCGATCCCGACAACGATATGCGCACCATAGGTCTCGAAATTATGGAGGGGACAAACAAAAG
>CANQIP010000021.1 GCA_947623955.1 uncultured Clostridia bacterium | reverse complement strand
TCGGCTATCACCTTTTTCTTTCCCATACGCTTTGCCAAAAGGCACTGACCTATCACGTTGTTTATCTTATGCGCGCCTGTGTGATTTAAGTCCTCTCGCTTTAAATATATCTTCGCCCCGCCGAGATCCTTCGTCATTTTTTCGGCGTAGTACAGAACGGACGGTCTGCCCGTGTACTGCTTATGGTAATAGTTAAGCTCCTTTAAAAATTCCTCGTCGTCCTTGTACCTGTTGAACGCCTCCTCGAGATGTATAAGCGCGTTCATGAGAGTTTCTGACGCGTACTGTCCGCCGTACTCTCCGTACCTTCCCTTCTTGCCCACTATTCTCTTCTCCTCTCAAATTACATAGTTCCCGTCTATTTTATCAGATTTCGCCGCATATTACAAGTGTTTTTTTATTTTATTCCTTGACGTTTCGCCGACCGTGGATTATAATATAGGTAGAATATATAGCATTGGGGGAATACATATGCCGTCACGCAAAAAGCTTGAGGATATTGAATATAATGTTTTCCGCAAACACAGTCAGCATGGCGGTGACGATGGCGACGGAATTCACGACGCGGGTTGTCTCACAATACTCGCCGGCATTATTGTGACGGTGATTGTCCTTGTCGCGGTCGTGGGCTTTATGCAGATAGGCAGGAACGGTCCCACGGCGCACTGCGCCGCGCCGGGATGCTCAAACAAGCCAAAGCCCGGCGGCAGCTACTGCTGGCTGCACAGCTCGTCGTACAACGCGCACGGCGGCGGTAAGGATATAGAACAAACCCCCTCTTCCTCCGACGACTCCAAGTCGGACGAAAAATCAAACAAAAAAATATGGGAGGGCAGCACCGGCAGACATGAGGCTCCCCAGTCGGGTAGCGTTATAAATTAAGGCATACGGATACCGGTATTTATTAAAACGGAGAAATAATTATGAAAAAAGTAGTGATGTCGTTTATATTACTTGTAATTTTATGCGGAATAGTATTTATTGTCAAAGATCCATTTTGTTATAATCACCACTATTGGGATGATATCAATATAAAAGGCTCGCATTTATATTCAAATATAGTTGCGCAAAGGGGAGAACCGACAGAAATAAAAAATATAGATAATAAAAGCATAGTTGAATACCCGGACATATCGTTTATTTGGAATAATACAGACCTGAAAGGGATCTTTCTACGTGCGGAAATCACCAACGATACAATCTCTATCGGAAGAAACAAGCTGCACGTGGGAAGTGATAAGAAAGACGTGGAAAATGCTTATAAAAGTAATTTTATTAAAAGAATAAAAGATTTGCCCGAAAAAAGTTTGGGATATATTGAAAACGATATTTATATCATATATAGCTTGGATGAATATGACAAGGTGGAAAAAATTTCTATCAGTTATGGAGTTTAAGCGCACGGGTACGGAAACAAGTAAGCTATACATACAGAGAAAAGGCATATCGCTTAAATTGCGATATGCCTTTTGTATATACCCTGCCGTATTTTACTTTATTACTCTTACCTTCATAACGTCGTCTATTGCGTTAAGCTTATCCACAATGTCCTGTGTGACCTCGTGGTCGGTGTTTATGATTGTGTACGCAATCTCACCCTTTGAGCCGTTGATCATGTCGGAAATATTCACGCCCGAAAGCACCTCGGTAAAGCGTGCGATAACCGTCGGAAGGTTCTTGTGCTTTATCGTTATTCTGCCGACCTTGTCGTTCGGGAGCGTTACGTTCGGGAAGTTTACGCTGTTTGTGATGTTGCCGTTTTCGAGGTAGTCCTTTATCTCGTCGGCAGCCATTACCGCGCAGTTGTCCTCGGACTCGGCTGTTGACGCGCCGAGGTGGGGAATGTTTATGATACCCTCGTGGTTCACCGTTTCGCTGTCGGCGAAGTCAACGACGTACTTTCTCACCTTTCCGTCCGTAAGAGCCTTAACGATGTCGGCGTTGTTTACAAGTCCGCCGCGCGCGAAATTGAGGATTATCACGCCGTCCTTCATCTGTGAAAGAGCCTCGGCGTTGATAGTGTTCTTCGTGGAGTCGAGCAGCGGAAGGTGCAGCGTTATAAAGTCGGCTGCGGCGTATACCTCGGCGGGTGACGACGCGGTTTTTACGTGTCTCGAAAGCTGCAGCGCCGCGCCTACGGAAAGGTACGGGTCGTAACCTATCACGTCCATGCCGAGCGATATTGCCGCGTTCGCGACAAGCACGCCTATCGCGCCCAGACCGATAATACCGAGCGTCTTGCCCTTTATTTCCGTTCCGGCAAAGTTTGACTTGCCTTTTTCAACCTGCTTGTCAACGTCGTCGCCTTCAAGCGTGTTGGCCCACTCGATACCGCCTATGATGTCGCGTGACGCGAGGAGCATACCCGCGATAACGAGCTCTTTAACGGCGTTTGCGTTCGCGCCCGGTGTGTTGAACACGACAATGCCCTTTTCGGTGCATTTGTCAATCGGGATGTTGTTGACGCCCGCGCCTGCTCTCGCGACAGCTTTGAGGCCCTTCGGCAGCTCCATGTCGTGCATTTTGTAGCTGCGCAGAATTATGCCGTCGACCTTCTCCGCGTTCACGTCGTCGGTTATTGTGTATCCCTCGCCGAGACGGTTAAGTCCGCACTCCGCGATTTTGTTTAACGTAAGTATATTAAACATTGTCTTTCTCTCCTATTCATATATTAGGCTCCCCTATTAGGTGAACAATGCTTTAGCATCGTAGGCGTGTTCGCTTGCGAACAAACGCCGTAGCAAAGGAGCTGTCGTGCTTGCACGACTGAGGGGTTTGTGCGGGCGAACACGGTTCGCCCCTACGTTCATTATTTATTTTCTGCCTCAAACTTCTTCATAAATTCAACCAGCGCCTCTACGCCCTCAATCGGCATAGCGTTGTAGATGCTCGCTCTCATGCCGCCGACGGTTCTGTGACCCTTGATATTGATAAAGCCCGCAGCCTTTGCCTCTGCGACAAATTTCGCGTCCAATTCCTCGTCGCCCGTAACGAACGGTATGTTCATAAGCGATCTGTCCTCTGGAACGACCGTACCCTTGAACATTTCAGACGAGTCAAGGAAGTCGTAAAGTATCTTTGCCTTTTTCTCGTTTATCTTCTGCAGCTCCTTAACGCCGCCCTTGTCCTTTATCCACTGAAGAACGAGACCGAGCATATATATGCCGTATGTAGGCGGTGTGTTGTACATCGAGCCGTTGTCGCGGTGAATTGAATACTTGAACATTGTCGGCGTGCCTTCGAGCGTGTCGCCGATAAGGTCGTTTCTTACGATTACGAGCGTAACGCCCGCCGGTCCGAGGTTCTTCTGCGCGCCCGCGTAAAGGATACCGAACTTGTTAATGTCTATCTCCTCCGCCATTACGCACGATGAAATGTCCGCAACGAGTACCGCGTCGGTGTCGGGGATTTTCTTTTCGGTGTAGTGCGTGCCGTAAATTGTGTTGTTATAGCAAATGTAGCAGTAGTCGGCGTCGGGGTCGAACATGCTCTTGTTTGTCTCGGGAATGTAAGAGAACGTCTTGTCCGCCGACGACGCGACCTTGTTGACCTTGATGTATCTCTCAGCCTCCTGTGCCGCCTTCTTCGCCCACTGACCCGTTATGATGTAGTCAGCCTTGCCCGACTTCGTGCCGAGGTTCATCGGGATAGCCGCGAACTGTGACGACGCGCCGCCCTGCAGGAACAGTACCGTGTAGTTGTCGGGCACGTGCATAAGCTCTCTTACGAGCGCCTCCGCGTTATCTATAATTGCCTGATATTCCTTCGAGCGATGGCTCATCTCCATAACCGACTGACCCGTCGAGCCGTACTCGGTCATTTCGGCTGCCGCCTTTTCAAGTACCTCTAGCGGGAGCATCGAGGGACCCGCCGAAAAATTATAAACTCTGCTCATTTTTATAGCCTCCGTTTGCTTTAAATTTTTCAAATCGGTTACAATTATATCTCAAATCGGCTTAATAGTCAACAATTTTTAAATAAAGAGTGTTAGAAATTTGACAAGATTAGTCTTATTTTTTTCATCATTTTGTATAGTTTTCGACCGCCTCGGCTATCGCCCACGCAATTTTTGACCTGTATTGCTCGTCGTTGAGTTTCTTTTCCTCGTCGGGGTTCGACAAAAAACCGCACTCGGCAAGTATCGCGGGAACGGGCGGATTTTTCATTAAAAACAGGCTCGCGTCGGCAGTTTTGACGGCATGCGTTTCCGCGCCCGTGACGGAGCCTATTTTCTTTTGTATCGCGTCGGCAAGCTCCTCTGCGTCGGGGTGGCTTTTGTCGTAAAAAATGTGCAGACCGCTTACCTTCGGATCGCCGAAGGAGTTCATGTGTATGCTCAAAAACAAGTCCGCGTCGCTTTTTTCAATGATTTCGCGCCGTTTTTTCATATCGGAGATTTTCATTTTGCGTATCGTGTCCGCGCTCTCGTCCTGTAAGCCGCTGTCGCCCTCGCGCGTCATTATGACGGCGTAACCCTTGCTTTCCAGCACCTCGCGCAGTTTTTCCGTAATCGCGAGGTTCACGTCCTTCTCCTCCGTTCCGCTTACGCCCACAGCCCCGCCATCAGGTGATCCGTGTCCTGCGTCAAGTATTACCGTAAACGGGTCTGCGGAAAAGGTTTGCTTTACGTGCGCGCTGTCGCGTATGCAGCACACCACGGCAAACGCGAACACAAGCGCAACCGCCGCGATCGTTACTCTTTTTCTCTTAAACATAGCTGTCCCCTCCCGTATATTTCTATGCGGAAGGGGACGTGATAATGCGCTTTACAAGCCGATAAATATAATTTTATCCATTAAATTTTAGGTTGACTTTATCCTAAAAACGTATTATAATAAATATATAAAACATGATTGGAGTGTGTATTTATGAACATCGACACAAACACAATGGTTTCCATTTCCGAGGCAAACCAGAATTTTTCAAAAGTCGCTCATCTCGTTGACCAATACGGCAGCGCTGTTATTCTCAAGAACAATACTCCGCGCTATCTGATTTTGGAGTTTAATCGAGCTGACGAACAGCTGTCGGCTTCCACTGACGATGTGCTTGCGGCTTCG
This sequence comes from uncultured Clostridia bacterium, assembly GCA_947623955.1. GTDB lineage: Bacteria > Bacillota > Clostridia > UBA1381 > UBA1381 > Hominilimicola. Next base: position 20,845 of record CANQIP010000021.1, on the reverse strand, counting down.
GAAAAGCTTATAGCGCGCAATAAAGCCGTATATGAGGAGCTTGCGAAATGAAAGTCCTGACAAAACAGCAAATATTGCTTTTGCATGACCGATTGATAAAAACCTTCGGCGGTTCAGATTTAATTCGTGATGGGGGACTGCTTGATTCGGCAGTAAATGCGCCGTTTCAAACCTTCGGCGGAGCCGAATTATATCCGTCGCTGCTCAATAAAGCTGCCCGCCTATGCTTTGAGCTTGTTAAAAATCACCCGTTTGCAGACGGAAACAAGCGTGTAGGCGCTCATGCCATGCTTGTATTTTTATCAATTAACGGTGTTGAATTGGAGTATAGGGATAATGAATTGATTGAACTGATATTGTCCGTCGCGTCAAGTGAGAGTGACGACAAACATATACTCCGGTGGCTTCAGCAGCATATTATTTAAGAGCAGCGGTGTGATTTATTTCCCTATCGTTTCGTTCATGCTGCCGGTTCTGTAGCCGCCCAAGTCGAGCGACACATATGTAAAACCGAGCGATTTAAGGCGGTCGTGAACCTTCCCGTACACGCCGAGCATTTTCGGGAAGTCTTCCTTCAAAATCTCAATGCGTGCCATCATTCCGTGAATACGCACACGCGACTGCAAAAATCCCATACCGCGCAAGAACCGTTCCGCCTCGCCGACCATACCGAGCTTATCCTCGGTTATCGTTTCGCCGTACACGAACCGCGACGCAAGGCAGGCGTACGACGGTTTGTTCCACGTGTCAAGTCCCATTTGTTCCGACAGGGCGCGGATCTCGCTTTTTGTGAGATTCGCACGGCGCAGCGGGCTTTTTATATCGAGTTCCTCCACAGCCACAAGCCCCGGGCGGTAGTCGCCCATATCGTCAACGTTGGAGCCTTCGGCGATATGGTCTATGCCGAGTTTTGCCGCCTCGGCGCGTATTTTCGTAAACAGCGCCGTTTTGCAGAGATAGCAGCGGTTTTCGGGGTTGTCCGCGAACCCTTCCACACCGAACGGCTCAAAGTCAACCGTAATCTGACGTATGCCCTCTTTTTTGCAAAAATCCGCCGCCTCGTCCGTTTCGCTTTGCGGGAACAGGCACGACCGCGCCGTCACTGCGACGCAGCCGTCACCCAAAACGTCATGCGCCGCCTTTAAAAGAAACGTCGAGTCCACGCCGCCCGAAAACGCGACGGCAAGGCTGCCGAGCGATTTTATATACTCGGTCAGCGCGTTGTACTTTTCATTCATGGAATACACTTCCTCATAATCAATAATTTCAAGTTTTTACGTTCCGCCGCGGCTGCGCCTTAATACCCTTGGTCGTTGATGAGCCACTTACCGTCCTTGCCGTCACGGATTAAAATCATGCTCCAATCGGTATATGCGCCCTCGTTCCATGCTCCGTGATCAGTGCTGCCCTCGGGGAATGAAACGGTGAAATCCATTCTGAACACAATTACGTCCTCGTATTTTGTGCCGTTTACACTGCCCGCGCCGTATTTGATATAATTTTCACGCTCCACATCGTAGGGATCGTAACGAATGGCGTCTATAGTGATTGTTTCATCGCCCCATAACTCCATATTCGGCGAGTCCTCCCATGTTGTTGTCGCCAGCATCGCCTCTTTGTCGTGTGCCTCTCTTGCGCGGTAGTATTCCTCCACGACTGCTCCCGCCGCCGCGACCTCCGCGTCGGTGAATGGCGGCGTGCCGTAAACTTCATCATAAGTATTGGTGATTATCTCGTTCCCGTGCGTCGTGAACGTCACCCAATCCGCTGCCGTAATTACCGCGAAAAATGTTTCATCGGTTCCTGTGGGATTTATCTCCCACTCGTCGGGACGAATACATCTCTCACCACGGAAATTTTGTATATAGTTTACGCCCTCAAATATCCTTGTAAAATTTTCGATATTGCGCCACGAGTTTGTAAACAGCCTGTGCTTTGTTTCCAATTCCTGATTTTGCACGGGAACAACAAGAATGACTTTGCCGTTGTTGTCCGTAACGATGCGCTTTACCTTTTTACCGGGATTTTCATTTGTGTACTTATCCTGCTCCGCCGCCGTACCGATTACGACCTCCTCGCCTTTCGCGTAATAGCTTTCGGGGTCGGTCGGCTTTATGACGTTAAGCCTGAAATCCGCGAACGACAAATAATACTGCATAATTGCCATAAAGCTTTCTATCGGCGCGTACATCACGCCATCCACAATTACGGGACGGTTATTCGACGCGTACATTTCACGTTCGCCGAATGTTATCGAGGTGAAAGACCCTTCCGTAGCGTCAAAGCTGAAATATCTGAAATAGCTGCCCTCCGTTCCCGTAGGAATTGGGGACATTTCCTCGTCCTCCGGCACCGTCACCGTCGCCACGCCGTTAGCGTAGGAAATATCGGTGTAGCCGAAACCGTTAAGCGTTTCGCGCAGCGGCAGATAGTAGTCACCATTGTAAATAAACGGCTCGTGCGCGGTTTCAATCAGCCTGTCACCGTCGTAAATTTCGTATTTTATAACATTTCCGTCGTTATCGCTGTTGCCGAGCACACCGTCGGCGAGCACGCCGCCCGCGAACACCGCCGCGGCAGTCATAACGACCGCGAGACACGCGGACAGCGCGCGCGTCGCTTTTCCTATTACCCTTTTATCCTTAATCATAGTAAATCTCCTCCTTAAAACCCTTTTACCGCCCGTCATTCCCGTTGTGAGGGGAACGGTGCGTTTGCCGTTTGAAAGGAGAGCGAGAATGGTATCGATGTAGCCTGTTTCCTCGCCGCGCGTCATGCCCGACGTCACAGCCGCGTCGCATGAAATCTCACATTCCGTGTTCACGCGTGCCGCCATAAAATACACCGCCGGATTGAACCAGTGGACGCACTTCACAACGGCGGCGAAGCCACTTGTAGAGAATGTCGCCGCGCTTTAAATGCGTCGTTTCGTGCAGCAGCACGTAATGTAGCTGCTCGTCGTTTAGGTCCGTGTCCGGCATCAAAAGCGTCGGGCGAAACACGCCGACTATAAGCGGCGACGCGATACTTCCCGAGCGGCGCACCGTCACGCGCCGTTTCGTGTACCGCGCAAGCTGCGGCAGGTCGATGACGTATGAGGATTTCCTCATTCTGCGGCAGAACAGCGCGTAACCCGTAAGCCTTGCCGCGAAAAGTGCGGCTGCGGTGATAACCCATATGTACGCGAGCGCGTTCATTACGTCGTCCGCATTCGCGCCGAACGGCTTGCCCGTTGCACGCACGGGTTTAATGTTTACCGGCGTAATGTCCGTTTGTGTCGCTGCCTGTACCGTCGCGGCGTTATCCGTCGCCGCCGCGTCGGTTTCGGTCACGGTCACGGATGCGGGCTGTACGGTTTCACGCTCATGGTGCGGCAGCGAAATACGCGCCGGACACAGCATGACGACCATTACCGCAAGCCATACGTAATAATTCCAGCCCGCCGAGAACCTCCGCCGTGTGAACGGGTGCGCGAGCGCGATTATCAGCGTCAGCACGCCGCCCGCAAGCGAGGTCACAAGCGCGGCTTTGAATATTTCCGCCATCATAGCCTATTCCTCCCTGTCGTCGAAAATAGCCCTCAATTCCTTTACATCCTCTTCGGAAAGCGTTTCCTCCTCGAAAAGCGACGCGGCAAGCTCTTTTGCCGAACCGTCGTAGAGCGACCGTATCAGCGACCGCGTCTGCGCGCGGCGGTAGTCGCGTTTTGATATGAGCGGCGTGTAATAATACATGTTGCCGCGCTTTTCCGACGTGACCGCGCCCTTTTCGCAAAGCCGCGTGAGGAAGGTGGAAATCGTCGTGCGTTTCCAGCCCTTGCTTTCAACGGCTTTACCTATATACTGCGTGTTTACCGCCTCTCCCGCTTTCCACAGAACCTTCATAATCTCCAGTTCCGCGTCTCCTATACTGATATTTCCTGACGTCATAAGAAATACCCACCTTTCTACATATGTAGTCTACTGTTATTCTACACCGGTAGTCAGGATTTGTCAAGGGGTTTTGGGAAAAAATTTTGGGGGAAATAAAAAAAAGCGGAGTTCCCAGTCGGACAATGTCCGGCATGGGGTCAAATGACTCCGCTATGATTATTATAACAAACCGCTATGGAATTGTCAAGTCCTTTGTTTCTATTTATGCGGGCGACTGATAACCGCCCCTACGTATGACCCCCCCCTCTGCGAAGTGAACGACGCTTTAGCGTCGTAGGCGTGTTCGCTTGCGAACAAACGCCGTAGCAAAGGGTCGAAATCTTTGATTTCGGGGGGTGTATAATTCACAAATAGCACCCCCCTAAACTTGCAAGCAAGTTTAGACCCCCTCTGAGAGGGGGTCTTTCTTATGCGGGCGACCGCAAGGGTCGCCCCTACGAAAGGCTCCCCTATTAGGGGAGCTGTCACACGTAGTGTGACTGAGGGGTTTATGTGGACAGCCGATGACCGCCCCCTACGCATACGGGCTGTCGGGACGCCAGCCCCTACGGTTCATGAATTTCAAATTACGGGTGTAGGGGACGGCGCCCTCGATGTCCCGCCCGCCATGTATATTACTTATTACTCTTCCCAATCGCCTCCCACAGACCGTTAAGGTACGTCGCGCCGAGGGCGCGGTCATACAGTCCGTAGCCGGGCATGGCGACCTCATCCCAAATCATTCTGCCGTGGTCGGGGCGTATAGGCCCGTCAAAGCCTATATCGTAAAGCGCCTTCATTATCTCGTACATATCGAACGTGCCGTCGCTCGATAAATGCGCCGCCTCCTCAAAATCTGTCGGCGAATTGAATTTGAGGTTCCTCACGTGCGCGAAATGTATTCTGCCCTTTAATGAGCGTATCATGTCGGGAAGGTCGTTTTCAAGGTTCGTGCCGTACGAGCCGGAGCAGAACGTTACGCCGTTATGCACGTCGTCAACCATGCTCATCATGCGCAGAATATTCTTTTTGTTTATGATAATTCTTGGCAGCCCGAACACGCTCCATGCGGGGTCGTCTGGGTGTATCGCCATTTTGATGTCGTACTCGTTGCAGACGGGCATTATTTTTTCGAGGAAGTATTTGAGGTTTTGGAACAGCTTTTCGTCGTCAACGTCCCTGTACATCTCGAAAAGCTCCTTGACACGCGCCATTCTCTCCGGTTCCCAGCCGGGCATTACCGTACCGTTCATGTCGCCCGAAATGCTCTCGAACATCTTTTCCGGCACGATTTTATCTATGTCGTCCTGATTGTACGCCAGCACCGTGCTGCCGTCCGGGCGTTTGCGCGCAAGCTCGCTCCTCGTCCAGTCGAACACGGGCATGAAATTGTAGCACACGATATGTATACCCTCTTTGCCGAGGTTTTCAAGCGTTTCTATGTAGTTCGCTATGTATTTGTCACGCTCCGGCGTGCCGACCTTTATCGCGTCGTGAACGTTCACGCTCTCTATGCCGCTTACGTGCAGTCCGGCGTTTTCAACCTCGTCGATCATGGCGCGTATGCGCTCCCTTGACCAGACCTCGCCGGGCTGCGTGTCGTAGAGCGTCGTTATAACGCCCGTCACGCCCGGAATTTGTCTTATCTGTTTCAGCGTTACGGTGTCGAATTTGCTGCCGTACCAGCGCAGTGTCATTTCCATTTTTATACTCCCTTTCTCAAATTAAAACTCTCTGTAAAAGTCATCCTTCATTTCCGATACGGCGATGTAGCACTCTTTTCCGTATATGAGACTGCACGGAACGCGCCACGTCACGCCGCTGTAGAAATTGTCGGCAACAAGCTCGCCGTCGGCGTAAAGCTGCAGCACGTCGCCCTCAATATCTATCTCGGCAAAGCCGCCGTCGCCGTCGGCTGTGATTTTCTTCCATGTTATTTCACGCTCGCCGCCAATCGAGAGCTGCTCCTTGTATCGCGGCTCAAACGGCGCGGCGCTCACGTCCTCTATCGTGACGTTCGCTATGCGCTCGGGCTGATTTATCGTAAAGCTTTCAAAGCCCACGCCGTTCCACTTCTCGCACTCATACTCGCCGTTTTCGGCGGAATAGACGCTGCCGCCCATTGTGTAGAGGTCGCAGCCGCCGCCTATGTAGAGGACGCCGCCGAGCCTACGCAGAAACCTTGCGCGGTCATAATCGAGCGTGACGATGCGGGTGTTGTTGTAGGTAAAGTCGTTTACATTTGTGAATTTCTTTCCGTCCGCGAACTCGTACTCCGCGTCAACATTCGGTATTTTCGCGAAGAAGTACGCGCCGTCCTCGACGCAAAGCGGCTGCGCCGTCGCGTAACGCAAGGTGTTGCCGCCCACGCGCATATTAAACGGCATGAAGAAACTCACGTCGCCCTTTACGTCAATCGGCGGAAATTCGACCTTGCCCGTGTCTATTACAACGTCCGCGAGGTCGTCGAGCGCACCGTACTGCTGGTGATGGTTGATGAACACGAATCCGCTTTCGCCGTCGGTGCGCATACCGTACCTGAGCGACGAATTATCGGTCGGTGCGGGCGATGTGACCGAGTCCACCGCCTCCATAGGCGCAAGCACGTCGCCGAAATCGGCTGCGAACAGGTGGAGCATATTTAAAAGTCTGTACTGCTCCCTCACCTCGCCGTACTCCGACAGCGGAGCCTGGAAGTCGTACGACAAGATTGGGTAGTCGTTCGGGTAACCGGTCGCGCGCGACTCGTTAAGCGTGGACAGCTTGCCTATCTTGTTCGTGCCGCCGTGGTACATGTAGTAGCCTATGAGGTTGTTGCCGCTGCCGAGCTTTACGAGCGACAATGCGTAGGTGTCCATAGGCGAAACTATCGGTCGGCGGTGATGCGTCGGCTGTATACCGCCGCCAAGCTCGCACGTTGCGAACGGGTAACGGTCGTAAGGCAGCCGCCAGCCGTTGTCGTCCTTTCGGTCTATCAAATCCGCGCCTATCGCGCAGTCGTTGCGCATACGGTTAAACACAAAATGCGGCGTGGGGTCAAGCGGTCTCGTGTGGCGCGACCACGGCGTTGTGACGTAGCCGCCGAAAACAGGCACGACCTCGTCGACCGGTATTTCCGCGCCGTAGACGCTGTTCCAGCCCGTAACGGTGTAAAGTGGTGCAACCAAGCCGCACTCCACGGCGATTTTTTTAAGCTCCGCGAGGTGATCCGCGCCGTCGATGTACTCGTTTTCAAGCTGCACGGCGATTATGTTCCCACCGTCCTTGTAGAAAATCCCCTTAACCTCGTCGTATATGCGCGAGTACCATTTGCGCACAAGCGCGAGGTACTCGTCGTTATTCGTTCTTAACTCGAACGGCTTTTGCATAAGCCAGTCGGGCAGTCCGCCGTTGCGGCACTCGCCGTGCGCCCACGGTCCGACGCGTATCACGACGTCAAGCCCTATATCCTTCGCGTCGTTGATAAACGCCCGCACGTCGTTATCGCCCGAAAAATCGTAAACGCCCTCGATTTCCTCGTGGTAAATCCAGAAAATGTAGGTCGAAACTATCGTAATCCCGCCCGCCTTCATTTTGGCAAGCTCCCTTTTCCAGTTATCGCGGCTATCGCGCGAAAAATGGTACTCGCCCATCACGCCGATAAACGGCTTTCCGCCCCGCGTGAAGTAAAGGTTCGTGAGATTTATTTCCTCGCCGTCGGGGTTCGCGCCGCCGAGGTTTAAGTGGTTTTCCATAAGCTTTGAGGGCTTGTATTCCTTAAATGTATATTTCATATTAACTCTCCCGTATCATTTCCGCGCCGAGGGGCGCGATTTTGCCGTTAAATTCATTTCCGCTTATGAGCGATTTACCCTTTATATCAACGTCCGTTTCCGTTTCGTTGAAGTTCAGGATAACGGTGTAATCGCCTTTCGGCGAGGTTTTGCGGACTATCTCAACGCCGTCGGGCGCGTCCTTCGCGTCAATTCCCGCCGACGTTGAAATCATGCGTACAAGCTCCTTTACCGCCGCGTCGTCGAGGTCGCAGCCGATGTAGTACACGCGTCCTTTGCCGTAATCGTTTACGGTGATCGCCGCCTTGCCGCTGTAGTATTCGCTTGCGTACTCGCTTATTACCCTTGCCGTTACGGGCTTTATAACGTCGCACCAAACGTTCGCCGTGCCGTTTATCTCGCCCGTTACGCCGACGCTTACGCGCGGCGCGTCAAATTCCTCGACCTCTATTCCCGCGATTTCGGCGAACACACCGGGTACGGCAATCGGTCTTACGCGGTTATACTCGTCGCGTGTGCCGCTGCGGAACGACAGAACGAGCGTGCCGCCGTTTTCGACGTACGATTTTATTTCGTCAAGCTCGCCGTCCGTCACTATGTTGTAGGCGGGCATATACACGACCTTGTATTTTTCGTAATTTCCGCGTGAAACGGCTGTGCCGACGCGTAAATCGACGCTCGCCTTGTAATACGCGTAAAGCATATCGCGGTACGAGAATTTGTCCGCGTGACGCTTTATGTCGTGCGCCCAGATGTTGTCGTACGATTTTACGATAAGCGCGTCACAAAGCGGCTCGGCGTTTATGATGTAATCGTTCAACTTCTGCAATTCGCGTCCCGTTTGCTGCAGCTCGTAAAACCGTCTGCGCGGCACGCCGTCGTGGTCGAGTACGCCGTACCAATACTGCTCCATGCCGAACAGAGCCGTGCGGAAACGGAAGTAGACCATTCCCTCCGCGCCGTGGGCAATCGCCTGATATGTCCACAGCCTAAGCTCGCCCGGGCGCGGCGTGCGTCCCATAATATCCCAGCCGGCGGGGCCCGCCTGCTCCTCCATTACGATAAAATTCTTATCCTTCGCTCCGCGCATCGTTTCGTGCGCCATAGACACGTACTCATGCTCCGAGCCGCCCCACTGGTTGTCGGGGTAGTTGTCCCACGAAACGAAATCGAGATCCTTCGATAAATCGAACGCGCTTATGTCCGAAAAATGACCCATTAAATTATGCGTTATCGGCAGGTCGGTGTATTCCCTTAAAATGTCGATCTGACGCTTTTGATACTTCACCCATGAATCGGACGAAAAACGTCTGTACTCAAGGTCAAGCGCGGGATTGTGCGACCACAGATTGCCCGACGTCGGCTCGCATGAGTTGTACGCGGGCAGGATCATATCGTCAAACGAGTCGTAGTCGAGACTCCAGAACACGCTGCCCCACTTTTCGTTGAGGTTTTCTGTCGTGCCGTATTTTTCTTTGAGCCACTCCGCGAACTCCTTTCGGCAATGCTCGCAGTAACAGTGCGTGCTTGCGTGGCAGCCGAACTCGTTATCTATCTGCCATGCGATTACGTTTTTGTTGTTCGCGTAATGTTTCGCCATTTCATTGACGATAATTTTACTTTTTTCTATATAGTCGGGATTGTTCGCGCAGCACTCGCGCCTTGCGCCCCAGCCCTTTTTGCGTCCGTACTTGTCGCGCTGCAGAACGTCGTACTTGTTCACGAGCCACTTCGGCGGCGCGGCGGTCGGCGTGCCGAGAATTGTCTTAACGCCGTATTTAGCCAGAATTTCTATCGCCTCGTCGAGGAACGAAAAATCGAACTCACCCTCGCTTTTTTCAAACAGTTTCCACGCGAACTCGCCCATACGGACGGTGTTAAAACCGCCCTCCTTCATGAGCGCAGCCTGCGTCTCCCATTCGGACTTGTCCCAATGCTCAGGATAATAGTCAACGCCGAAAATCATATACCTTCCCCTTTCATTATACGCTTATTATACTTTACATCAATTTTATCAAATTTTCATCAAGTATGTTGGCGCAAAGATTGAGTATATTGTGCTAAAAAGGCGAAAATTTTTACGTTTTATCTTGAAATGCACGTGTGAAAATAGTATAATACGCTTATACCGAAGAAAGGGGCGCGAAAAATGGAGCAAAGTCTTACGTTCCCAAATCTCGATTTCGGGCTTGCGCACAAAATCGACGCGCAGCCCGACAACATCGACTTCAAGCTGCACCAGCACGACGACGTTTTTGAGATCGTGCTGTTCATGAGTGGCGACGCGGAATTTTACGTCGAGGGCAACATCTACAAGCTAAAGCCCTACGACCTCATTATAACGCGTCCGTTTGAGATGCACCACATACGCTGCCTGTCGAAAAGACCGTACGAGAGAATAATATTCTACCTCACGCCCGATTTTTTCACGCGTCACGAATGTGAGGAATACAAGGATATTCTCGTAAACCGCGCTGCGGGCACGGGCAACGTCATACCGTCGGACATAGTGAAGGATATGCTTTTAAATTCGATAAACCGCATGAGCGTGTACGCGCACGACGGCGCGTATACGGCTGTCGGGGCGGTGATGGTAGAGTTTCTGTACCTTTTGAGCCACACCGTTACGGCAGTCTCGCCAGAAAAGTCGAAGGACGAGCGCGTAAGCAAAATCATAGCGTACATAAACGAGCATCTCTCGGAGCAGATCACGCTCGATTTTTTGTCGGAGCATTTCTACATAAATAAATACCACCTGTGCAAGCTGTTCAAAAAAAATACGGGCTACACGTTAAGCCAATACATAAACCACAAGCGCATACTTCTCGTGCGCGAGCTGCATATGTCAGGTCAGTCGCTGCTGGAGGCGAGCACAAACGCGGGATTTAACAATTATTCCCATTTTTACCGAATGTATGTGAGAAAAACGGGTATGACGCCGAAAAACATGGATTGATATGAGTTTTAAAAAAAGTGGAACTTATCGTCGTGTTTCGGTGTCTAATATAATGAAGGGTCAAAAATAAACAACAAACAAGAAAAGGAGAAAAAATCATGAAAAAAACTGTTTCTTTATTGCTCGCGGCAGTAACAGCCGCGGTAATGAGCGTTCCGGCTTTCGCGGACAACACCGAGATCAAAGTGCCGGACCAAGACCCCGTAATTCAGGGCAACATAATGCTGATAGGCGGTGAAAACAACGCCGTAGCGGAAATCGAACGCTGGACGGTTGAGGCAGAGCCGACAGCCGTAAAGGACGGCGTTGTTACCTATAAGACAGCCGACGGCGAAGGCGGCGGCGAGGTAAGTATTGCCGACGCGGTTATTCTTGACAGCAAGGGTAACGTTAAAGAGGTAAAGGACACCCAGGGCGCGAAAAAGCTCGTTTTCTACATGAGTGGCGTTAAGAGCGCCTCAAACGTTGTTCCGTCAATAGTTGTAATCGACGACGGCGAGGGTATGGTTGAAGTCGGCAAATTCGCCGTTGACGCGGAAGGCGCGCTCGTAAACGAGGAAAACACGCTTGCGCTTAACCTTGACGAGACGGTTGAGCTTGCGAGACTTTCAAACTTACAGGACGGCATAGCCGAGGACGGTCCTGCTCCGACCGCCGAGGATCTTAACGGAAGATGGCTCATGGTATTCTACACGGACTCCACGAGAAGTATCCCCGCGCAGACCACTCCGTCAAAGGTAATCGCGCTCAACGAGGACGCGGTCGTTACCGCCCCGGGTCCCGTTGTAACGGAGCCGCAGTTTACGATTGACCACGTAACGGTCGAGGAAAACGCTAACCCGCAGTTTGACGGCGCGGTTATATTCGATGTTGAGGGCAACGTAAAGACAGCCGCCGACATCCAGCCCGGCGACGTTCTCACTTTAATTCAGAACAAGGCGAAAACAGCTGTTGAGCCCGAGTACGTTGTTATCATGAAAGACGTAAACGACGTCGGTATAGCGGCGGATTTGTTTGTAAAATCCACCACGCTCGGCGAATACGTTGACACGCAGAACGGTCTCGCGCTCACAATCGCGGACGACACGCCGATTGTTGACCTCGAGGGTAACGCGGTAAGCGACAGAAATCTTGACAACAAATACCTGCTTGTATTCTACGATAAGATTACGATGAGCATACCCGGAATAACAACTCCGATCAAGGTTGTTGTTCTCGGCGGCAACGACGGTATAGACACGGGTGATATGTTCCACAAGGTTGTGGAGATTGCGACCGATAAGGATTACAATGCCGACACGCTCCTCACACGCGGCATGATTATAACGGCTCTCGCGAAGGAGGCTGCCGCTGCCGAGGATTTGACGACAGATAAGTACACAGACTGCGACAGTGCGGCGTACTACGCTCCCTACGTTGCGTGGGCTACGAACAGCGCTATAGTAAGCGGTTTCGGCGACGGCACGTTCCGTCCGAACGATGCGGTTACGCGCGAGCAGGCGGCTGTGATTATAAAGAATTATCTCACGAGCGTTGTAAAGCTCACGGATGTTCCGATGCAGAAAATCGCGTACGCGGACAGCGAGGATATTTCCGCGTGGGCGCTCGAAAGCGTTATGTACTGCACGTCGATTGATATGCTCCACGGTCGCGACGACGGTCGTTTCGACCCGAAGGCTAATATCACCTGCGGCGAGTTCGATATAATGCTCGGATATATGCCTAAGTAATAATTAAAACGATAATTTCAAAAAAGACGCTGCAAGTTGCAGCGTCTTTTCACATTACCCGTTATATCTCCACTTTTTATAATCCCTGTCCTTATTCATGAGCGCGTTGCGGTATATCTGACCCTCGTCCTCGCGGGTGAGAGTGCCGTAGCAGTTTTCACTCACGGTGTCCGTGATTGAATATTCGAGCCACATCTCTATATCGTCCTCGGTTATTTCCTCCGTCACGGGCGCGACAGCGTCGATGAATTTTTTAAGCCCGGGCAAATCCGTGCCGAAAGCCGTCATAACGTCGACGGTACGCATAACGTCGTACCTCGCCGCCCACGCTATAAACTCGACAAGCAGCGCGCCGTTCGCTCTGCCGTGGGGTATTCCCTTTTCGCACGTAAGCTGATGACCCATCGCGTGTACCATGTTAAGACCGGTATGCGCCACAGCCATACCGCCCGACGACGCGGCGACGAGCAGCTTTTCCCTGTCCTCCTCGGTTATGTCGCCCGACGCGAGCGCGTCGGCGCACGAGCCTATAAGCCGCACCGCCTCCAGCGCGGCGGTATCGGAAAACGCGGACGCCTGCGTGTTAAGGTACGACTCGACCGCGTGACAAAGCGCGTCAACGGCGGTGTTACGCGTGACCTCTATCGGCAGCATCATGGTGTAGCGCGAGTCGAGGTACGTCGCGTACGGGAAACACTTATCCGACTTAAAGCTGCGTCGGTTATGCACGTCGTCAAGCATCATCATCACGTACTGCGTCGTGTCCGAACCCGTACCTGCCGTGGTCGGCACGCATATCACTTTAAGAGGGTCGTCAAAGCTTTCCTCGTATATTTCCATAGGCTCTATATCGTTCGCCGCGTACACTGCCGCAGCCTTCGCAACGTCAAGCGGCGTACCGCCGCCGATACCTATCACAAACTCCACGCCGCTTTCGCGCATCGTCCTGCCGAGCTCGTATATTTCGCTTATGCCCGTCTCGCCCGTGACCTTGTCGTACACGTCGTACTCAATCCCGTTATCGTCAAGCACAGCCGTTATATCGTCGAGCGCGCCCGACAGTATCGCGGACTGTCTGCCCGTCACAATCATACACTTTTTACCGAGCCTGAAATGGCGCGGATGTCTTTTCACGCAGCCGCGTCCGCTTAAAAGCATTGTCGGCATATAATATTTTGGCATACCGTTTACCTCCGATTGTTATTTATCGCGCCGACGACAGATAATCGTCCACGCCCTCGGCAATCGCTCTGCCTATCTCGTCGTGCGACGAGTTCAGTATTGCGAGATCCGAGCTGTTGTCGAAAAATCCTATTTCAAGATACGCTATCGGCACGGGGCATTTATTGAACAGTATCAGATACCCCTCGCCGCCTATCGCGCTGTTTTCACGAAGTCCCGACGCGGCGGCGACCTTGCCGTTTATAATGCTGCCCGCGTTATTTGACGTTTCAACGTAGTCGGGCGGTATAAGGCTCTGCTCATACGTACCTTCAAGGCTTATGTACGACGTACCCGAGCCGCCGCCCGCGTTCGAGTGTATGCACACGTAAAGCGACGCGTCGGGCTGCCGCGTTATATCGTTATTCGGGAAACAGTACGACATACGCTTGTTCATCGACGGGTTCTGCTCGTTCGACGTGCGCGTCAGACGCACCTCGTAACCCATTTCTTCAAGGTACCGCTTTGCCGCGAGCGTGTTTTGAAGATTTATGTCGGGCTCGGTCGCTCTGTCGCCGTTACCCATCGGGTACCAGCACGAGCCGCCGCTTGGCGCGGTCATTGTGCAGCCCGAGCCGTGGCAGTCGTCGCCGTATGTGCCGTTTTTATAGTGCCGCCACTCGCCCCACGAACCGCGATCCTCATTGTACTCGTAACCCTCCGCCTTCTTTTCCTCGGACGACATATCCGACGAGGGCTTACCGTGTCCCGCGTCAAGCACGACAACCGTCTTTTGCGGCGCGGTCGGATTTGCCGCATCCTTATCGCCGTCGAGCGCGATTATGTCCTCCTCTGTTTTTGTCGGTTCGGGCGTACTCCCGTCCGACTTGCCGCCAAGCTCCGGCATCTGCATTTCGGCTATTTTCGTCTCGTTTTCCACTCTTTCCTTTTCCATATCCGTTTTCACGCTCTGCGTGTAAAACAGCGCGAATATGCAAAATATCATAGACAGCGCAAGATATATCACCGACAGCTTTATAATCAAATTCAGCTTGTTATCGTTCATTTCCGTCTCTCCCATAATCATTCATACGGATATTTTACCATTATACCGCAAAAAAAGCAAGTACCAAGGCATGAAAAAACGCGAACCCCGAAAGGTTCGCGCTTTTTTTAATTTTTACTGTCCTTTATTATGCACCGCGGCAGCCGCAAGCGGTTTTGCTCCGCCGATGTTCTGCCACAGGAACAGCTTTAAGTTATAACCGGTTATATAATGCTCAAACACAAGGCTGCTGTTTGAATACAGCACGTTCGCCTCAAAGTTTGTCGCCTTTGAAACGTCAACCGACTTGACCTCTATAAGCTTATTGTTTTCGTCATACAGCGCGCCGATTATTTTATCGGTCTTTGCATCCGACGCGACATACGCCGTAACGGTTTTGCCGTCCTCTGCGGACGCGTACTCAATTGCGGGAGCGGCTGACTTCCACTTTGCGTAGTACGTCTTTGGACCCTCGTCGGTCGCGGTTATATTGCCCGCCTTTGAGCGGTACGTTGCCGTTGTGTACCAGCCGTCGAAGGTGAAACCTGCCTTTGTCGGCTCCGGCAGCGTCACAGCCGTTCCGTATGTGTACTCATTGGTCGGATTTTCAAGCGTGCCGCCGAGCAGATGATACGTTATCGTATATTTGCCTACTTCCCACTTTGCGTAATACGTCTTTTCGCCCGTGGAATTTGCGGGTATTTCCGTTACCTTTTCGCCCGTGCACTGTTCGTCAGCGTACCAGCCCGCAAACGTGCTGCCCTTCTTTGTCGGGGTCGGGAGCGGCACAGCCGCACCGTAGGTGTAGCTTGTTATATTCTCACCCTCCGCGAGAGTACCGTCGTTAAGATTAAGCATTACCTCATACGTCTCGGGCGTCCACTTCGCGTAATACTGCTTATCGCCGACCTCGTCGCTGCCTATCTCCGAAACCTCGTCGCCCTCGCACTGTTCGTCCTCGTACCAGCCGGCGAACGTGTGACCCGTCTTTGTAAGTCCCGTCGGGAGCGATACGGCAGTGCCGTAATCGTAACCTGTTACATTGTCGTCGGGATCTGCAAACTCGCCGTCGTTAGTTTCAAGCGTTACGTTATAATGAACGGGATTACTCATGTTATACTGCGCAGTAAACACGGTGTCGTCCATGATAATCGTATCCGCGGGGTCGGGATCCCACTTTGTGAACTCGTATGTGCCGTACTTATCGTCAGCCGCCTTTGTCGGATTTTCCGTCGGTGCGGTCGCATGTCCGCCGACCTTAACGTCCTCTTCCTTGATAACCGTGCCGTCTATATTTACGAACGACGCCTTAAACTTCGTTTCCGCGCCCGGCACGAACTGCGATACGGATATATTATCGATACCGTTGGGATAACCCCAATTCTCCGTGGATGAGCCTTCTATTCTGTTAAGACCGAACGTGACCTTGTTCATCGAATCGTCTTCAAGGACGTCGTTTGCCATTACCGTTGAGCCGTCGAACGTCAGGCTCTTTATTGTCTTTGTCGCCTTATCGTATGAAAGGTGAATGTTCTTTGTAAATGTCGTGTTGGAACCGGTAAATACAGGATTTGCCTCCCATGTCGTTCCGCCGTCCTTGCTCAGATAAACCTTATAGTCATTTTTCCAGCCGAAACGGATTGTATCACCTATCTGGATATACTCGGAGTGATCGCCCTTTGTGCCTACCGCAGCACCGAAATACCAGTCTATATCGTATTCGACAAGCGCGTTGTCGGCTATGTCAAACGTCTTTGTCGCGCTGTATGATGCGCCCGGTTTTGTCGGGTTGAACCATATGCGGTGGTTTTCCTCGTCAAACATCAGCGTCTCGCCCGTCGGAGTAAATCCGCCTGTGGCAGCCGCTATATCGTTTGCCGACCACGAAATACCCTTCTTTTCGCCGCGACGGTAAAGCACGCTCGCGCTTCCTTCAGCCGCCGGAACGATCTTCTCATATGAGAAATTCTCTACCTTCGGCGTCCAGTATATGGTGCCTGAGCCGTCCTTTGTGGCTGAAATTTCAAGCTTTTCAAATACCACGCCGTCGGGCAGCGTGAATGTCTTTGTACACTGCGCGTCGGACGGCTGGTCAAATCCTGCGCCAAAGCCGTACAGTACCGCAGTTGCCGTCTTATTCGCGTAATCAAACTCTATATCAACCTGCCAGCGTTTCGCGCTGCCCTGGATGGCGCCCATGTTTGAAACAACTTGTGTCCAATCGCTTTCTACATTCGCCGCGCTTCCCGTGCCGATTGTAGCTGTGAGCTTGCCCGCGTCTTTAGCAAACGGCTGTTTAAACGTAAGTATATTAGCGTCATCTGCGCCGAGCAGCTTTACATAGAACGAAAATTCATGTCCCGTCCAATTCCAGTTTGAACCGTCAATCTTCGTGCCGCCGGTCGTAAAGCGGAAACTGAGTTTTGCCTTATCAGTCGTTTTCACCGGTTCAACGTTCTTATGGAATTTACCCGCGGTGTCGGCGTTCGACTGCGTAAGACTCGCGCCGGTGTTACTTCCGCTGTATGTACCGCAGCCCTCGGTGTCGAGAACAAATTCTCCTGTTCCCGACGCGTTTTCCATAGCGGGCGGAAGTACGTTTATAACCTTCGCGTCCTCATATCCGCCGTCAACGGTTTTCGCGTAAATCGTCGCGAGACCCATTGACACAGCCGTAACCTTACCCTCCGCGTCAACGGTCGCGACGGTCGGGTTCGACGAGCGCCACTCTACCGTCTTTTCCGACGCGTTCGTGGGCTGTACCTCTGCCGTCATATTTCTCGAATCGCCCGGGGTGAGGCTTGTAACCGTATCGAGCGGCTCGGTTATTGTTACGTCCGTTACGGGAGTTGACCATACCTTGACTTTTACCGACTTTGTAATCGCGTCGTTTCCGACAGCCGTCGCGGTAATAGTAACGTCGCCGCCGACGCCGCTCGCGCTTGACGCGCCCCTGCCGACAGCCTTTATAATTCCGCCGTCAACCGTCGCAAGCGTCGGGTCGGACGAAGTCCAGCGTATACCCTTCTTTCGTACGTTGTCGGGAACTACGTTTGCGTCGATCTGATATGTATGTGTTCTCTCGAGAGTTATTGTTTGATTGGTATCTATATTCTGTCCGTCTTGTTTCAGTTCTATATCCGTAATCGGAGTATCGGGAATGTCCGACGGATAGTTAATCGTATCAAAAGGCGTCGCGGGCGCAAGATAATTTAGCGTGTTGCCGCTTGCGTCCTTCGCAAGAGCCGCCGAGCCTATATAGTAGCTTGTGTGCGGAGGCTGGTTGTAGCCTACGTTCTGCCATGCTATAGCCAGTCTGTACTGACTGTCGTGCATTAGCGTTGTAAGGCGGTATGTAGTCGGTGTTATCGGAGTGATTATTCTGAGATAAGGTTCATCTCCGACGCGCATTATAATTTCCTCACGCCAGTCGCCCCATAAATCAGCTACAAGACACGGATTTTGCTTTGTGCTGTTGTTGGAATTACCGGGAAGATAACCGGCTCCGTTAAAGAACAATCTGTCTGTAACACCTGTTGAAGCATGGTATTTTGCCATCTGGTTATCGTCCAAAAGCTCGCGTCCCAAATCGGCATCCCAGTATACGAGGAAGTTACAGAAGTTTCTCGAATTTCCGTTCGGTTTTACCGCTACCTGATTACCCTTCAAATCATATGCGCCGGGGTTGGCAGCGTCCCAGCCGAGAGCAAGCGCGTCGGGGTGTGTGGAAGCATAAGCGTCATCTATATTGTCCATAGCGCCTCTGCCGTTATCGGTTGTAACCTTATTGCTCCATATTTTTTTGCCTGTTGCTGCAACTCTGAGCTGCTGTCCTTCCTTAAAGCCCTCGCTGTCCTCCTTTACGGAGTATACCTCCTGAGTACCGTCGTTATTGAAGTCCGAAGTGTGCATGGCGTCGCCGTGACCGAGCAGCGTATTACCCAAAACGGTTTTGAAATCGTCGTCAAGACACGCCGAACCATATACGATCTCGTCCTTACCGTCGTTATCTATATCGGCAACGTTCAGGTTATGGTTGCCCTGACCGTACAACGTCGAGCCCTTTGTTTTTCCGTCATGCTCCTTTACAAGCGTCAGATTTTCACCGTCCCATGTATACGCGCGTATAACCGTTCTGTTGTACATGCCGCGTATCGGCACATAATACGGAGTAACGCCGTCAAGATACGCGACCGCCGCGAGGTATCTTTCACTTCGGTTCATCTTGCTGTCGCCCCAGTTGCTGCCGTCCTCGTTGCCGAGAGGAATTGCAGCCGTGGTTTTAAGAGGTCTGCCCGTTTCACCGTCAAATATCGTGTAGTATTCGGGACCGTTGTTGTTACCTTTTCTCAAAGTGGTTTTGGTATTGTCCGCCTTTTGGATTTCCTCTGTATCGCCGACGGTTGTTACGTATATCTTATCGTAGCCGCCCTCCGCGTTTTTAACAAGAGAATACGAGCCGGGAGCCGTAAGCGTCGCTATCTCCGCCTTGCCGTCGCTGTCGAAGTCGTATACCATAAACTGCGAATAGTGCGGACCTGCGGCGATGTTGTTGCCTATGTCTATACGCCACATATAACCGTCTTTATTGTTCGGATCGATCTCGTAAGCGTCAAATACGCAGTGACCTGTTGTGTTTCCGCTGTTTGAATCCTTTGAGTCTGTCGGGTTCCACTTTAATACGATTTCATAATCGCCGTCGCCGTCAAGGTCGCCGAGGCTCGCGTCATTCGCGCCGTTTGTATAATCGGACAAACCGCCTTTCGCGCTGGGAATATCCGTCGGTTTGGAAATCGGCACGTCAAAATATGTGTACGTAGTGTCGCCCTTCGTGTCCTGCGCCTGCGTCCACGGTTCTTCCGCTATCTGCTCCGGCGTCGCGGTCGATACGACAACCTTATATTTGTTCGCTGACGTTCCGTTCTTATCTATGTAATTGCTCGCCTGACCGCCCTCTATCGTCGCGATTTTACTGCTCGTTCCCTCGCGGTAAATATCGTATGCGGTGGTCGCCAAGTCCTCTTTGCCGAGCACTCTCCACGACAAATATACGCCGCTTGTGGTCTTAACGGCAATAAGTCCACGGTTCAGCTCCTCCATCATACGCGGAGTCTCTTTATACTTCACCGGCTCGTCCGCGCTTGCCGGCACCGCAACCGCCGTGCACATCGTGCCGACCATGGCGAGAGTGAGCAGTACGCTCAAAATTCTTCTCCTCATAATATAATCTCCTTCTCTATAGTTTCTTAATAGTTCTATTTTACTACAAATCAAGAAATTTCTCAACAAAATTGACAATTTATTTTTTCTCTGTTATATACAAAAAATTACACTGATTTTGTGCAATTTGGCAATAAGGCTTATTTCTTCACTATTTCGATCCCCGTGTAGTACGTTTTCAGTATTTCGTCGTACTTGCTGCCGTTTTTCGCCATGTAGTCCGCGCCGTACTGGCTCATGCCCACGCCGTGACCGTAGCCGCGCACGCTCATAATGACGCTGCCGTCCTTTTCGGTAAGCTCGGCGTTTGTGGAGCGCAGTCCGTACATCGTGCGGAAGTCCGTGCCGCGCACGCTCACGCCGCCGATTTTAAGCGTTATTATGCCGCCCGCCTTGCTGCGCTCGATGTCCGAAAAAAGCGGGTTCGACCAGTCCGTGCCGTCGAGCGTTTCCTCGGCGGTAGCCTTGAAGTCCTCGGCGCTGAGCGTGAGGGAGCTTAGGTATTTGGGCGACTCCATATCGCCGACGCTCGGCACGCTTTGAAGGTACGGCACGTCGCTGCCCCACACGTCAACAGCCGCCTCGGTCGCGCCGGAGGACGTTGAATGGAACAGCGCGGATATTATTTCGCCGTTGTACGTCATGTACTCCCCCGTCGTTTCGTTTACTGCCGAAACAATCTTGTCGGGTACTTCGCGGTCGGTGTACGCCTGGCAGTGGGTGTAGTCGGTGCATACCGCCGCGCCGTTGTGGCTCTCTGAGATATTGCCCGACGCGAGCTGCTCCATGCGCGAATACAGGTACGTGCGCGCCGCGACCGCCTGCGCTTTAAGCGCCTCGTACTCAAAGTCGGCGGGCATTTCGGCAGCGACAACGCCGGTTAGGTACTCGTTTATGTCCATGTCAGCCACTCTGCCCTCGTCCGACAGGTACACCGCGACCGTTCCCGCACTGTCGGGCGGTTCGTACTCCTTCGGTATGCCGAGCTTGCCGACGAGCCTTATAATGCACAGCGGTAAAATAAGCGTTATGAATATCACGATAAACAG
>CANQIP010000020.1 GCA_947623955.1 uncultured Clostridia bacterium | reverse complement strand
TGGCGGACAGGGTGGGATTCGAACCCACGAGCCCGTGAGGACTACCTGATTTCGAGTCAGGGCCGTTATGACCACTTCGATACCTGTCCGTGACACTTATGGTATTTTACCACATTCATTTTAAAATGTCAAGCGCACGAAACAAATTCGTGCGCTTTTATTTTCCGTTATTCTGTTTGTCTTTACTGCTTAACCGAAATATCCTTGCTGTATTCCTCGTTTACTTCCCTTATGTAATTGTCGCCGCCTTCACGTTTCCAGCGTTCCACTTCCTTATCGTATTCCTCCTCGGAAATTTTGCCGATTATGAAGTTCATTTTCGCCGTGTTGACTATATCGTCGAGCACAGGACCGTTTTTGGTGTACGTTTCGGAGATATACGGTTCCGCAAGGTTGCTTATCGCGTACTGCCTGTTTTTCTCGTAAACCTTATCCACCTTCTCCGCCACGGGAACGGTATACTTTGTCTTTAAACCGTCCGGGAATGTGATAATTCCCATGGATATCTGATTAAGGTCGCTGATATCGTCAAGCAGCTCCTTGTTGCTCGTAATTGTCACGTAGTTGTTTGCGTCAACGGTATACTGTACGCCCTCAATACCGAAATTCATAAGGTCAACCGCCGTTTTATCGTTGAGCTTATCCATTACCGTCAGTATATGCTCCAAATCGTCATGCGTCTTAATCGTTGACTTCGGGAACACGTAAAAGCCGTTGTAGCCGTTTGTCGGGAGCGTTCTCGGTTCGGAACCCGCGTCCTTCGTCACATATCCGAACACGTCAACAACCGCGTTCGGGTTGATGGGCGCAATGTCCTGAGCCAGCCTTCTCGACCTGTCGGCAACGTCAATGATAACGCCCGCTTTCTGGTTCAAGAAAGGTTCGTTCCACTTATCAGCCGTCATGGTATTCATATCCTGATTTATATATCCCGCCTTATACCAGTCGCGCATCAGTTTCAGCGCGTCCTTGTATTCTTCAAACATAAACGACGGTTTCAGTTCGTCCGTCTCATCGTCCACGCCCCAGCCGTTGGGAGCGCCCATCCATACCGCTATATTGTCAAGCGGTCCCGACAGGTAGTTCGTTATCACCATGCCGTAAGTGTCATTAACTCCGTTACCGTCGGGGTCGTTCTCCGTAAACTCCTTTAAAACCTCGGAAAACTCGTCTATCGTTTCCGGTATACCGAGACCGAGACGATCGAGCCAATCCTTTCTTATTGTAATACCGGCGCGTCCGAGTTCACGGGCGCGGTATATGCCGTAAACCTTACCGTCAACGGAAATATTATGGTTTACATTCGGGTCGGCTTGCGCAAGATTGGGGTATTTTTCGGGATTGTCAAACGCCTCCGATATATCCCAGAACATATCACTTCTCGCAGCCTGTACAAACGCCGAGCCCTTACTGCCCACAAGCATCACGTGCGGATAATCGCCCGAGCCGATAACGCCGTTTACCGAGCCGTCATACTTCATATCCGTTATCCACTCGATTTCCAAATCCTCGCCGACATACGTCTCCAGCTCTTTAAGCACGGAGCTGTCGCCCGACGCCTGCTTTTGATTGAACGACTTTGTCATAATTTTAATCGCGTCGCCGTCATGATACACATTTTCGGGAGGCGCCTGAGCGAACTGCGTATCCGAACTTTCACCGCCGCCCATGCGCAATAAGACAACCACCGCCGCCGCGGCAACGACGACCGCCGCGGCAATACCGACTGCCAGCCGCTTACCGCCCTTCTTTTTGGGCGCGACCGACTGCGGCTGCTTTGACTGCTGTTCTATGCCACGACTTCTGACGTTTTCGTTCTCCTGCTTGTATACGCTCTCTACCTCCGCGCCGCATTGTGAACATCTCTCGCTGCCGTAGTCAAGCGGCGATCCGCATTCCGCGCAAAAGCGTCTCGTTGACGGATTGTCAAGCGACGCGCCGCATTTTTTACAAAAATCCTCGTTTCCAACATTGTTTCCGCAATTCGGACAAAACATACCGCCTTACCTCTTTCCTTAAATAACCGTAACCCGCTAAACTTTTACCCCTCTGCTTGCATAAATATGCTTTATGTCGCTAAATCCCCGCCTTTGAATATGAAGAACGCGCAGTTCGCAAGACCGAACACAAGCGCGAGCCACGTCCATACGGTCGGGAATGTTGATACAAACTCGTTTATTTCCTTTGACAGCGAAAACGACGCCGCAACGGCGACTATACTGAATATGACGGCTATCGCGTTAGCCGCGATGCCCGCAATCGTTCCGTATTTCATCTTATTTAAAATCATAAACACGGCGCATAAGTTGACTATAATATAAATTACAAGAAAAACCGTATACACACCGAACGCCGTCACGTTGTCCGCGATACCGTTAATCGTCGTAGCGGGCAGCGATAAGCCGAAACCCCGCACCGCTTTCGCGGAAATCCCCACGCCACTCAAAATCATACTTATCATCGTACATGCCGCGAGCAGGAACATAACCGCAAGCAATGTCGTCGCATTTCCGCCGCGCATAAACGCGGGAGCTTTTATATTTACGTCCTTACCCACGGGATACATCGGCTGCGCGGCGACTTCCGTCTCAACCGGCTCATACACATCGCGCTGCGCGTCGTTTTCCTCCGGCGGCGTTTCCGATACGATCGGTTTCACCGCGGGTTCACCGCAGCGCGGGCAGAAATTCATGCCGTCGTCCAACGCGTTTCCGCACTTTTTGCAAAACATTATATAATCACCCCTTCACAACTACAGGTCAAATTCCGTTGTTATCACGAAAGCAATTCCCTGTTCTTTACGGCGCACAACAGCGCGTACAGCGCGCCGACCGGAATTGCCAGCAACACCCACACCGACGGCGCGAGCGAAATATTTGGAATGTCGAGATTAGCGTTCGCCACGAGCATAGCAATTATCATAATAACGCTGAGCAAAATCGTCAGCGCGCCCGCAGCCATTCCCATAACTATTCCCACAGGATTTTTCTTTAAAACCAACACGGCTGAAAACGTATACAATATAATGCAGATTACCGCAAAAACCGTGTAAACGATCATTCCCGCCAGCGGTCCGGCAAGGCTCGCGCCCCAATCGCCCAAATCAAGACCCAGTATGCCCCCCATTCCCGACGCGCTGTCTGCAGCTCTCGACAGATTGCCCAGAAGTGCTGTCACCGACATAAACGGTATTGACGCGGCAGCCTCGCCGCCCTTTATAACAAGCGATGAGCAAACCACCGACATAATTCCCAAAAGCGCGACTACCGCCGTAATCGCGAGCAAAAGCCGCGTGTTCGCGCCGCCCGCCGCCGCTGTATACGGCGCGGCGCGGTAAGTATCGGTTGAACCCGGCATTTCCGCGCTCTGCGGAGGAGTCTCAACAACTTCCTGCTCCGCGCCGCAGCGGTTACAGAACTTCACGCCGTCAGGAATGACGTTTCCGCAATTTTGGCAAATCATTTTCTGTCATCCTTTCCTTCTCCGAAATTAAATACTTATACAATATCATCATTTTCAATAAACAGAAACAGCGCGCTCAATATATTCACGGGTACGGATACCCACATCCACAGCGACGGAGCAAGGGAAAGAGCCTCGCCGCCGTATTTGCCGTTTATGACAAACACCGCAATAATCATGGCTATGCCCATAACCGCGGAAACAAGAGCCGCTATAAGTCCTATTGTAACTCCCGAACGTCTGCGTGTTATGATCATAAACACGGATATAAACGCCGCGATTACCGCAGCGGCGCAAAGCGCGATGTACAGTCCTGGCAATAATTTCACAAATCCGCCCTGTACCACAAGCCCCACGACCGACGACGCGGATATTACGGGCAGCGAAAGCCTGACGGACGTTCCCATCAATTCGGCTTTTATAGATATTCCGGCGCACATAAGCGACAGTACGCCGAGCATAATAAGCGTTGCCGCAGCCGCGACAAGCGTAAGATTTCTCCTCTTTTTGCGTCCGGAGTTTCTCATTCTGACCGGCGCGCCGCAGTATTCACATGTTCTGTTTCCCTCGGCGATTTCGTTTCCGCATTTTTCGCAGCGCATTGCTCCGCCCCTTTCATGCCCATTTTATCCGTATTATAATTATTATACCATATTTTTGTTGTCTTTTCAAGTATTTTTATTGAAAATGACCTAAATCGCAATAAAAATATATACCGTATTTTCATGTAAAACAGCGGTATTGCGGCAATAAAGCAGGTAAAAATTTTTATTCGTAATTTTTGCGTTTCTGTTATTGACTTTGAAAATGTTTTGTGCTATAATGTCATAGTTGTCTGGAAAAATCGGGGTGTAGCGCAGGTGGTAGCGCACTTGACTGGGGGTCAAGGGGCCGCAGGTTCAAGTCCTGTCACTCCGACCATATGACATTTCCCCTCCGCGTGACGGAGAGGTATCGGGATGTGGCTCAGTTTGGTAGAGCACTACGTTCGGGACGTAGGGGCCGCAGGTTCAAATCCTGTCATCCCGACCAAACGCAAAAACCGTATAAATGCTTAAAAATCAAGCATTTATGCGGTTTTTTCGTACAACGCGAGTTGCAAAAAGTTGCAAATAATTGCAAATAATTGCATGAAAAAGTTCGTCAAATGTTCGTCAAAAAATGATATAAAGAAAAAGGGCGTGGTTTACACGCCCTTTTGAAACATCTCGTGCAGCTGCACGATCATCTCTTTAACCTTGTTCTTTTCCTCGGTCGTGTCCGCGTTCGACATGAGCGAAAGAATGAACTTTTTCATATCGCAGCACAAGTCATTTGTCGCCATTTCGAGAGGCTGCTCCGTAACCTCGTAACGCCGATACTTCTTTTTTGTATCGCAGTACGTCTTATAGCAGGGCATTATCTCGCCCGCGTCGGATTTCATCACAGCCTTTTCCTCGCCGTGTTTCATATGCCCGTGCTTTGTTTCGCCCTCATTTGTCGCGTCGTCCACACTCGGGTCGTCGCCGCGTTTCGGTCTGAAATAGAGGTTTTGCTCTTGTTCGGGATTTACGGGTACGACCTCCTCCCAATACTGACGCAGCACGTTGTTTTCGGGATCGCTGTCGAGCATATCGTACTGCTGCACCGCCGTCTTTATAACCTCGTGCTTTGTGCCGTGGTTGACGTATGACGCGACATTGTACATGATATTCTCGATAGGCTCCAATATCCGCCTGCTTTCCGAGCCGACCGCCTCTTTTATGACCTCGCCCTGATTTGCCATACCGACCTTGCCCCTGCCGAGCGTCGTGTCCTGCTCACGGAAAAACGGTACATAATCGGGGTACATCTGTGTAAACGTGTCGTACTGCTCTTGTGTTATAACGCCCGTATCGACAAGCCACGTTTTCATCAATTTACGCTGCCATTCGTACAGATTATCGGCGGCTTGCTTAAATTCGGGGTGCGCGTTCTCAAAGTCCTCTGCCATCATCTGCACAACGCCCATATCGTTCAGCCGTGGATCGTCGTATACGTTTTTAACCGCGCCGTGCGCCGCCGTCTTTCTCTCGCGTGACTGTTTTAATATAAGGTCAATAAGGCTGTCCTTATCGTCAAGCGTGTCGAGCGTTTTAAGCATATCGTTGACCTGTGTCATATCCTCGTCGCTTAAATGCTCGATATTCCACTTGTCAAGAACCTTGTCACGCTCCGACTTTTCGGCAGTCCTTTGTGTATTATTGCGCTGCTGTTTCGGTTGAGTTGTATTGCCCTGCTCCGCCTCCGTAGGGGACGGCGCCCCCGACGTCCCGTTTTCGCCGTTTTTCTTCGCTCTGTCCTTCTGCTCTGCGTCCTTTAACTCCTTGCGTATCTTATCCTTCGCTGGGTGCTTTTCTATCTGCTCCTCAACCATGTTGTCGGCTTGCCTTGTAAAGTCGATAAACTGTCCTTCTGGCGTAAGCTTGTTCACAATTTTTAACGCCTGTACCGCCTGACCTGCTTTTGTCATTTTCTCGCGCAGCACCGCCGCTATATCGACAGCTTTCTTAACGTCGCCCTCTGTCTGATATTTCGCCATAAGCGCCAAAGCCGCCGCCGTGTCGTCCGCCGTCCACTGCCCCGATTTCGTCGCAAGCTCTGCCGCCGTAGCGTCCGCGCCATTCTGTTCCAAAGCCGCCTTTGCCGTTTCGTATGTTTCCTTATTGGAAATGCCCTCGTACATAAATTCGTCAATACGGCTCTCCGCCTCGTTCTTGAAGTCGTCGGTAAACATTTCCTTTTGCATGGTGTTTTCATACAGCTTGGAAACCTTTTTGTTATCCTCTTCATTCGGTGCGGGCGGCGCGTCCTCACTCTCCGTGTTTGTCTGCCGTTGCTCCGTATTATTCGTCATTTCTACGGGAGTCATTAAATTTAAAGAGGCGTTTATAATCTCGTCTTTTATACTCTCCGTCAATGCTTCGCGTTCACTTGCGGAATATTCATATTCTTTCGTTCGTAAGCCTTCGAGTTTGTTAAGAATATCGTAAAGCATATCACTCTCCGCGATATGCTCCCTTGCGTCAAACACACCCGGGTATTTCTCCGCTAACTCTTGGTAAAACGTATCAATAGCCTCGCCTTGTTTTCTTGACAACTTCAAAGAGCCGAAATTGCTTTTGCGGAAATCGTTATATTCGGGAATATCTCCGACAAAATTGTCTGTCACGTGTATTATGGTATCGCTGACGTCTTTATATATCTCTTTATATAAATCCGCTGCATAGTTATCTACACGCCGCGCACCGTCCGCAATCCTATTCGCGAGGTCGTAAACGTGTTTTTCAAAAGCCTTGTACCGCGTTTCAATATTGTCGGGGTCGGAATATACGCTCTGCGCCTCTGCCGCAAGGTTCTTTAGCGCGTCGGTTACGTCATTTTCGTATACATTCCCCTTCGCGCCGTAATCATTTATGAGCCTGCGCGCAACTCTCGTTGGTGTAAGCCGTTCCTCACTCTCCGCGTTGGTATCAACGCTGTGCTTGACATTTTCGTTATTCTGTGATATACTGTTTATAACAGAGGTGATGGGTAGGCTCTCACCTTCGGAAACGGAGGTCATCCTATCAAGGGTAGCCTCTGTTTTTGTGTCCGAAAAAGTAAATACAGAGCCGTCCGGATTTATTATTCTGTGTGTCTTATATCTGTTACCTTTTGTTCTTTTTACAACGACTGCTTGTATGCCTTTTTGCCCGTTAATTTCAACAGGTGCGGCAAATGTCACAGTGTTGTAACTTCTGCCTTTGTGATTGTTTCTATTGTGTATTTCTATGCCGTGTTTCAAAACTCCCAAAACAGTGAAGAATGCTGCTCTTTCTTCTTCCGTTTGTAGATATTTAAAACTTTCGATAATTTGTTTTTCGCCTATATCAATTATTCCAAAGCCTTGTCTGTCAATTTTATAACCCAGACTTTTAAATTTATTTATGACCTGTTCCTTAACGCTTGCGAAGTTTCTCCGTTGCTTTGCTGTCAAAAGAATTCGGGTCGGTAAGCGTATTGTTCTGCATATGGTTTAACGCGTCCGTCCTCGCCTTCTGCGTCTCAATATCGGTCGTATACTGTGCGCCCAAACCCTGCCGCTCTGTAGCGTCCATATCTTTGTTGTACTGCTTTTTGTGCGTGTCGTCGAGCAAGTGGTAATACACGTATTCGCCGTAACGCTGCGCCTCGGCGTCGCTGCCGCCCTTGCGCTTAACGAGAGCCGTCATATCCTCGCGCGGATTTTGACTGTTTATAACGCCGTCAATCTCGAAATCGGTAAATCGGTATTTGCTGTTATTCAGAATGTCCTGCTTTACCGCCGCCTTGCGCCTTTGCGTCGCCGCGCTCGTTTCCGCGCTGAGCATATCACGCATATGTACGGGCGAAAGGCTCTCGCTCCAGTCCTGCGCGGTCGGCTGTCTGCGTACCGACGGCGTGAACCTGCGCGCCGATGAACCCGTATTTAACAGCGACGGCGTAAACCTTCCGCTTTGCTGCTGTTTCTTACGAGCCTGATAATCATCGTAAAAGCTGCTGTTCTGCTTTTTCGTCTGCGCGCCCAAAAGCGTTGACGGGGTGAACCTCGCCCTGCTCTGCTGCTGCTTGCGGGCTTGATAGTCCTCGTAAAAGCTGTTGTTCTGCTTTTTGGTTGACGTGCCGCCGCCCGATGAACCGCTGCCGGAAGATTTACCGCTGCCGCCTGTATTCTTCGGCGCAAGGCTCTCACGACTTCCCGATTGCCCGTAATGCCCGCGTTGATTTTCGCCTGTTTAATCGCTCTGTCAATATCGGACTGCCTTGCGTACGCCTTTCCGTCCTGCACGTATGAAACGGGTACGTCTATGCCGCCGACCGTTAATTTACCGTCAGACCAGTTGACCGCGTTTCCCAGTCCCTGATTGCTTACATAATCGGTAACAAGACTTATCGGGTCGCCCGCGTTCGCATAAGCTGTATCGGTCAGCCTGTTTATGTCCTTCGCGTCCGCGTATGTAGTGCCGCCCGCGTTCGCGCTCGGTTTAAACGCGTCCCTGCCGTCAATCGTAACCATACCCGTTTGAGCGTTCCACCCGATACGGCTGTCACTTATACCGCGCGCGTTAAGCGTATCGCGCACGCCGAGCATACCCTGATTTTTATAGTAGTCGCCGAGAGCGCGGTTTATAGCGTCACTTGACGCGTAGCTTACTCCGTCCGTCACGTTGTCGGGAGCAAGGAAGTTTTGACCGTTGTATGTGACGTAACCGCTTTCGGGGTTAAAACCTATTTTAGCGTTGTCCATGCCCGCGCCCGTCATGGCGTTTCTTACGCCCTGCAGGTTTCCGCCGCCCGTCATGGCGTTACTATTCCCCGTCATAGCGTTACTGTTACCCGTCATTGTGTTACCGCCGCCTGTAAGGCTCCCCTTGAGGGGAGCTGTCGGCGTAGCCGACTGAGGGGTTTGAACTCGAACCGCCCCGCGCCGTAAATTTCACGCGTGACGTACCGCCCGATGAACCGCCGCCCCCCTCGCGAGGCTCCCCTATCAGGTGAACCACGCTTTAGCGTGGTAGGCATAGAGCTTTGCTCGTATGCCGTAGCAAAGGAGCTGTCGGCGTAGCCGACTGAGGGGTTTACTCTTGACACCTGCACCGGCTCGCCTGTCGTTTCCGTAGGCGTTTCCGTCGCTGCCGCCGCGCCCGTTATTTCGTCCTGATATTTTGCTTTTGCGTTATTGGTTGCGGTTTCTTTGATGTCGTAGTATATTTTTGCCATGACAAGCTCGTCAAACCTCGGCGTGCCGTCCTCGTTATAGAGTTTACCTGTAAGCGCGACCTTCGTACCGTCCGCTTTCCGCCGCGTTTATAGTTTCATACCGCATATCCCTTCACTCCTTACGAACCCTTTTTACAAAGGGTTCTTTTTTATGTCGCGTACTGCTCCTCTTTCACAAAAAGCCGTCACTGCACTGCGGCTGTTCGCTTGCAAGCGCGCTCACAACGCCTCCGCTTGTTTTGGGCTTTTTGTGAGTTGCGCCCTTACGGGCGCGGTTGCTGCACCGTAGGGGACGGTGCCCTCGACGTCCCACTTCCGTAGGGGCGACCCTTGCGGTCGCCCGTGAGCCCCCTATTAAGGGAGAGGAACCGCCGAAGGCGGCAGAAGGAAGAAAAAATGTTATCTCGGACTAACAACGGCTAATGCAAGCGGATTGGTGTGTACAGCCCGAAAATACGCGATTTTTTTTGAAAAATATGCTTGCATTATGGCGCAAACAGTGATAAAATATCAGATGTGCTTTAGGGTGCTAAACGCCTAAAGCAACCCATAAAAAAATTATAGGAGGTTTTTAACAATGTCATACGCACAGGACGTATTAGCACAGTTAAAAGAAAAAAATGCAAGCGAGCCTGAGTTTATCCAGGCTGCAACAGAAGTTTTAACTTCACTCGAACCGGTATTCGAGAAACACCCCGAATACGAAAAGGCTGCTCTTCTTGAAAGAATAGTAGAGCCGGAGAGACAGATCATGTTCAGAGTACCCTGGGTTGACGACAACGGCAAGGTACACGTAAACAGAGGTTTCAGAGTACAGTTCAACAGCGCGATCGGACCTTACAAGGGCGGTTTGAGACTTCACCCGTCGGTAAACCTCGGAATTATCAAGTTCCTCGGTTTTGAGCAGATTTTCAAGAACTCGCTCACAACTCTTCCCATCGGCGGCGGCAAGGGCGGCTCGGACTTCGACCCGAAGGGTAAGTCGGACAACGAGGTTATGCGTTTCTGCCAGAGCTTTATGACGGAGCTTTACAGACACATCGGCGCGGACACGGACGTCCCTGCGGGCGACATCGGTACGGGCGCGAGAGAGATCGGCTATATGTTCGGTCAGTATAAGAAGATTAAGGACGTTTACGAAGGCGTTCTCACAGGTAAGGGTCTTACATGGGGCGGCTCGCTCACAAGAACCGAGGCTACAGGCTACGGTCTTGTATATTACGCGGCTGAAATGCTCAAAGATCTTGGCACGGACTTCAACGGCAAGACGGTTGCTATCTCGGGCGCGGGTAACGTTGCTATTTATGCTTGTCAGAAGGTACAGCAGCTCGGCGGTAAGGTTATAACCGTTTCCGACTCGAACGGCTACGTTATCGACGAGGAAGGTATCGACCTCGCGGCTGTTAAAGAAATCAAGGAAGTTAAGAGAGGCAGAATTAAGGAATACCTCAACTACAGACCGAACGCCAAGTACGTTGAGGGCGCGGGTCTGTGGCAGGCTGTTAAGTGCGACGTTGCTCTCCCCTGCGCTACGCAGAACGAGCTCCTGATAGACGACGCCAAGGCTCTCGTAGCGAACGGCTGTCTGGTGGTTGCCGAGGGCGCTAACATGCCGACAACTCTTGAGGCTACCGAGTACTTACAGCAGAACGGCGTATACTTCGCGCCGGGCAAGGCGTCAAACGCGGGCGGCGTTGCTACATCGGCTCTCGAAATGAGCCAGAACTCGCAGAGACTTTCATGGACATTCGAGGAAGTTGACGCTAAGCTCCATGACATCATGGTAACGATATACAAGAACAGCGTTGCTGCCGCGAAGGAATACAACCTCACGGTAGGCGGCAAGACAAACCTCGTTGCCGGCGCGAACATCGCTGGATTTATGAAGGTTGCCGACGCTATGATGGCTCAGGGTATTGTATAATTTGATATGGGCATTTGAAAACACCGCCTTCGGGCGGTGTTTTTTGCGGGATGATTATGGGAGTAAATTATGATTTAACGCAGTGAGGCCCCCTTTGCTACGGCGTTTGTTCGCAAGCGAACACGCCTACAACACGCAAGCGTGTTGTTCACTTGTCAAAGGGGGCTGTCACGCGGAGCGTGACTGGGGGATTCTTTTTCAATTTCTACAATGAATCCCTCCACCGCCTTCGGCGGTCCCCCTCCCTTTAACAAGGGAGGCTAACGGGCTGTCGAGGGCGCCAGCCCCTACGGCGCACAATTTCAAAATTACGGGTGTAGGGGACGGCGTCCACGACGTCCCGCAAGACCCCCTCTATGAGGGGGTCGAAATCTTTGATTTCGGGGGGTATATTTTGTTTTTTCATCACACCCCCAAAACTCACAAGTGAGTTTTGACCCCCTCGAAGAGGGGGTCATAAGAAAAATCCGCAAATCTTTAAGATTTGCGGATTTTTTATTATTCCGTTATATTGCCTTTTACGGTTTCATGAAATTGTTTTATCATATTAAGTATAAACATTTGCTGCTTTGGCGTAAGTTTCCTCATATATGCCATACTTTGCTCAATAATGTTGTTTTCATTCACATCCATAACATCGCTCAGCAGATAGTCTACCGTCACACCGAATATTCCGGCGAGCTTTATTATCACCGCCAAACTCATATTCCGTCCGTTTTCAATAAGTGATATAAAATTTTGAGAAATTCCGGCTTTCTCGGCAAGCTGCTCCTGTGTAAGACCCATTTTCTGCCTTTCCTGCTGAATTCTGTTCCCAATCGGATAAAATATTTCCATTATAATCACATCCCTTAATATCAGTATAATTTGATTTATAAATATTTTTTATATACTATATTAGGAATTAGTATTGACAATATTGATAATTTTATGATAAAATTCATTTATATGCAAGACAGAAATTATGGAAGTGATGTATAATGATGACAAAAGCTGAAATTGCCGCAATCTTAAAGAATTTGCGTAAGATGTCAGGTCTCACTCAACAGCAGCTCGCCGACCTCATGGGAAGGTCGCAGCAGGTGATAGGTCACTGGGAAACAGGTTATTCTCAGCCGGACATAAGCACGCTGCTGGCGCTGTTCGAGTTGTACGACAAGAGTATCGACGAGGCGTTTCTTAACACAGAGCCGGTCAGCATTGACAAGGATTACCAGCGTTTCAAAAAGGATGTCACAAAACAACTACGGCTCATGCGTCTTGAGATTGAGCGTCTTAAGCAATAATTATTTTTACATAAAACCGCTTTGTCTCAAATTCACGCATAAAAAAAAGCGTTGCCCATAGGCAACGCTTTTTCTTTGCTTGCATATCCTATTTACTCGCCCAATACCGCTATTTCGCTGATATGGCAGTAATTCTTGTCGGGGTCGGTCGCGCCGTCGCCGGAATAGCGCACATACTGCGTTTCAACGGTTGATTTGAACATATACTTCTCAAATTCCTCGGTAGTGCCGGTGTTCTGCGTCTTTGCAAGAGCCTCCGTCCAATTTTCACCGTCGGTCGAAACCTCTATCGTGAACGGATAAATCCTCTCACTGCCCTTCCACATAGCTATCGACACGCCCGATACCTTCTGTACCGAGCCGAGGTCAATCACGAGCGTATTCTTGCCCCATGCCGACCAGCGCGTCGACATATCTAGGTCAACCGCGCCCGCCTCAAGGTTACCGTCGTTGTCGCTTGCCGTTACGCCGTAAACGTCGAGCTGATTGTCGTAGTATTTCTTGCCCACGCCGTTGATAGCGATTTTCTCAACCTTCTCGGGTACGGGCGCATTTTGGATATTCTCCTTCTGCGCCTTTGCAGCCGCGTCGCCCATGGTAACGTCTATATCGGAAATCACGATAAGACCGTCGTTCCAGTAAACCTTTTTGCCGAGAGCCTCAACAAGCGCTCTTAAAGGCACAAGCGTCCTGTCGTCGCGTATAACGGGGGCGGTATCCATTGTTTTCGTGCTGCCCGATACCTTGTAATCGGCGCTGCCTATCTTCATGACGATTTCGCCGCCGTTTACGTTGATTTCCTGCGTTTCCTGTTTCCATTCAACATCGTCGCCGAACGCCTCCGAAATAAAGCGCAGCGGCACGAGCGTGCGGTTGTTTTCGTCAAGTATCGGCACAACGTCAGTGTTGTCGTTATCAATTCTTATCGGCTGACCCTTTACGAGCGCGGTCGGCGTGTCAACGACGAGCGTCACGTTCTCGCCCGAATAGAGGTCTGCAATATTCCACGACTTCTTCGCGAGGTCGGGGTTTTTCTCGCCGTCAACCGTTATCTGCGGAACGGGTATCGTCTCCGTTTCGTAGCCGAGGTAATAGCTTGTGTGCGTCGGCTGATTGTAGCACGTGTTCTGCAGAGCAACGTGGTTCCTGTACTGAATGTCGTGCATCAGCGTCGGGAGCTTGTAACCCGTCGGGATCGTCGTCGTGTAAACTCGGAGCGCGCTGCTGTCCTTTAAGGGATAAATCGTCTCCTCGCGCCAGTCGCCGAACAGGTCGGCTGTGAGCGACGGGTTAGCCTTCGTGCCGTTTACCGCGAACGTGCCGCCCGCTGTGAATATCGTGTCGGTCTTCTGCGTGTCGTGGTTCCATTTACTTATATAAATACCGTCCTGAACCTCGCGTCCGAGATCTCCGTCCCACCACGCGAAGAAGTTCGCAGCCATAGTGTACTTTGTCGAAATGACCTCGCCCTTCGACGTTGTGAGCACGCCCGCAGCCGACCAGCCCTCCGCGCCCGGGTAATTCGGGTCAACGTCGTCAGCCGCGCCGCGTCCGTTATCCGTGCCGGTGTACGCGCCGTAGAGGATTTCGCCGGTACGCGCATCGCGCATTTCGTAGCCGTAAGCCGAGCCTTTATCCTCGTGGCAGGAATACACTTCAAGACCGGGTCTTGACGGGTCAAGGTCGCCCACATGCTGCGCGTCGCCGTGACCCAAGCCTGTCGAATACATTGGTTTGCCGTCGTGGTCAACGGCGAGCGAGCCGTAAATAATCTCGTCACAACCGTCGTAGTCAACATCCGCGAGCGACATCGAGTGGTTACCCTGACCGATATATTTGTTGTTGTAATCCATCGTGTCGAAACGCCACTTCTCGGTGAGCTTGCCGTCAACGAGGTCGAACGCAGCCATAACAGTTCTGCCGCCCGTATCGCCCTCGGGGCCTGTGTAGTAGCCTCGGCAGAATACCATGCTCGGTCTTGTGCCGTCAAGGTAACCTATACCAGCGAGGTAACGCTCCGAACGGTTGCCGCCCGTGTCGCCCCACGCGCTTATATCCCATTTAGTACCGTCGTCTGTCGTGCCGGTAATCTGCGGGTCGTAGTCAACGGTGTCTATAACCGTGCCGTCCTCGCCGTTGAATACGGTGAGGTAAAGAGGACCCTGCAGATTTTTACCGCCGTTTAAAACAGCCCAGTTTTTATCCGCGTCACCGATAGCCGTACCGTCGCCCGCAATCGTGCCGTCAGCCGTGCGGCAAGCCATTTCAGCCTTTCCGTCCATGTCGAAGTCGTATACCATGAACTGCGTGTCATGCTGTCCGGCGCGGATATTCGGGCCCATATTCACGCGCCACATACGCTTTCCGTCCATTTCGTACGCGTCGATTATGCACTCGCCCGTGTAACCGAACTGCGCCGCGTCCTTCGAGTTTGACGGATCCCATTTGAGAATGATCTCGTACTGACCGTCGCCGTCAAGGTCGGCAGCCGACGCGTCGGACGCCGAGTACGTGTAATCCTCGCCCTGAACGCTGTTCGCGGGAGGAGCCTCGATAGGCACGTCGATATAGCTCTCGTTCCATACCGATACAGCCGCGCACTTCTCGCCCTCCTTGTCGTCAACCACGGGAGCGACGCTGTACTTTGCGCCGCTTGCGGGAACAATGTCGGTGTAATTCGTAACGTTCATCGGCTCGCCGTTAATGAGCGTGTCGTTTCTGTACAGATTGTACCTCGTGTCCGCGCTTTCCGTTCCGAGCCACCGCCACGAAACGAAAACGCTGTCGCCCGTTTTAACCGCCACAAGACCTCTGTCGAGCTTTTCCATCGGCCTTTGTATGTCAGGGCGCGCGTCGATGAGTTTTTGAGTTTCCGCCGCGCTCTCGGCGTAATCGCCGACCTTCAGACTGCTGCCGACCTCGGGAGCGTCCGCAGCCGTCACGCACGGAACGGCAAGACTCACAGTCAGCGCCGCAGCCGATATTACGGAAATCAGCTTTTTAATATTCATTGTTTTCTCTCCTTTGCATTATTTTATTTATATAATTGTAACACAATTTTAAAGGAGTATCAATAAATATTTTGGTTAAATTGCGGAGTTTTTTCACAGCGTTGTCTGACAAAACACCGGTCGCTGTTTGTTCTCCGCGTAACCGTTTTCGCCTAACCTTTTTTATATTGTATTATAATTATACCACAAAATTTGTATCTTGTCAAGATATTTTTACAAGTACCTCGTCAAGAGAGCGTTTCGGCACGTTTATGGTGCCGTCCTCACTTTCATAGTACTTAAAATCCGTCATTTCGACCATGCGGCTCTTTTGATTGGGATAGCCGAGAGCGAGCAGGTACACGACACACAGGCTGTCGGGAAGATTTAAACGCTCGTGTATTTGGTCTCGCTGTATCGCGCCGAGCCAGCACGTGGCGATGCCTTTTTCCTGCGCCGCGAGCATCATCGTCGTCACAGCCGCGCCCGCCTCGACCTCGTAGCCGTTCGTGTCGGGTTTTATTGTTTTGTCGCCGAGTACGGCGATGTAAGCCGTCGGGCGTTCGTCCTCCCTCGGCGTGCCGTTTTCGAGCGCGCCCGCCCATTTCGTGAACGGGAACAGCGCGTCGAGAGTATCTTTATCGTCTACTATCGCGAATTTAAGCGGCTGCATGTTCGCGGGGTACGCCGCCACGCGCGCGCAGTCCACAAGCTCCGTGAGGTTTTCGTACGGGATTTTCTCCTGCGTGAATTTGCGTATCGTGCGCCTTGCGAAAATCGTTTCCTTTACCGTCATGCGTATCATTCCTTTCAAATGTTTCTTTTATGGTATTTTAACACATTTTGCACGTTTTTTCAATTATGCTTTACATATCGGGGAAAATTTTGTATAATATAGGGAGTGGATTTGTGATTTGAAGATATAAAACCCCTCAGTCGCCTACGGCGACAGCTCCCCTAGTAGGGGAGCCTTACGATGTACGGCGCGTATTGTATGCCTCCCCTATCAGGGGAACGGCGCTTCAGCGTCGTAGGTGTGTTGCGCAGCAACAAACACCGTAGCAAACGAGGTGGCATTGCGTAGCAATGACGGAGGGGTTTATGCGGGCGGCCAATGACCGCCCATACGAATGCGCCGCAAGGATTACCACACATGAAAGGAGGCAGCGCCATGTCTGCGCCGCTGTACGAGCATTTAAAAAATTACGCAGCGCAAAACAGAATATCGTTCGCGATGCCGGGACACAAAAACGGCAGAGGGTTACGCAGCGGCTTGGTGTCGCTCGACGTTACGGAGCTGCCCGCGACGGAAAACCTATACCGCGGCTCGGAGCATATGCAAAAGGCGAACGCGCTCCTGTCCTCGCTTTACGGCAGCGACGAGAGCTTTATCCTCACAGGCGGCTCGACAGCCGCTATTCAGGCTATGATTTGCGGCGCGGTGAAAAAGGACGGCGTTCTTCTGGCAAGCGGCGACTGTCACGTCAGCGTCATAAACGCGTGCGCGCTTTTGGGTGTTAAAATACGGTTCTTCCCGAAAGACCTCGACGCGGAGTTCGGCGTTCCCATTGCGACGGAAACGGTTAAGGATTTTCTTACGCCCGACGTTGACGCGGTGATCGTAACGTCGCCGAATTATTACGGCGTTTGCTCGGATATAAAAAAGATAGCGGATGAGTGCCATGACGCGTCGCTGCCGCTGCTCGTGGACGAGGCGCACGGCGCGCACTTTGCGGCGCACGACATATTTCCCGAAACGGCTGTAAAATACGCCGACGCGGTGTGCCACAGCGCACACAAGACGCTTAACGCGATGAACGGCGCGGCTTATCTGCACCTTAACGGCTCGCTTATCGACCGCGTGCGCGTCAAAAGAGCGCTCACGGTATTTCAGTCCACAAGCCCCTCATACGTCATAGCCGCGACAGCCGACACAGCGAGAGACGAGGTAAAAACAGTCGGCTGGGACAGGACGTACAGGATGTGCATGAATTTCCGCGACGCCGCCGCAAAGGCGGGTATACGCGTGCTTGACAACGACGACAAGACGCGGCTCGTCATAAATTTTTCGGACTACTTTATAACGGGGTTCGAGGTGCGCGATATTCTGTCCGAGAACGGGATAGATATAGAAATGGCTGATTTGTTTAATATTGTCGCTATCGTTACGCCGTCGAACACGCTGGAGGAAATGCGGCTTTTGTGGTGGAACATACTCGAAATAGCCGAGAGGACGGGAAAAAGAGACGTGAATATTGCCACTCCCCCTCCCCCGCCATGTGAGGAAACGCTCGACCCGTCACGCGTGTTTGAGTATGAGTGGGAGGAAGTCGAACTTGAAAGAGCGTCGGGCAGGATCGCGTGCGCCACGGTAGTTCCCTACCCTCCGGGCGTACCCGTCATTTTCACGGGCGAGAGGATACGGCGCGAGCAGGTAGAATACGTAAGCCGCATAGCCGAGGCGGGCGGCGAGGTCAACGGTATCGAGGACGGAAAGATTTTGGTTGTAAAATGAGCGATATTATAACGGTTACGGGAACGGTTGAGGAAATTATATACACAAACCCAGCGAACGGCTACACCGTCTGCGTTATTGACAGCGCGGAGGAAAGTATTTTCACGGCTACAGGCTGTATGCCATTCATAAGCGAGGGCGAGAGCGTCGCGCTGTCGGGAGAATGGACGCGCCACCCCGATTACGGCGAGCAGTTTAAGGTCGAATACTGCGAGACGGTGCTGCCGACCGACGAGGACGCTATAATAAAGTACCTCGCTGCCGGCATTGTCGCGGGGGTGCGCGAGGCGACGGCGAAAAAATTGGTCGAGCATTTCGGTAAGGAAACGCTCGATATTATGCTGCAAAATCCCGAGCGCATGACTGAAATAAAGGGCATCAGCAAGGAAAAAGCGAAAAGTATAGGAAGGTCTTTCGCCGAGACGCGCGCGGTAAGAAACGTCGTTATGTTTTTGCAGCAGTATTCCGTGAACGCGAACACGGCTGTAAAAATACATAACGCGCTCGGCGCGGGCGCGGTCGATATGATAAAAAAGAACCCCTACGTGCTGTCGGACGCGGTGGAGGGTATTTCGTTTCAAACCGCCGACACGATAGCATTTAACATGGGATTCCCGAAAAACGGCATGGAGCGCATTAAAGCAGGCGTTACGCACATACTGCGCGATGCGGCGTTCACGTCGGGTCACGTGTATCTGCCGAAGGACGTTTTGATCGAGCATGCCGTGTACGTTTTAAAGGTCGAGGAAAACGAGGTCGAGGGCGCGATAGCGGAGCTTGTCGGTAAAAGGCACATCTACCCCGACAGGATCGACGGTGTGGACGCGTACTATCTTTACGAATATTACGGGGCGGAGTTTTACATCTCGCGCCGTCTTGTCGCGCTCGCGAACGGTAAGCAGAAGTTTACGATGACGGAGGATAAAGCCGAAAGTGCGATCGACGCGCTCGAAACAGAGATCGGCACAAGTCTTGCGCCGGAGCAGAGAAACGCGGTCGTAACCGCGCTTGTGTCGGGGTGTATGGTTCTTACCGGCGGTCCCGGTACGGGTAAAACGACGACGATCAACACGATCATACGGCTTTTTGACGATATGAAACTGTCGGTCGCGCTCGCCGCGCCGACCGGCAGAGCCGCTAAGCGTATGAGTCAGGTGACGGGGTGCGAGGCTAAGACGATACACCGTCTGCTCGGCGTGTCGCGCTCGTCGGAGGGGTACAACGTGTTCACGCACAACGAGGAAAATCCGCTGTCG
Organism: uncultured Clostridia bacterium; assembly: GCA_947623955.1. Classification (GTDB taxonomy): domain Bacteria; phylum Bacillota; class Clostridia; order UBA1381; family UBA1381; genus Hominilimicola. The sequence continues at coordinate 8,605 of CANQIP010000020.1, read as the reverse complement.
GCGGACGTGGTGATACTCGACGAGGTGAGTATGATAGACGTGACGCTCATGGCGTCGTTTTTGAAGGCGGTAAAAAGCGGCGCGAGGGTGATTTTCTCGGGCGACGCGGATCAGCTGCCATCGGTCGGGCCGGGCAATATTATACAGGATATGATTGAAAGCGGCGCGATGCCGGTGATAAAGCTGACAAAGATATTCCGTCAGGCGGAGGAGAGCCTAATCATCACGAACGCGCACAGGATAAACCGCGGCGAAGTACCGGAGCTTACGTCGCGCACGGGCGACTTTTTCTTCCTGCGCCGACGCACGCCCGAGGAGAGCGCGGCGACCGTGGCGGATTTGTTCGTGTCGCGGCTGCCGAAAAGCTATGACGTGGATCCGCTCGCGTCTATACAGGTAATATCGCCGACAAAAAAGGGTCCTGCGGGTACGGTCGCGCTTAACAAGCTTTTGCAGTCGCGCATAAACCCGTATGACGAGCTGCGTCCGCAGCATACCTACGGCAACACGGTTTTCCGTGTCGGCGACAAGGTCATGCAGACGAAAAACAATTACGACATTCCGTTTAAACGCGCGGAGGGTGAGGACGGTACGGGCATATTCAACGGCGACATGGGCATTATCGAAAGGATTTACGACCGTGACAGGTACATGGTCGTTGTGTTCGACGAGGATAAGCGCGTGGAGTACCCGTTCACGAACCTCGACGAGCTCGATCTCGCGTACGCGGTGACGGTTCACAAGTCGCAGGGCAGCGAGTTTCCGATAGTCGTTATGCCGGTTTGCTCGTTCGCGCCGATGCTGATGAACCGCAACCTTTTCTACACCGCCGTGACGCGTGCGCGTGATATGGTGGTGCTTGTGGGCAGTGAGAAAACCGTTATAAATATGACGATGAACAGCCGTTACCGCGAGAGGTTCACGGGTCTTTGCGAAAAGCTCGCCGCGGTCAAGAAATTTGCCGCGACGCGGGAATAACCGTTTTCGTGACAGTGTACAAAAATACGTGCGAACGTTCGTTAAAAAGACGTATGGATTTTTTGCGCGGAATATAGTAAAATTAAGTGTAGGGATAAAATTTTTAAAGGAGGTAACGCGTATGGACGCAACGCAAAAATGGGCTTACGAAAGAAGGATAGCCGACCTTGTGAAGGTGCTGGAGGAAAATCAGTTCGGCACGGCGGTGGCTAAGGATAAGGAGGACGCGAAAAGAATCGTAATGGATATGATTCCCGAGGGCAGCACTATCGCCGTCGGCGGCAGCGTGACGCTTAACGAGACGGGCATACTCGACGAGATACGTTCCGACAAGTACAAGTTTATCGACCGTTACAACACGCCGAATTTTGAGGCGATGCTTGAAAAGTACCGCGAGGGCTACCATGCCGACGTGTTTGTGTCGAGCACGAACGCGATTACCATGACGGGCGAGCTTGTGAACATCGACTGCACCGGTAACCGCACGAGCCAGATCGTATTCGGACCGAAGAAGGTTATAATCGTCGCGGGCGCGAACAAGATATGCGACACGCTCGACGAGGGTCTTAAGAGAGCGAAGTCGATCGCGCCGATGAACGCGAGACGTATCACGCACAAGACGCCGTGCGCGACGGACGATAATATTCAGTGCTCAAACTGCCACAGCAAAGCGAGAGTGTGCAACGTGACGAGCATCGTTACCGGCTGCCACTACTTCCCAGGCAGAATTACTGTCGTGCTTGTCCCCGAACCGCTGGGATATTGATACATAAAAACAGGCGAAGAATAAAATAACGTTCATATTTTATATTATACGCAAAAACGATTGAATTTTTGTGTGATTTGTGGTATAATATAAAGAGAAAGGAAGGTGTTAAATATGGCAACTCCTGTCAAAAGATTAGATTTAAAGGCGCTGCAAGAGCGTAATGGTGGAACAATTTCCACAAAAGAAGCACTAAAGGATATAACACCGTTCCAATGGAAGAACAGCGTTTTAAACGGAAAATCAAAAATAACGGTTAAAAGGACAAAAGATAATAATGTGTAAGATACGAGATATTATTATAATCAACAAATACAAAAACATGGGAGATACTATCGGGCGGCATTCTTTTATCGTTCTTGACGATGTAAACGGCGAAATCCAAGGAATGCCTTACGATATGGCTTGCAATGTTTTATCGTCATTTAAAGACGAAAAACAACGAAGAAGAAAACTGTCATATCCCGGTAACTACCCCATAAGTGTTGAGGATTTGGATGTTCCCGGCGGTAATCAAAGAGAAGGATTTGTAAAAGCCGATCAGTTGTTTTATTTTAAGAAAGACAAAATTTCTTATAAGGTTATAGGCTCTATAACAGAAGACGCTTTTAATGCACTAGTTGATTTTATCAACAATTCAACATTTGATATAATACATATTACCGATAATCTGTGACAATACAATGTAAAAAAGGCGGTCAATGACCGCCGCAAACATGACCCCCGTTAAGGGGGTCATTTCATTTTATCATTTCAATCAAATCGCCGATACAGTCCTCGAACATAACGCCGTACCAATGTTCCTTTTCGTGACCGAGCGTGTGTTTTATGCAGTCGACGGTAAAATCGACCGCGACCTTTATTGCTCTGCCCATGTCAAAGCCCTTTACGAGCGTGCCGGAAAGCGTCGCGGAGAACACGTCGCCGGTGGAATGGAAGTAGCCCGGGATATTGTCGCTGAAATACGATGAAAATTCACCCGTGACGCGGTTGTAGGACATTACGCCCTGCGAGTTTTCGTTAAAGCTCACTCCTGTGAGAACGACGATATCCGAGCCGAGCGTCGCGAGCCGAGTGAGAAGTTCCTTTATGCTTTTTTCGTCGTAGCTGTCGCCGAGGTAGTCCTCGCCCAAAAGCAGTGCCGCCTCGGTAAGATTCGGCAGTATCACGTCGGCCTTTTTGCACAGTTTTTTCATCTCGTGCGCAAATCCGTCGTTAAAACCCTTGTAATACTCGCCCTTGTCGCCCATTACAGGGTCGACGATTATAAGATTGTCGTCCGTGCCGAAGTCGTCCATGAAGTCCGACACGATTTTTATCTGCTCGAACGAGCCGAGGTAGCCGGTGCAGATTGCGTCGAGTCGGAGGTTTAGCCGTTTCCAGTGCGCCGAAATCTGCGGTATATCTGATGTGAGGTCACGGTACGTGTAGCCCTCAAAGCCCGTGCCGGTGTGCGTCGAAAGCACCGCCGTCGGTATGACGCACGTCTCTATCCCCATCGCCGACGTTATCGGCAGCGCCGCCGTCAGCGAGCATTTTCCGAAGCATGATATGTCCTGTATTGATACTATTCTTTTCATATGTTCCCCTACTCCCGTTTATTGCCTGATAATTCTACATCATTTTCACCGATATGTCAATACCGTCATGGGCGGCTGGACGGATTGCGCTGTTTTAATTCCGTCCGAAACAAAATTTATAATTTTTCAATATTGTATTGACAATATATCGACAAATAAGTATACTGAAAAAAGCAAGACAAACAGGAGGATACCGCCATGGGACAGATTTTGATCGGTGAAAATAATATTACATTTTCGATGAGGGATAAACTTGTGCGCGCAGAGCCTTACGGCAAGGACAGCATACGCGTCCGCGCATCGAGAAATACGGCTCTATCGGACGAAACGTGGACAGTTATACCGCCCTCCGAGACGAAGTGCGATATAACAGGCGATGAGGACAAAGCCGTGCTCACAAACGGCAGCTTATCGGTCGAACTTACAAAAATATGGTGCGATTATCAGCTTGTTTTCTATAAAAACGGGGTTGAAATCTTACGCACAAGAAAAGAGGACGACGGCATTTTCCACCACGTCGAGGGGAGCAATTACCAAGTAAAAGCCGTTTTTGAGGCAAATGACGGCGAGCATTTTTACGGTCTCGGTCAGGAGCAGCAAAGCTGTTTCGACCGCAAGGGCTGCTCGTATGATTTAATACACTATAACACGAAAAGCTCCATGCCGTTTGTCTATTCATCGCTCGGCTACGGATTTTTATGGAACAGCCCCGGAACCGGACGCTGCGAGCTTACGCGCAACCACACATTGTGGATATGCGACAGCGCGTATCAGGCGGACTACATAATTATCGGCGGCGACAGTCCTGCGGACGTTATGCAGAAATACTGCGCGCTCACCGGTTTCGCGCCGAAATTCCCCGAATGGGCGGCGGGCTTTTGGCAGAGCAAAATGCGCTATGAAAGTCAGGACGATTTGATGACGGTCGCGAGAGAGTACAAAAAGCGCGGTCTGCCGATAAGCGCGATAGTTATAGACTTTTTCCATTGGACGGAGCAGGGCAACTGGGAGTTTGACCCGACGCTTTGGCACGACCCGAAGGCGATGTGCGAGGAGTTAAGGTCGCTCAATATCGAGCCTGTTGTGTCGATTTGGCCCACGATAAACCCAAACAGTAAAAATTACGCGTACATGGACGACAACAATATGCTCGTCCGCACAGAAAACGGACAGTACGGCATTTTCCCGTTCAACGGTCAGCAGACGTACATCGACGTGACAAATCCCGCGACGCGTGCCTTTCTGTGGGAGCAGGTGCGGAAAAACTATTACGAGTACGGGATAAAGACGTTCTGGCTCGACCAGTCTGAGCCGGAGGTTCACCCGCAGCAGTTTGACAATCTGAGGTTCCATATCGGGAACGGCGCGCAGACGGCTCTTCTGTACCCCTACTATTACGCAAAAGCGTTCTACGACTCGTTAAAAGCCGAGGGCGAGGACGATGTTGCACTGCTCGTGCGGGCAAGCTATCCCGGCAGTCAGAAATTCGGTACGGTCGTGTGGAACGGCGATATTCCCTCAACGTTCCAATCGCTGCGCCAGAGCGTTGTGTCGGGACTGTCGATGGCGATGTGCGGTATTCCGTGGTGGAACAGCGATATAGGCGGTTTTCACGGCGGCGATATTGAGAGCGATTATTTCCGCGAGCTTATCGTGCGGTGGTTCCAGTTCGGCGTGTTCTGCCCCGTAATGCGACTGCACGGCACGAGGTTGAAACCGAAAAACCATATTGACCGACACCCCGATGTACTCGAAAAAAGCGGCGGAGACAATGAGATATGGAGTTTCGGCGAGAGGAATTACGGCATATTGAAGGATTTGCTTGAACTGCGTGAAAGGCTTAAGCCGTATATCATAAAGCATATGAATATCGCGTCGGAAACGGGTACGCCTATCATGCGCCCGATGTTTTTCGATTTTTATGACGACGATGACTGTTACGCGTTGGACGACCAGTATATGTTCGGCTCGGATATTCTGTTCGCGCCCATTCTTGACGAGGGGCAAACTGAACGACGCGTGTATCTGCCTAAGGGCGCGTGGGTCAGAACGACCGACAAGCGCGAATTTGACGGCGGACAATTCATAACCTGCACCGCCGCTATCGACGAGTTTATCGCGTTCGTCAAAAAGGGCAGCGGCGCGGTGGAATATTTTATGTAAGGCGAGTAACATTTCAAAGGCAATACAAAAACAGCGTTCATATGAACGCTGTTTTTTATTATTGCATTGCGGCGGGGCGGTTTATATGTTTTTTTAAAATTATATTGAATTTTCAAAAAGCTGTGGTATAATAAAAGTACCACATTATTTTACTATCATAATTATGTTCACATATTATGATACTACTTTTTTTAATATTATTTTATGAATATTTCCTTTTTGGGAATATTCTTATTCGGCGTTCAACATAATAGCTTTGTGTTTTGCAAAAAGCGCAGGCTGATATATGAAAATGCTTTTATGTTGAATGTTTAATTCCGAGTAGTATTCATATGTGATAGTAAAATGTGTGGTAACATTAAATCTAAGCCGCGTTTTTATGCGTGGCGCGGATTTGTGCCACGCATTTTTGTTTGCGCGGAATTCGGAGGAAAGGAGGGCGGCTCGCCGCAAGCCGTGATTGCGGTAAATTTTTATTTTTATAAAGCAAAACAGGAAAGGATGTGTCGTGTAATGGAAAACAAGGGATGTTTGGTAGGCATTGTTATATTGATTTGTGTTATAATTTTCGCTCTGTCAACGTGCTCCGGAGGTTCCCAATATGATAAAAATCTCCATTCGGGGCTTAATAAGATGACCAGCGGCAGCGGAAATTCTATGACAAAATCAGAAAAAAGTGCCGTAAACGATTTTCTCGAATGGCAGGCAAAACAATAAATTCTATAAATACAGGAGGATAAATCATGAAAAAATTTATTTTAGTGGCAATAATGATACTGTGTGTTGTATTTTTAAACTCGTGCGGCAGCGAATCATACGAGTCACCATCGAATGCCGCAACTTCAACATATAGCTCAACCGACAAATCTTCCGGTTCAAACAAATCAAACAATGTCGGATCGGTTTCGGGCGGACAAAGCAGCTCTTCAGCTATTTGTGCCCATAGCGGATGTACAAATAAGGTTGCATCGGGTGATACCGTTTACTGCAGCGCACACTCCAATAAATGTTTAAATTGTGGAAAATATATAGATGAGGATGCTTTATATTGTATGTCTTGTCTTAAGGAGTCCATTTCATCTAAAAGTTCCGATAAAAAATATTCTGATTCTTACGGTTCGTCATATTCAAATGACAAAAAAGGTTATTATGGAACAGACGGATATTATAATCCCACCGATGAAGAGCTTGAACAAGCTATAAAGGACGCTGAAAATTGGTTGAAAGATAACTATTGATTAAATAATTTTTAGTGCAATCTTAATACTAATATTACATAACACAAAAACAGCGTTCATATGAACGCTGTTTTTGTGTGTAATCAAAATAAATCCGAGTGTGAACCTGTGCGAGTTGCAACCAAAACAGCCTGCCCTTTGTCAATAATATAAATCAACAGCCAGTCGGACTGAATATGGCACTCTCTGTAACCCTCGTACTGCCCGTGCAAATCATGGTCGCGGTATTTCTCGTCCAAATTTTTTTCCGCTAAAAGCGTATCAATTACCGTTTCCAGCTCCGACATATCCATACCGCGCTTTTTCATCGCCTTATAGTCTCGGCGGAATTTTGAGGTGGTTTTTAATTCTAACATTCGTTATCCAACTCCTCAAACAATTCTCTCGCGGACGCATAGGTTCCTGTTGCAACCTTACCGTTTATAATATCCCGCGCCTCTTTCATAGCCTGTTCCGTTTCCGCGCCGTACCGCCGCTGTATCATAAACGGTATACCGCCCTGCTCGATTGACTGGCGCAGAAACACGTTGACCGCCGTTGTCAAATCCATACCCAAATCGGAAAACAGTCTTTGAGCCTGCGCCTTCACATCGGAGTCCACTCTTATATTGATGTTTGAATTTGCCATAATAATCACTCCTTTAGTATTATTATAGCACATTATCATCACAATATCAACACATTGTAATAATTTTTATAAAAATACAGAGCGTTTCATACGTATTGAAACGCTCTGTTTACGCAAATTTTCAGTTAAATCAACCCTTCATTGCCTCTTCAACGGCAACGGCGACCGCAACGGTAGCACCGACCATCGGGTTATTGCCCATGCCGATAAGTCCCATCATTTCAACGTGAGCCGGAACTGACGACGAGCCCGCAAACTGCGCGTCGGAGTGCATTCTGCCCATGGTGTCGGTCATGCCGTATGACGCGGGGCCCGCAGCCATGTTGTCGGGGTGCAGCGTTCTGCCCGTGCCGCCGCCGGACGCAACGGAGAAGTACTTCTTGCCCTGCTCGATACATTCCTTCTTGTATGTTCCCGCAACGGGGTGCTGGAAACGCGTCGGGTTTGTCGAGTTACCGGTGATCGAAACGTCAACGCCTTCGAGGTGCATGATCGCTACGCCCTCGCGAACGTCGTCCGCGCCGTAGCAGCGAACCTTCGCTCTCTCGCCCTTTGAGTAAGCCGTTTCCTTAACGACCTTAACCTCGCCGGTGTAGTAGTCGAACTTCGTCTGAACGTATGTAAAGCCGTTAATTCTCGAAATGATTTGCGCCGCGTCCTTGCCGAGACCGTTCAGTATTACTCTCAAGTCCTCTTTACGAGCCTTGTTGGCACTTCTCGCAAGACCTATCGCGCCCTCCGCGGCAGCGAACGACTCGTGACCCGCCAAAAATGCGAAACACTTCGTTTCTTCTCTCAAAAGCATCGCGCCGAGGTTGCCGTGACCGATACCAACCTTTCTGTCGTCCGCAACGGAACCGGGGATACAGAATGACTGCAAGCCCAGACCGATTTTCTCGGCAGCGTCCGCAGCCTTTGTGCAGCCGTCCTTTATCGCGATAGCCGCGCCTACGGTGTACGCCCAAGCCGCGTTCTCAAAACAAATCGGCTGGATGCTCTTTGTGATGCCGTAAGCGTCAACGCCCTTTTCGTCGCATATCTTCTTTGCGTCTTCTATCGAGGAAATACCGTGCTTATTAAGCTCGGCGTTAATCTGATCTATTCTTCTTTCATAACTCTCAAATAAAGCCATTATATTTTACCTCCCTCTCAATTATTCGTGTCTCGGGTCGATGAGCTTAACAGCGTCGTCAACTCTGCCGTACTGACCGCTCGCCTTTTCGAGCGCCTCGTTCGCGTCCGTACCCTTGGC
>CANQIP010000019.1 GCA_947623955.1 uncultured Clostridia bacterium | reverse complement strand
GCAATATCGTCCGTCGGCATACCGAACGCCATATCGAAAATGGTGTCCGAGAGAGCCGCGATAGACGACTACAAGGGCGCGGAAAAAATATTCAAGACGGCTATGGTACTGTTCACCGCGATAGGTCTCGCGACGACAGCCGTCCTGTTCTTCGGCGCGGACATATTCGCGGAAAAACTCATAAAAATGCCCGGCTCGCAGCACGTCATGCGCGCGCTTGCGCCGTCGCTGCTGTTCGTGTGCGTGTCGTCGGTAATACGCGGCTACTTCACAGGTCTTAAGGATATGCGCGCGACGAGTAATTCGCAGGTCTTGGAGCAGATACTCAAATGCTCGCTTACGATTATATTCGTGTACATCGCGGCGGGTATGGCTGCCTCGGCTGAAATGATGGCGACGTGGGCGAACTTTGCGACGTCGGTCGCGACGGTTTTGAGTTTCCTCTACCTTATGCTGTTTTATCACAACAGAAAGAAATCGCTCAGCCGTAAAGCCGAGCAAAGCACGGGCGAGACGCTCAAAGAAAGCGGCGGCAGGCTGATGAAGGCTATACTGCTTTTGAGCATACCCATTTCGCTCGGCTCGATCATCACGGCGATAAACCGCGTAATAGACACCGCCACCGTAAGCCGCGGCATACAGATAGCGTTTGCCGAGGTTATTCCCGCGCACGGAAACGTTGCGGCTATCGTTTCGCCCGACGCGGACGCGCTCGTTGAGGCGGTAAGGCGGCTGTCGGGACTTCTGGCGAAGAGCGATATTCTCTACAACATGCCGCTTGCGGTGAATTTCGCGTTCGCGACAGTGCTTGTGCCGTATGTCGCAAGCGCGATAAAACTCAAAAACTACAAAGAGGCGGCTGAAAAGGTAAACTACTCGCTGCTCGTGTCGATACTTATAATACTGCCGTGCGCGATAGGTCTTATTGTGCTTGCCGAGCCGGTGTACAAAATCATTTACTATAACGCGTCCGAGGGCTACGAACTGCTGCAGCTTGTGTCGGTTTCGCTCATATTCGCGGCTCTGGCGCAGACAATGACAGGCTCGCTGCAGGGTATCGGCAAGGTGTTTGTTCCGGCGATAAGTCTGCTGTTCGGCTGCATAGCGAAAATAATACTAAACATACTTCTCATAAGAATACCGTCCGTGAACATTTACGGCGCGGCTGTAAGTTCAATAGCGTGTCAGTTTATTTCGTGCGCGATATGCTTTATGGTGCTCAGAAAACACTGCAAGCTAAAAATACAGCCCGTAAAATATATAGTAAAACCACTCATAGCAGGCGTTACGATGGGCGCGGCGGCTCTTGGAACGTACAAGCTTGTCATGCTTATAACGGGCGCGGGCTTTGTCACGAACCTCATAGCGACGGTGCTGGCTATCGGTGTGGCGGTCGTTGTGTACTTCGCGCTCGTGTTCGCGCTCAAAATCATGTCGCCCGACGAGGTCAAACAGCTACCCGCCGGCAATAAGATTTACGCGCTGCTGGTTAAGACGAGACTGTACAGATAAAACAGGCATAAAAAAAGCGTACCGATTGGTACGCTTTTTTTGTGTCATATTACTGCGGCATATCCACTTCGCGGAGCGTGAGGATAATACCCTCGGCAATGCCCTGCGCGGCTTTTTGCTGGTACTCGTCCGTGGTCATAAGATATACCTCCTCGGGATTTGAGATAAATCCGACCTCGGCAAGCACCGCCGGCATATTGCAGCGTCTTGTTACGGCGTGTTCAGCCGTCTTTACGCCGCGACTTACCGACTGCATATACTTTAACATTCTTTCAAGCACGTTTTCCGCGAACGTCTCGCTCGTCACGCCGTAGCCGTCGTCGTTATTTTCCTCGGCGTAATACACCTCCGTGCCGTGCGCCTCGCTCGCGTCGGCGGAGTTAATGTGTATGCTTATGAACAGCGCCGCGTTCTCCGCGTTTGCCTGCGCGGGCCTTTCCGTAAGCGACGGAAGTGTGTCGCCCTCGCGTGTCAGCGAAACGTTGTAGCCCGCGCCTTCGAGTATATCCCGCACGCGCTTGGTTATTTGAAGTGTAAGTTCCTTCTCGTATACGGGTTCGCCGTCAAGTTCGCCCACCGCGCCGCTGTCGCTGCCGCCGTGACCCGCGTCGAGTACGATTAGCATGTCCTCCGATGAACGCGCTGTATAGTTCGAGTTCTGCGTCACCGTAGCCTTAATTTCATTTTTTACGCCTTCGGTTATAACCTCCTGTTTGGGCGTGGCTGAAACGGTATTGATTTCAAGCGTGTTGTCGGAGGTCTGCGTGACAGTATACGTTTTGAGGTTTCTCATATCAAGCACTATACGCGCTCTTTCGTCGTTGCTGCCGACTCTTACCGCGCTTACCCCCGCCGCGCCGACGGTCGTGTTCTCGTCAACGCCGGAAAGTTTCGCTCCGGGAATGTCAACCACAAGCCTCTGCGGAGACTGAAGTACAAAATCGTCGTAATTATCTATCGCGCCGTCGGTCGTTACCGTTACGCAAGCCGTTTCCGAGCTTGTTATGTTGCACGAAACATCGGTTATGTAAAGTTCCGGCTCGGGTTCGGGTTCAGGCTCGGGTTCCGCGTACTCCTGCATAGGCGTTTCGTCCGCGAGCGTGTAGCCGTCGGACTCTATGAGTATCGCTCCGTCGCCGCTGTCAAATTCAACGTCAAGACCTATGCTCTCGCTTATAAATCTTACGGGAACCATCGTCTTTGTCTCGCCGCCCACCTTTGATATGAGTTTCGGCACAACATTGTCGGGTATTTTCGTCTTTGCACCGTTTATATACGCCACATTGTCGTTTATTCTCAGTTTTACGTCGGTGTTGTCGCCTTTGACTTCCACCGTCTGCGTCTCGTTTATGTAGTCCACCTCCGCGCCTACTTCCTCAAAGATTTCTCTTACGGGTACGAGCGCTCTGTCGTTAAAAATAATCGGTGCAAGCGGCGGGTCGATAATCTGATTGTTTACAACAAGCGAATAAAACTCGCCGTTGTACTCATGCGTGCCGCCGTCATATTCGAGCATCACGCCCTCCGCGTCCGCGCAGACAACGCCGCACAGCATTACCGTCATCGCGGCAATTACGGTGATTACAGCCTTTCTCATTTTTAACATCATCTCCCACATGTTTGTTTTATCCTATACATAATTTATTCCGCGAACGGAATGTCAAAATGCTCGTAAGCCGCCTTTGTGGCTATCCTGCCGCGCGGCGTCCTTGCTATAAATCCGAGCTGGAGAAGGTACGGCTCGTACACGTCCTCGATTGTGCCGGGTTCTTCCCCTATCATCGCGGCAAGCGTGTCAAGCCCCACGGGCCCGCCGCCGAAGTTCTCTATCATGGTTTTGAGCATTCGGCTGTCGATCGCGTCAAGCCCGAGTTCGTCAATCTCCATGCTTTTAAGCGCCTCGGCTGCCACGTCGTATGTTATAACTCCGTCGTGTTTAATCTGCGCGAAGTCTCTGACGCGTTTCAAAAAGCGGTTCGCAAGTCTCGGCGTGCCGCGTGAACGCGACGCGATTTCGGCAGCCCCGTCCTCATCTATTTCTATTTCGAGAAGTCCCGCGCTGCGTTTGACAATCTCCTTTAAATCCTCAACGCTGTAAAGCTCCAGTCGGCTTATTACGCCGAAACGGTCGCGCAGCGGCGCGGACAGAAGTCCCGCGCGCGTCGTCGCGCCTATGAGCGTGAATTTCTCTATCGGAAGGTGCAGCGTTCTCGCCGCAAGCCCCTTGCCCGTTATTATGTCGAGCGTATAGTCCTCCATTGCGGGGTACAGTATTTCCTCGACCGTTCTCGACATACGGTGTATCTCGTCTATGAACAGTATGTCGTGAGCCGAAAGGCTCGTGAGTATCGCAGCCAAATCGCCCGCGCGCTCTATCGCGGGGCCCGACGTTATTCTTATATTTACGCCCATCTCGTTTGCAATAATGCCCGCGAGCGTCGTTTTGCCCAGTCCCGGCGGCCCGTACAGCAGCACGTGGTCAAGCGGTTCGCGGCGGTCGAGCGCAGCCTTTATATATATGTCGAGATTGCTCTTTACCTTGTCCTGACCTATGTACTCGTCAAGCGTTTTCGGGCGAAGTCCGTATTCTATTTCCGCGTCCTCGCCGATAAACCCGCCTGTGACAAATCTCTCATCTTCCTCAAACAAAGACGTTACCTCCGATTTTAATTAGTTAAAACAGTTTCGTAAGCGCGTATTTGACAAGCTCCTCAACGCTCATCGAATTGTCCGCGCCCTTTAGCGCGGCTGTCGCCTCACGCATACTGTAGCCGAGCGACACAAGCGCGGCTGCCGCCTCGCTGCCGTTACCGTCCGCCGCGGACGCGGTATCGTCGTCAAGCGGCAAATCCAAATCCTCGTTCTTTATCTTATCGCTAAGCTCATGGATGATCCGCTGCGCCATTTTCGGTCCGATGCCCTGCGCACGCGTTATCATCTTAACGTCGCCGGTAACAATCGCGGCGGCAATTTCCGAAGCGTCGCCGACCGACAGCACCGCAAGCGCAGCCTTGGGCCCCACGCCCGACACCGAAGTAAGCATCAGGAACATATTCTTTTCTTCCGCCGACGTAAAGCCGTAAAGCTCCATAATATCCTCGCGCACGTGCAGATACGTGTACATTTTGACCTCCGAGCCGACGCCGCCGGCGCGCCGTATGCTTGTCAGCGACGTGTAAATCATATATCCCACGCCGCCCGCGTCTATAACAACATAATTCTCGCTCTTATGCGCGAGCGTTCCTTTTATATAGTAATACATAAAATTCCTTCCGAAAGATTTATTGACAGTGTAATAATACAACATTATTACAATTATGTCAACCCCGTAATTATTAAAAAATTGTTAAAAAGATTGCAGTTTTGAAACAAATTTATAAATTTTGGCAAAATCCATCATGTGATTTGCACAATAAATTGAATATGCAAAGAAATTTATATGGTTAAAATAAATAAAATTTATATATTTCAGGCATATTTCTAAATTATTAAGAAATTGTTAAACGCACCGCTATATGTAGATATTTTCGCGGTGCGCCGTCAATATATGGTTTTACTTGATTTTGTTCACGCCGAGCGCAATACCGAGTTTCGAGGTCATCGTGTGCGTGAGCGCGATCGCGAGAGCGTCCGCCGCGTCGTCGGGTTTCGGTATCGCGTTAAGGTGAAGGAGCATTTTTACCATCGTCTGTATCTGCTTTTTGTCGGCGCGTCCGTAGCCCGCAATCGACTGCTTGACCTGCAGCGGCGTGTACTCGTATATCGGTACGTTTCGGCTCGTCACGGACACGAGCAGTACTCCCCTCGCCTGCGCGACGTTTATCGCCGTTTTCTGGTTGGTATTGAAGAACAGCTCCTCAATAGCGACCGCGTCGGGCTTGTACTCGTCTATAAGCCGCCCCATTTCGCGGAAAATGATATTGAGACGCTCCGTCGTGTTCATGCCCGCGGGCGTTGTCACGGCGCAGTGGTGTATGTAGCGCGTCCGTCCCTTTTCGTATTCTATTATGCCTATGCCGACTATCGCGTAGCCGGGGTCTATTCCCATTACTATCATTATTTACCTCTTTTTCAAATTACCTATTGAATATTGACAAATTTCGTTGTATAATGTACCTTGTATAAATATATATTATTTTAGGAGGAATGTCAACATGGCAAAAGAAAAAGTTGTTCTCGCCTATTCGGGCGGTCTGGACACGTCAATTATAGTAAGGTGGCTCATCGAAAATTACGGCTACGACGTAATATGCGTATGCGGCGACGTGGGTCAGGGCAAGGAGACTGACGGTCTCGAAGAGAGAGCCAAGCGTGCGGGCGCGTCGAAGTGCTATATCGCGGATTTAAGAGACGATTACGTAAAGGATTATATATTCCCCACGCTTAAAGCGGACGCGGTGTACGAGGGTAAGTACCTTCTCGGCACGTCGCACGCGAGACCTATCATCGCGAAAAAGCTCGTTGAGATCGCCCATAAGGAAGGCGCGACGGCTATATGCCACGGCGCGACCGGCAAGGGTAACGATCAGGTTCGTTTCGAGCTTACGATTAAGGCGCTCGACCCGTCGATCAAAATAATCGCTCCGTGGAGAATTTGGGATATTAAGTCGCGCGAGGACGCCGTTGACTACGCTGAGGCGCACGGTATAGAAGTCCCCGTTACGAAGAAGGATTTGTACTCGCGTGACCGCAACATCTGGCATATCAGCCACGAGGGTATGGATCTCGAAGATCCCGCGAACGAACCGCAGCTTGACAGTCTGTTAAAGCTCGGCGTGTCGCCCGAAAAGGCTCCCGACAAGCCGGAGTACGTTACGATAGGCTTTAAGGCGGGCGAGCCGGTATCGGTTGACGGTAAGAAGATGAAACCGCGTGAATTGGTTGAAAAACTCAACGCTCTCGGCGGCAAGCACGGTGTAGGTATCGCGGATATAGTTGAGGACAGACTTGTCGGCATGAAGTCGAGAGGCGTGTACGAAACGCCGGGCGGAACCATTCTCTACGCCGCCATTCAGGAACTTGAATACCTCTGTCTTGACCGCGACACGCAGTCGTTCAAGCGTCAGTCGGCGATTAAATTCTCCGAGCTTGTGTACGACGGCAAGTGGTTCACGCCGCTACGCGAGTCGATGTCGGCGATGTTCGACAAGATGGACGAGACGGTTACGGGCGAGGTTAAGTTAAAGCTTTACAAGGGCAGCGTTACGCCCGCGGGCGCGAAGTCGCCGTATTCGCTCTACAACGAGGATATAGCGTCGTTCGGCGACAGCCACGAGCTTTACAGCCACAAGGACAGCGAGGGCTTTATAAACCTGTTCGGTCTGCCGCTTAAGGTTCGCGCTATGATGAAGAAAAAGAACGGCATAAAGGATTGATAAAATGGCAAAATTATGGGGCGGTCGCTTTCAGAAAAGCACCGACAAAAAGGTTGACGATTTCAACTCGTCCATACGTTTCGACAAGCGTATGTATAAGCAGGATATAAAAGGCTCGATTGCGCACGCGCGTATGCTCCGACGGCAGGATATTATCCCCCAAGAGGACGCGGACAAGATTACGGCGGAGCTTGAAAACATTTTAGCCGACATTGAGGCGGGCAAAATTGAATTCGAGGTTGACGCGGAAGATATTCACATGAATATCGAGAAAATCCTCACGGAGCGTATCGGTGACGCGGGCAAGCGTCTGCATACGGGTCGCAGCCGCAACGACCAGGTCGCGCTCGACATTCGTATGTACCTTATGGACGAGACGGGCGTTGTTGAGGAAATGCTCGTGCATGCGCTGACCGTTCTTGTGGATATGGCGGCGGAGCATACGGAGACGATTATGCCGGGCTACACGCATTTGCAGAAGGCGCAGCCGGTTACGTTCGCGCATCACCTTATGGCGTATTTCGAGATGTTCAAGCGTGATTTGTCGCGGCTCACGGACTGCAAAAAGCGCATGAACGTAATGCCCTTGGGTTCGGGCGCGCTCGCGGGTACGACGTACCCGTTAGACCGCGAGTCGGTCGCGGAGGAACTCGGTTTTGACGGCGTTACGATGAACTCCTTGGACGGCGTGTCCGACCGTGATTTCGTGATTGAGCTTGCAAGCTGTCTTTCTATCATAATGATGCACATGAGCCGTTTTTCGGAGGAACTTATTCTGTGGTCGAGCCACGAGTTTTCGTTCGTTGAGCCGGACGATGCGTTTTCGACAGGCTCGTCGATAATGCCGCAGAAGAAAAACCCCGACGTCGCGGAACTGATACGCGGCAAGACGGGGCGCGTGTACGGTCATCTTATGGGGCTTTTGACAACGATGAAAGGACTTCCGCTTGCGTACAACAAGGATATGCAGGAGGACAAAGAGCCGATTTTCGACGCGCTCGACACGGTTAAGTTGTGTCTGCCCGTGTTCTGCGATATGCTCGCGACAATGACGGTGAAAAAGGATAATATGCTGCGCGGTGCGAAGGGCGGCTTTACGAACGCCACCGACGTCGCCGACTACCTTGTCAAGAAGGGTCTCCCCTTCCGCGAGGCTCACGCCGTTGTGGGACGAATGGTGTTCTACGCGATAGAGCATAACAAATCGCTCGATGAACTCACGACGGACGAGTTTAAGGAATTTTCGGATATTATCGAAAACGACATATACGACGCGATAAGCATGGAAACGTGCGTGAACGACCGTAAACTCATTGGCGGTCCGGCTAAGGAGACCGTCGAAAAGGCAATCAATAAGGCGCGGGAGTTTTTGGAAAATAGGTAAGAAAAAAACGGGCAATGCCCGTTTTTTTATTGCTTTAAGATTTTTATCTTATTGTATATTTATACTGTGAGCCATCCTTGAATGTGATTGTTAAGAACAACGGATCGGTTGACGTTTCCACCTCTTCGGGGCAATCTATGAGGCAATGTACGCCAAGCGTTTGAAGGGGATCTATGGAATTTATACTTGCATACGTGAAATTGCCGTCCGTATCTGTGATTATATTAAATCCCGAATATGTATAACCCTCGTTATAGTCAGCTGTTACAGAATAAATTTCGTCACATTCTATACCTTGTTTCTGAAGATTTTTTACACTCGCATTGACATAGATATAAACCTGTCCGGGTTTTGCCGTATAGTGAGAATAAAAGTCGGGAGGATTATCTGGCATTACGTCATGCGATATTTCGACTTTATTGAGAGTGAACTCATACATATTGTTTGTAATGGTTTGTCCTTCGGTTATTTCACTCATTGAAACGGGAGTCGGTGTGGGAGTCGGTTTAGAAGTCGGCTTGGGAGCAGGAGTAGAACTCGTTTCGGCATTTTTCATATCAGACATGTTTTCATTCTGCTGTGATGTTTTTTTCGTTGATGAAAAATCAAAATTATCAATATTCCTCATTACTCCTATGCCTATTGATACCACCGCAATGAACACAAGAATTACAACGCATATTGCCGCGGACGGAATTTGACTTTTATATTTCCCGATTTTCTCGGATATATCTCCCTTATCGGTTACAACCATCGCCGCATATGATAGGAACAGTGTTGCTTCGGATATGTGGAACATTCTCCAAACAAATCCTTTTACATATGAATTGCCCGAGTAGAAAAATTCAAATACCGAGTACAGCGCAAGCAGCACCAAAAGTGCTACGATAATATTTTTCTTGCCTTTATTTTTTGTGATTTTCAGTCCAAGCATAATAAAAACTATACCAAACACCGAATAAGCGATAAAATACTCCACGGCAAAACCAACGCCCAACTGTATTATTCTAAGAATAATTCCTATTAGACATATCGCTATTCCTGCGGCAACAATATCTCCGCAATATCTGTTTTTGCCGTTTACATCCACAGAATACACTATATTTGATGCCGCTCCTAGTAAGATAAGCAGCGTATAAATCAACGGTATTGCATTCAGATTGGTTCCTGTCATAAAAACGAATGAACATATCAACGAAATTACACCGCAAGCAAATACGCATATTCTTCCCTTGCTTTTTGTAAAGTTCTTAACGAAATTTTCTATATGGTTGTTATTTTCTTCCAATTCTTCCACTCTCCTTTGATTGCAAATTTGTAATATATCGTGTTTACGGCACACGTTACACCGCTTCTCCTTTCCGCAAATATTCCCCGCAATAAAAAAGCGCGGCACATATCTGTACCACGCATAAAACGCGGCTCAGATAGATGTTACCACACATTTACTGTCAAATATGAAATACTGCTTGAAAATGACATTGAGCATAATAAAGCATTTCAATATAAAGCCTGCGTTTTTGACAACGCGCAACTTTATTATATCAATGTCAAATTAGAATATTCCCATAAGGAATATCCTAAAAAATTATATTAAAAAAGCAGTATCATAAATAATAAATATTTATGACAGTAAATTGTGGTACCTTTATTATAGCATATTTCCGCGTATTTGCAATACAAATTTCAAAAAACACATAAAAAGAGACGTATTTTGTAATACGTCCCCTTGTTTCACACCCCGAGCATATCCTTATGCCGTCCTACATCAAGCAGCAGAATAATAACATTGCCTTCATATTTCCACAATATGCGTATATCCATATTGACACTCATTTCAAACACACCGCGCAAGCCTTGTATTTTTTTGGTTCGCAAGGACGGATAGAACGGGTTTTCCGTGAGAAGTCTGAGCTTTCTCGCAACAATGCCCTGCTCGGCGCGTGACAGCTTTTTTAAGTCCTTCTCAAACTCTTTTGTATATTTCAGCTTATACATTTTCAATATCTATCCCCATATCGGCAAACATATCCTCGACACTTTCAAACGCAGTCTGCTTTGCCGTTTCTTCCTCCGCGTCCTTGACAATCTTAGCGACCTTGGCTATTTTGTCCTTCGGATATATCACGACGGGACACATGAATATACCGCCGTCCTTTTCGGTAATGTCAAACTTATCGCCCTCGGCGATACCGAGCTTTTTTACGATTTCAGCCGGTATTGTTACCTGTGACCGTCCTCTTATTTCCGCCAGCATTTTTATCACTCACTTTCCGAAAATCAGAATTTCTTATATGTATTATATTGCATATATCGAAAAAAATCAAGCGGTTTTTATAATTTTAATGCCTTACTTTCATAATCAAATAGCTTATAATATATATAACGACCAAGCTGCAGACGGTGAACGCAACAATTCTCGCCTCGGGCTCCATGCCGGTGCAAATCATCACTATTATCGCCACAGCCGCCGCCATAATGTATATCGCGAACGCGAGGGAGCGCGACTTCTGCATAAGCATGACATTACGCTCGTCGGTTTCGGCTGTTTCGCGCTTTTGGAGCTTTTCGGGATCGCGTACCACGATAATGTTCCTCACCGCAAGCATCGCTCCGCATACCGCCATCGCTATGCCCATTGCCGATATTGTGTCGTTCGGGTTTGAGCCGAACGTTCCTACCGCCCACATAACGCCGCCGATTACTACGTACATCAGCATAAGAACTATTCTTGTCATTGTTTTACTCTTGAATTTCATTTTACTCGTCCTCCTCAAATATAAATATGTCCTCGATTTTTACGCCGAAAAATTCGGCGATTTTGTGCGCGAGCCCAAGCGACGCGGTGTAACGCCCGTTTTCAAGCGATATTATCGTCTGGCGCGTCACGCCGACCGCCTTCGCAAGTTCCTCCTGCGTTATTCCGCTTTGTTTTCGCGCGTCCTTTACCGCCACTCTCACTCTATCAGCCCCTTTTGCAAAAATGTAAAATATACTTTACATTTATAATATAGCACACGCGAAGTAGAATGTCAAGTGTATTTTACATTTTTATTTAAAAAATATTATTCCCTTGCCACGAGGCTCAAAATGTGGTAAAATCACAGTACAAACCACGGGAGGAAACTGTAATGTTAAACTATGAACGTCTGTCAAAGGAGTTACAGAACAGAATAAACGAGGAAATATTCGGCGGCAGGGGCTTTGACGACCCCGCAATGCGGCGCGAGAACCGCGAGCATGACAATGCCACGCTCTGGCGCGGCGCTTACGTGCGCGACGCGGAAAAGATAATGCACAGCCCGTACTACAACCGTTACGCCGACAAGACGCAGGTGTTTTCCTTCTACAAAAACGACGATATCTCGCACCGCGCCTTGCATGTGCAGCTTGTGTCGCGCGTCGCGCGCAATATCGGCGTGCTGCTGGGGCTTAACACCGACCTTATCGAGGCGATCGCGCTCGGTCACGACATCGGTCACACGCCGTTCGGTCACGCGGGCGAGCGTTTTTTAAGCGACCTGTACCACGCCCACACCGGCAGATATTTTAACCACAACGTCCACAGCGTGCGCGTGCTTGACAAGATTTTCCGCCTGAATATAAGCCTTCAGACGCTCGACGGCATACTGTGCCACAACGGCGAGTTCGAGTGCAAGGAGTACGTTCCCCGCCCGCTCGGCGGCTTTGACGAGTTTGACGCTATGGTCGAGGAGTGCTACTGCGACAAGTCGGCAGTCGGCAGGCTCGTGCCGTCAACGCTCGAAGGATGCGTCGTGCGCGTGTCGGATATGATCGCGTACATCGGCAAGGACAGGCAGGACGCGATCAAGGCGGGGCTTATAAGCAGCGAGGACATATTCGAGGAAAACCAAATCGGCAGGTATAACGCGACAATCATTAACAACCTTATCGTCAATATCGTCGAAAACAGCTATGGCAAGCCGTATATACGTCTCGACGACGCGCATTTCGCGGCTTTGAAGGAAAGTAAGCGCAATAATAACGAGATTATTTACCAAAACAGTAAAATCGCCGACACGTACGATAAAAAAATCCGACCGATGTTCGAGCGCGTTTACGAGACACTTCTGAAGGATTTAAACAGCGGACGCCGCGAGTCGCCCGTGTATAGGCATCATATCGACTTCGTAAACGACGCGAACCGTTTTAACGACTGGGATTACACGGCGCACAGCACGAACGACGACATAGTTACAGACTATATCGCGAGCATGACGGACGACTACTTTATCGACCTCTACGAGTACCTTTTCGGTGAAAAAACGCCGGTCAAATACATCTCGTACTTCGATAATGTATAAAAATCAGGTTTTTTTAAAAATTTTAAAATTTTTTAAAATAACTATTGAAATTTCGGAACTGATGGTGTATAATAAGGGTAACATTGTTTGAGTACAATGTTACGTTCATATACAACAAAGCCACCGATGATCGCACGTCGGTGGCTTTGTTGCGTCCAGAGCTTGTCCGATGCGGTTTTTACGCTGTATAACAAAAATACCCTTGAAAAATCAAGAGTATTTTTCAGGTATTGTATGATCGTTGATTGCATCGGAAATCAGTCAAAATAACCGTTTCGGGCGACCAATATCGATTCTGTCTTTTCGTTCGGAGCGTATATGCTTATGCTTAATTTCGCGCTCGTTATGCCGTCATCATCGGGCACGGATTTATCGTCAAGACTCAGAATGTATTTTGATAAATCGCCATAATTCATAGAATACAAATCCGTGCCGTTTAATTCAAGAACGGTTTTCTTAAAAAATTCCACAGCCGCGCACGCGTTGTCCTTATCGTAATACACATGGCAAAATCCGTAATCGTCGGTCGTATTGACGCTGAATTCATTTTTTTTGAATTCGGTAAACGGCAAACCCATCACATCCCGAACATGCTCGCGAGGCGCACCAAATTCAATTTTCCCGACACTTTTGCCTATGGTAATATCAAACCTATCCATTATTTGATATCTCCTTCCTATAAGTAATATTTCGCTTCCTGCTTATAGTAATTATATGCCTCACGATAAGCAGCATCATATTTATTGCCGAATTTGTCGTGCAGGTCTTTATAATCCATCCTCATAGCTTGCTCAAATTTCCCTTTTTCAATCAGTTCTTTTTGTTTTTCCCTGTATTCGCAAGCCTCTTTGGAATTGCCGCAGCTTGCCGTTTTTCTGTGATCCGCCTCGTCCATAACTATCGCAGGTCCGTCATTCTTTTCCAACGGGCTTGCACTGTCGGCGGGTATATGGTGGATTTCCTTACCCTCATGATTTTCCTTTATCAAATCTCCGTAACGCCCGCCGTCGTATTTTTCTGTTTCCCTCACTTCTTTTATCATGTCGGAAAGCTTTTGTGTTATCTTATCAAACAAATCACTCAATTTCGCATCCGTCATATGTTTTTCGGGCTTTATTCCGCAACTCCCCGGATCCTTTACTTCATTCATGCTTATTTCCGGCATATTTAAGCTACACCCCTTTCACTCTTCAAATACTCGAGATAGCCGGCAAATACGTCTCTGTTTCCCCTGCTTTCACGTGATTTGCCAAACAATATATGGAGAAGCAGGTTTTGTATCTCGATTTCCGAGCAATCCTCCACAGATGGTTTGATGCTTTTCATTGCAAGCTCCTGCCAATCTTCAATCGTTTTGCACAACGCCGAAAGCCTTATGAGCTCGGATGAGTTAAAGAAGCCGCACGCCAGCTCGGACAATCTGATTTTATCATAATCGGAGTCGATATATTCGATTACAAGCTTTTTTACCCGCGCGCTTGTATTCGACTTCATAAGGCGCTCCTTAAAGCCTTCCTTATATTTAATCCTCTCCCCTTTTAAAATCATGTTTTTTATTTCATCGTTCATGTCATATTCCATATACGCCGTATCGTCATACTCGGGCTTGGAATATCCGTCATTTTTGCCCGTATACTCGTTTACCATACAAAGAACAGGCTCGATCCAATCGTTCTGGTAAACCGCAGCCACGCCGCGCGGCAGTCTGGCAATTTCCTCAAGCTGCTCATCCTTTAACGCTGCCGATTTTCCCGCGGCGCGTCTGTCCTGCTCCTCCGGCAGACGCAGAATTATCTTTGTATTCGTGTTGCGTATCGCCGAAATATCAACCGCGCCCGGCGACTGGTCGGCAATAATAAAGCCCTCGCCGTACGTACGCATTTCGGCTATGGCATTTGAAATCATTTCGACCGATTTTCCCGTTATATTGGAGCCTTCGGCGGTCTGTTCGGTAGATGTACGCTTTAGGATATGGTGCGCCTCTTCGAGCACGGTAACATGACGCAGGGGCGAGTTCATATCCGCGTTTCCCGTCATTCTGTACTCGCTGAGTCTCATTACAAGTATTCCCATAATCAGGGATTTTGTTTCAAGCGAGCCGACGCGGCTCAAATCAACAATAACATTTTCGTCAAAAAGCGTCTTGTCGTCGATTTCATCGGCTGCGAACAGTTGTCCGTTCAAGCCGTTTGTAAGTGATTTTACGCGCGTTATCAGCGAGCCCTTGTAATCGCTTTTGGTATCGGACGAATACTCCGACGACTCTATGACCTTTTCGAGCGACTTCAGCAGGTCGCCGAACAGCGGGAAAAGCTCTCCGTATTTGTTGCTTGAATTGATCAAGTCCCAGCCGCATTCCTCGTACGCATCGAGCATCGCGTCCTTCAGCACGGCGGGCATAGCCGCGTACATGGGCCAGCAGACGTTAAATATTTCAACCAGTCTGTCGATGTGTTCAAGAACGTGTATTTTTTGAGGAAATCTGAACGGGTTTATTCGCAAAAGCTCCGTATACTGCGGATTTGTACCAAAAACACGCGCTCTCTTTCCGAACATTTGCTTATACTCACCCTTTACGGGTTCTACGACCATAAAGCGTACTCCGAGGTTGTCAAGCTGACGAAGCATCTCGTAGACCGTATTGCTTTTACCCGAGCCCGTCGAGCCTGCGATAAACGTATGCATGGATAGGCTCTCTTTGGAAAGCTTGACCTCACTGTTGTTATATATTTTCCCCATATTGTATATCGAGCCGAGCTTTATACCAATCTCCGAGCCGCTGTCATTTGCGGTCACAATCTCCCTTCCGAAATCCGCATGCTCGATAACGGGCAGACCGCATACCGAGTGACGCGGCAATCCCATGTGAAGAGCAAGCTCATTACCGTTCACTATGCTGCTCGGCGTAACGGGAATATCCGTTCCGTCGGGGGTTGCGTACATAAACACCGGATGGACAAAATTGGTCATATACTCCCTGAGAAGCTTTATCTTGTGTCTTTGACGTTCAGCCTCGGCATCGACGCCGTTACTGCTGCGCCACGAATTTACCGCCGACATTTCCACGCCTGTTTTTTCTCCGCGCATCAGCGATTTATATGTGGAAGCCGCAATTTCCGCCGTATATCTATCGTCCGACATAAAATACGCCGCACATTCGTAAACTCCCATGCTTTCACCTTCATCGAGACGTTTAAGCTGCTTGTCGATGCGTTCGAGTATACTTTCAATCATTTTATTATGTATCGTCACCGTGACGTTCTCCGATGTACCCGACGTCTGTCCGTGCGTCTCCGTGGTTCCTTCGCTCTCTCCCCTTGCGGTGCTGCGCCCTTCCGTGGTTGTATTGCTCCAGTTGGTTGACTCGGTTTCGCTTTCAAAGCTTGTATCCGCACTGGTTCTGCTGACACCGGCATTGACACTGGTCATCACTCCCACGCTTGCTCCTACGCTGACAGAGGTTGAAACGGTGTGCGATTGACCATGTGTAATCGACTTCGAACCGCCTTTGCCTACCGATTCCTGATGAGTATCGGTAAGCGTTCTGCTGCTTGTCAGATTTTGGGCAAGAGACTCGTTAAACGACTGATTAACCCCCCTGCTTATCCGGTTTGTCGCGTACGGGGATAACGATGTGTAAATTGTTTCGTAGTCCTTCCGCAGGCTGTACAGCTCGTTATGGGATACGGTGTTCGCTATAATAATGCCTGTGTATTTCTGTCCCTGCATTGAAAGCACTAACTTTTCAAGACCCTGAACAAAATTTTTGTTTTTGTCTATCCGTTCGGATTTGCTGCCCGCAACACCCGAAACGGATGATATGCTCTCCGTTTTGATACCGGAAATCACTTTGTTTATTTCCGTATCGTCGCACTCATGGGTCTCCGCGCCCGGAAATTGTCCCAGCAGAGCGTTTTCGATGGTTTTCATAAACGAATATGTGGTTCTGTCCTTATTTGTGCGGCGAATACCCATATAAAAATCGGTTTCGTTTCCCTTCCCGTCGATAATCAGAAACGTCGCGCAGTCGCTCGTAGCCAGAGAATTAAATACACCGGCAAACTTATATGTTGCAAATTCGTCTTTTTCATAAACCATTTTGTTGATTTTGAAAAAACGGACGTTATCTTCAAGATTGTTCTCTAAAAACTCTTCGTCCAGCGGCAGAATGTCCATATCGGAGAGACTGCCGACATAATTTTTCATCACAACGTCGTCAATAACCTTAAGCGCCGTTTGATAGGCATGTTCGTCATCCCGAATTGCCGCGCCGCCGACCGGAGCCATCTGCTTCGTATCAACCATGGTCAATTATCCTCCCTGTGCATAATAATATTTACAACGCCCGCAGCCGCGACTGCCGTGCCTACGCCGGCAAGCAAAATCTTTGCCGTGCAGATGCCCGTAACGGCAACGGCGGCGCCCGCCACAGCCATACCCATTCCCAAGGGGTTTTTCGCGTGATTGTCCTCCGGCTGCGGTTTACCCGTATGCTCGGTGTTTGTCCGATACCCGCCTGTCGTCCGCGTCGGCTGCGGTTTGCTGCTTGTATTGCGGCTTTCGTTCACGGTGTGCACGGTCTTTTTCGGCGTTTCCTCCGGCATATACAAATACTTTACAATGTTTTTGAGCAGCGCCACTCTCTCTCTTGAAAAATTACCCACGACGGCAACCATCTCGCCATTCATATAAGACTTGTCCCACTGCGATTTATCGGTAATAAGCTCCTCGCCGTCATGCTCGTCGTATATATCGTCCATATTTTCCGATGCGTATTTAAGCATTTCGTTAAACTGTCTCATAGACGGGTCGAGCAGCATGGCGTCCTTCAGCATAATTCTGACACCGATTGTATCTTGATTCATTACCGCATCCGTAAATTCCCGAGTTAAATTCATTTTTAAAATCCCCTTTCTTATATATCAAGTAAATCGTTTACTTCCTTCTGGATATTGTTAAGCCATTCGAGACGCTCCTGCGATTTTTTCAGTTCCGCTTCTATGACGCTCTTATCTGCCGTAAACTTCTTAAGCTCCTTAAGCTTATCTTCAAGCAGCTTGTCCAGCTCGTCAAATTTCAGAAGAAACGCTTCCTTTATGACATCGGTCTGTTTCTTTGCATACTGCTTTGCGTCCTTTCCGCTCTGATGCAGATTTTTCTGAATTGGGGCAAAGTATTTCTGAGTAAGCTCGACCTTCGATACATATTCCCGGTCCTCGTATTCACCTTCCCAGTGACCGCTCTCATCAAACCAAGTCCATGGTTTATACCACTTTTTATGCGTATTTTTTACCCAGTGTTCATTTACCTTGACGCTTTCCTTTTTCATTATTTTACTCACAATAGACGCGGTATCCGTCTCTATATCCCCTTTGAGAATTTCAAACGGAGTAAAGCTTATTTCATCCAATTGCACCTCGGACGCAAGCTCGTTAAGACGGTCTTTATACTGACTCGTCAGATCTTTGGCATTCTTATAAATTTGATTTTCTATAATATCTTTCAGCTTTACCTGAATCTGCGTTTCCAAATCCTCCGCAAACTTGCGGAAATTTTTGACAAGTTTTTTCGCATAATCTACCGAAATTTTATCTTTTTCTTCCTCATATATTGTTAATAAGGCCCCTAAGAAGGCGGGTTTTGTGTCTTTTTTCTTATTCGGCTCTATTGATTCCGTTATTTTGGTTTGCGCCTGCCTTATCGTATCGCTTATGGATTTATTGATTTCCGTCTCATAATCGATATTCTCTATTTTCTCCTTGAACTGCTTTGCGTTGTCGCCGTCGTCAAGCTTTTTCTGGATTTTTGCTATGGCGGTTGAAATCTCGCTGCACTTATCCTGATTATCGGCAATTTTCTGTTTGGTAACCTCGAATATTCTTGCGCTTTCAAGCTTTTTAACAAACGTGTCGGCGATATTCTTTATCTTCGCGGTTTTCGCATATTTCTGCACATACGTCTTTATTGCCTGCTCGATCGGTACAATGCCTGTATGAATGATTGCCTGAGCGTTCGCGTCACCCTTCTCCACAGCGTCTTTCAGCAGCTCGTCTACCGTATTTCTCGCAGACGGCGGCAGCGGAGCGTACTCCTCAAAATGTAATTGCTCATATTGGTTGAGTAGTTCTACTTTGAGTTCTGCTTCGCGAACCTTAAGATTTTTCTTATCCACATCGCCCGTAAGTATTGTTCTGATGTCAAGAGCCGTCAACGCCGACGCCGGATATATGTTCGGATTTTCTATGCCTTTATCCTGAAGATCAGAGCGTACCCTATCGATTGTCGACTTAACGCTGTCCTCTTCATTTCTGAACTCATCGAGCTTGTTTACGACAAAAATAAACCTGTCGCGCGACTGCTTTCCGCCGACTTTCATGCTTTCCGACACAGAATGGAGCAAACTGCAATCGTCGTTTATCCCAAGCTGAGTGGCGTTCATGACGTACAGAACCACAGCCTTTGACGACTTCGAAAGCATACCGAATGTCGTTTCCCTATGCCCCGGGTCTCTTGAATTGTTCGGTCCCGGCGTGTCCACGAGAACGAGGGAGGTATCGTCCGCCCCCACAAACGGGATGTCGCCTTCGACCCTTATCCTGGAAACGTCCTCGCGTCCGTTAAGCTCGCTCATAATGTCGTAGGTAAGATTGTCATATTCACCCACCGTAACGCCCTCGGAATTATATGCCTCCGCGCTGAAGTGATCGGAGTCGGTATCCTTTATTTCCGTTATTGTCGCAGTACACGCTTCCTGTTTCGACGGCATCAGTTTCTGCCGAAGCAATGCGTTGATAAGCGTCGATTTGCCGGCGCTCATCGTCGCTACAACGCATACTTCAAAATCGCTGCTTTTTGCCAGTTCAAAAGCTTTTACCATGTCGGGAGCGCGAAGTTCGTCAAACGGTCCTTCCTGAATTTTATCGAATATCGCCTGAATAGCCGCCTCCTTGTCGGAAACCTCCTTCGCCGGTTTATGCTCCAGCGTCATTTCCATGCCGTTTTTGTTCGCATCATTGACAACCGACTGAACGTCCTCATAATCAAGCGTGGTACCGTGAAAAATAATCTTAAATTCCTTACTGTTATATTCCTCGTGCAGAATTTTCGGCAAATCTTCCACCCATTCCTGCAGACGTTTCTCTCCGAAAAGCAGACGGCTGTTCTGTTCAGGTTGCTCGCCGTCTATTGTGATGTCCGTTATTAATCTGTACGGGTTGTGCTTGATAAAAATTTCCTTCATAATTTTGTATTCCTCCCTTGTAAATTGTATAATAATTGTTCAAGCGAAGCTATGCCTGAATTTATAAGCAGCTTTTCCGCGTCGCCGCCGTCGGCTTGAATTTGCGTTTCCGCGGGATAATACCGGCTGAAACGATAATCCGGTATGTCCAGTTTTAGGCTTAGAATTTCAAATTCATCGGCTGTATATTTATCCATCGGCTCGCCTTTGAGCGATATTTTCGCAAGGTAGCCCGCGTACGCCGATGCGGGATACACCTTTGGATTTACAAATCCTATTTCCATAAGACTTTTCTTTGCACGTTCAATCGAGTCATCCACAGAATCCTCGCCGCTTCTAAACTTATCCAGCTTGTTTATTACGAATATAATGTCCTTGTCGCAGTTTTTGCATATATATTCAAGATTTTCTCTTTCATCGTCCGTTCCCAGATTGCCTCCGTTCAGCAGGACAAGCACAAGGTCATATTCTCCGCTGCTTAACATGTTTCGGCTTATGGTACGGTGCTCCGGATATTCTCCCGAGTTGACCCCCGGAGTATCTATAAAGCAAATGCGCCCATTGACTTCCCAAGGCGAGAAAAACCTTGCTCCGACGCTGATTTCCGACGATTTGTTACGCAAATCATCATCCATCAGTTCTTCCATCCCCGCGTTAAGGCGTAATACGTAATCGTGCTCGTACGAAAATCCGTCCTCATATGACTTGTTTATTATATAGTGAATTTTTGAAGTGCAGGCCTCGTTCATCATCCGCGTAACATGCTTGCCGGTCAGTGCGTTAAGCAGCGTGGATTTACCCGCGCTCATCGTCGCCGTGATTAGTATGCGTTTTTTCGGGAGCTTTAAAAATGCCCTGTTTTTCATCCAACATTCACGCATATAATCCGTGTTCGGGAGTTTTTTCACACATACTTCCCCGCCGTACAGCTCGTTGTACAGCATGTCGATTTCTTTTGTGTACTTACCGTCGTAAGCCGAGGAAAGTTCATCCGCAATTTTTCTTGCCTTAGGCTTGCTGTTATACGCGTTTATGAACAGACAATCAATAAAAATACAATATCTGTACTTGATAAAACCATACCTTTTAACGGCTTTCTCAAGTTCAAAGTCATCAAAAACAAAATCGCACATTTTCTGCGCATCCGTATTGTCAAGAAACACACTTTTATAGAGTTGTATCATGCTGTGCGCCCATTGGCTGTTTTTGGAATATTTCAAATGAAAATAATTAAGAATATAAATATACTGAATTTTAAATCTTCGATTTTGGTTGATTATGGGATGCTTTTGTACATACTGAGAAATTTCAAGATTGCTTGTTGTCATTGCCTTCACCTACGTTACATAAAATTTAATATATTATATCAAAATATACTATAAAAGTCAATATTTCGGCATTTTTTTATGCAAATTATTCAGCATCCGACAGCGTATTATTAATCGTTTAATACGGGCAAACGACAAATCAGACGGACACAGTGTGTCCGTCTGAAAATTTTACGTTAAAATTTTGTCAACCCGCATTCTTGGCTTTCTCTGCGTCAAGCTCAGCCTGGAGCAGTTTCAAATCCGTGTTGTCGGGATACTGTTTAAGCGCGGCGTCCAGAAGTATCTGCGCTTTGTCGTATTCCTTATCCCATTTGATTGCGGTTTCAATGTCCGTTATTGCGGCTTCAAGCGACGCCTCCTCGGCGTCCTTTTCCTTTATGTCAATAATTTTCGCTGTGTATTCGACAACCGTCTCATCGGGGACGTTCATACCGTCGTCTCTCGCCACATTCAACGAAATGGTATCTTCAAACCTTGCGTCATCGCCGACAGCCATAGAATCGTTCGGCGACACCGTTTTCTCTCCTATGCGTTCGCCGTTTTCGTCATATATCTCGAACGTAACACCGACGTAGCTTTCTTTGATGTCGCCGCCGTTTTTATAAATGCGTCCCTTGATGTGAACATATGTTGTGCCGTCATATGATTTGCTGTTGATAAACTCAATCTCGTCCACGCCTATAGGAACGGAGTCGGCGTCTATGTTGTCGTATTTGCCCTTATTTGTTTTTTTCGCCGGCTTTTCGGTTTCCTTCTCCTCAGTCTGCTCCGCCTGTTGTGTTTGTTCCTCGCCGTCCCCCGCCGGCGCACCGCCGTTTAGCGAGCATCCGGCTGTCAGTGACGCGCTTAACACAGACAAAAGGATTAGCGCTAAAATTTTCTTTTTCATAGGTATGTACCTCCTTAAATTTTTTTTACATACCCATAATATCAAAGCAGACGGACACGCATATGTCCGTCTGAAAATTTTTATTAAATTTATTTATAGCTTTCGGCAATTCTTTCGGCGCAGCCGCGTATCTCGTCCGCCAGTTCCCGCGGTTCAAGCACTTTCACCCAGTCGCCCTGCGACAAAAGCCACATTCTTATACCGTCGCCGTATACCTGCGCTTCGATTATGCTTACACCGTTTCTCACGTCAATCAGCTTTGCTGTCGGCAGGCGGTCAAGCACCGCCTGTACCGACGGACCTGTAAATTCGAACAGTATGCGTCGGTTTTTGCCCGGGAACATAAATTGGTTGAGCCGCCTAAGCTCGCCCTCGTTAAACTGCGGCCGCCGCATCACGGTATCGCGGTGCTCCGCTACCTCTTTTATACGGTCGATGCGGTAGAACCGTTCGGTCATACCGTTTTCCGTTTCGTGGAACGCGATAAGATAAAAATAATATTCGCTGAACATTATCGAGACGGGCGCTATACGTCGCGTAATTTCCGAGCGA
Organism: uncultured Clostridia bacterium; assembly: GCA_947623955.1. GTDB lineage: Bacteria > Bacillota > Clostridia > UBA1381 > UBA1381 > Hominilimicola. The sequence goes on along the minus strand of CANQIP010000019.1, from coordinate 5,681 downwards.
TCCATTTTGTAATATATTATTGTGATTTCCTTTTTCAGCTCAATCGCACGTGAAATCTGCCACAATCTGTCCGTCACGTGCGGCACGTCGGAACCGACCGCGCTGTAATAATACATTTCACGGCTGAGCATATTATTGAGCATTTTCCTGTCCTCCGGCGCGGAAAAACATTTAATTTTATTGACTATGGAAAGCATGTCTCCCCTGTTTAACGCACGGCTTGCAATCAGAATTTTCACAAGAGCAAGCAATTCGCGGTCAGACAAAAATTCCTCCATTTTAAGGCAGTACGCCTTACGGCGATAGGAATACTGCAGCTCCGCATAGCCGAGCATGTCACGGTTTTCAGCCAAAAAAGTCTTTAAATCTCTTATGTCCCGCGCTATGGTCTTGGTCGATACGCCGTACTCGTCCGATATGCGCCGCACGGACAAGTCCTCGCCCCTCACGGCACGGAAAAATATGGCGAGTGTCCGTTCAAGCTTATCGGAATTATTCATAGTTCATCACCCTCTGTTATAATTTTATACGCTGCTGTGTACTGTGTCAATACATTTATTTTATCAGCTACGGCGGACGGGCGTATGTCCCGACAAAATTTTTATTTTGGCGTATATATCTTTGCATGTTAAAAGAGCGTATCATGCGATACGCTCTTTGGTCTCACGCCCCATAGGGCGGTTTTTTACTTTGAAAGATTTGCCTCTAATTTATTGAGTTCGTCCGCCATTTCCTTCGGGAGTCTGTCGCCGAACTGTGCAAAGTACTGCTTGATACCCGTGTCGGGATCCTCAACGTCTTTGAGCCATTCAGCCTTGTCTACCGTAAGAAGAGCCTTAACGTCGTCAACGGTCATGTCGAGGTCGGTGATGTCGATATCCTCGGGCTTGGGCAGGTAGCCTATCGGCGAGTCAACCGCGTCAACCTTGCCCGCGCAGCGGTTGAGTATCCAGAGAAGTACGCGCATGTTGTCGCCAAATCCGGGCCACATGAAGTTGCCGTCGTCGTCCTTTCTGAACCAGTTAACGTGGAAAATCTTCGGTGCTTTGTCGCCGAGCTTTTTACCCATCTCAATCCAGTGACCCCAGTAATCAGCCATGTTGTAACCAACGAACGGTTTCATAGCCATCGGGTCGCGGCGTACAACGCCTACAGCGCCCGCAGCCGCGGCTGTCGTCTCGGATGCCATTGTCGCGCCCACGAACGTGCCGTGCTGCCAGTCTCTCGACTGATATACCAGCGGAGCGCACTTTGCGCGTCTGCCGCCGAATATGATAGCGTCAACGGGAACGCCCTGCGGGTTCTCAAATTCTGACGAGATGCACGGGCAGTTTATTGCCGGAGCAGTGAAACGCGAGTTCGGGTGAGCGAGGTTGTTGCCGTCCGCGATGTACTCGGGGCCGTTCACCTTCGCGCCCTTCCACTCTGTCGCGTTTACAGGCGGGTTCTTGTCGAGACCTTCCCACCAAACAGTCATATCGTCGTTATTTATAGCAACGTTTGTGAAGATTGTATTCTTCTTTGTCGATTCGAGCGCGTTGAAGTTTGTCTTAACGCTCGTACCGGGCGCAACGCCGAAGAAACCGGATTCGGGGTTAATCGCGTAAAGTCTGCCGTCGGGGCCGATGTTGAGCCACGAAATGTCGTCGCCGACAGTCCATACCTTGTAGCCCTGTTTCTTCAGATACTCGGGCGGTATGAGCATCGCGAGGTTCGTCTTGCCGCAAGCCGACGGGAACGCCGCGCAGATGTACTTAACCTCGCCCTGCGGATTTTCAAGACCGAGGATAAGCATATGCTCTGCCATCCAGCCCTGGTTCTTGCCGAGGTACGACGCTATACGGAGCGCGAAACACTTCTTGCCAAGCAGTACGTTGCCGCCGTAAGCGGAGTTGATCGACCATATCGTGTTGTCCTGCGGGAACTGTACGATGTATCTGTCGTCGGGGTTTACGTCCTTCTTCGCGTGCAGGCACTTTATAAATTCGGCGTCGGGATCGTTGCCGAGCCGGTCGAGTACCTTCTGTCCGACTCTCGTCATAATAGCCATGTTGAGTACAACGTAGATACTGTCGGTAAGCTCGATACCTATCTTCGAGAACGGCGAGCCTACAGGGCCCATCGAGTACGGGATTACGTACATCGTTCTGCCCTTCATCGAGCCGTTGTAGAGCGCCTTTAACTTGGCGTACATCTCGTCGGGAGCCATCCAGTTGTTAATGGGGCCCGCCTCCTCCTCGGTCGGCGTGCAGATAAAGGTTCTGTCCTCCACTCTCGCAACGTCGTTGGGGGCTGTTCTGTGGTAGAGACAGCCGGGGAGCTTTTCCTCATTCAGCTTAATCATTTCGCCCGTTGCAACGGCCTCGGCTCTTAAAGCGTCAAGCTGTTCCTCGCTGCCGTCGATCCAGACGATCTCGTCCGGCTGACACATGGCAGCCATTTCGTCAAGCCATGCAAGGACTGTTTTGTTTTCAGTCATGTTCTGTTCCTCCATTATAATAAATTTTTTTATTGCTGTTTATCGCAGTTACATTTATTATACCACATTTTACATACAATTTCAAAACATTTCGCCCTCAAAAAGTATTATTGTGAAAAATACTTAGTTAAGGGCGAAATATAGTGGTAAAAAATGTATACTTTTACTTGTAACACTCTAAATGTTGTGTCAGGGGTCGAGGTGGTGAAGGTCTCTCGGGAACAGGCTCGCCTGTCTTATGTTGTCAAGACCGAGCAGTTTCATCACGAGACGCTCCAGACCGATACCCAGTCCGCCGTGCGGCGGCATGCCGTAACGGTGAATGTCGAGGTACGCGCCGAGTTCCGCCGGCTCGACCTTGTAACGCTTTAGCTTTTCCACCTGCTCGTCGTAGTCGTGTATTCTCTGTCCGCCCGTCGTTATTTCAAGTCCGCGGAACAGAAGGTCAAAGCTTTCGGCGAGTTTTGGGTCGTCCTTCGAATCCATCGCGTAAAACGGACGTTTAAGTCCGGGGAATTTCTCGACGAATATAAATTCGCTGCCGTGATTTTTCTTCGCCCACTCGCACAGCTTTATCTCGTCGGTCGGGTCGAGGTCGAACTGCGCGCGCTCCTTGCCGAGTATGTCGAGCGCCTCAAAGAACGTCACCGACGGTATCTCCTTTACCTCCGGCAGCGACGCGCCGAGCATTTCAAGCTCGTGAGAGTAGTTTACGGCAAGATATTCTACTACGTGGCGCAGCATAGCTGTTTCCATAGCCATTACGTCGTGCATATCGTCTATGAACGCCATTTCAAAGTCAAGACCTATATACTCGTTCAAATGACGCGTCGAGTTGTGCTTTTCGGCTCTGTACACGGGTGCAATCTCAAACACGCGGTCGAAAAACGCCACGCACGTCTGCTTGTAAAACTGCGGGCTTTGCGCGAGGTACGCGTTCTGTCCGAAGTATTTAAGCTTGAATATGTTCGCGCCGCCTTCCGCGCCCGCCGCGACGATTTTCGGCGTGTGGATTTCGGTAAAGCCTTCGCCGAGCATAAACTCCCGAAAGCCCGACACTACGCCCTCGGCGACCTTAAACACCGCCCTCTGCTCGGGGTGGCGCAGCGCGACGCTCCTGTGTTCCATGCTCGTCTCGATAGAGCAGCCGAGGTGCTTTGACGATACGTGCAGCGGATATTCCTCCTTAGGCTTTGACAGTATTTCAAACGATGAAAGCGTTATTTCATAGCCGTAATTCGCGCGCGGCTCTTTCTTCACAACGCCCGTGACCGTTACGTAAGCGCCCTCGGTGAGCGCGTCAAAATCGCCTTTGCACTCGTCTTTGGCGTACACCGATTGCAGCACGTACCTTCCCGTGCGCAGAATTATAAACGAAAAGCCGCCCATGTCGCGTATTTTATGCACGCAAGCCGAAAAGGTTATCTCCCCTCCCTCGCTTTTTTCGAGGTCGGCAAGCGTTATTTCGCTTTTAAGCTGTATGCCGTCTATTTTCTCCATTTTACTTTCCTCCGAATTTACTTCAATTTCTCCGTCAGCGCGTCCTTCGCGAGTTTCGGGTTCGCGCACTTGCCGAGCGCGCGTATTACCTGTCCCATAAGGAAACCGAATACCTTTTCGTTGCCGTTTTTGTAGCTTTCCACGCTGTCGGCGTTTTCGGCGAGTACCTTGTCGATCGCCGCGTCAAGCTCGGACGTGTCGCTGCTCATTATAAAGCCGCGCTTTTTCGCTATTTTCTCGGGCTTACCGCCCTCGGCGAACATTATCGAAACAATTTCCTTCGCGGCATTCTTTGAAATAACTCCGTCCGACGCCATTTTAACGGTTGTAGCCAAATCCTCCGGCTTAAATTTCAAATCCTCCATGCCTGTTTCCGCCTCGTTCAAATTACGGTTAAGCTCCACGAGCATAAGGTTTGAAATCTGCTTGTAGTCGGGGTTTATCGCGACCGCCGCGTCGTAAAAATCGGAAAACGCCTTGTCCGCGATTATAAGTCCCGCGTCCTCGGCGGGCAGCTTGTAAACCTCGGTGTAACGCTTAAATCTCTCCTGCGGCATTTCGGGCATTTCGTTCCTGATTTCTTCCATTTCCTCGTCGGTAAGCAGGACGGGCGGAATGTCGGGTTCGGGAAAATAGCGGTAGTCGTGCGCCTCCTCTTTCGATCGGAGAGCCTTCGTGTCACCGTGGTTGTCGTTGTAACGGCGTGTTTCCTGCACCACTTCGCCGCCCGCGTCGAGTATCTCCGACTGACGCTGTATCTCGTATTCTATCGCGCGTCCTATCGCCTTCAGCGAGTTCAGATTTTTAAGCTCCGCGCGCGTACCGAATTTGTCGCTGCCCTCGGGCATAATCGAAATGTTTACGTCGACGCGCATCGAGCCCTGTTCCATACGCGCGTCGCACACGCCCGCGTACTTTAATCTAAGCGCGACCTGCTCCACAAAATCCTGCACTTCCTCGACGGTGCGGAAATCGGGCTCGGTCACTATCTCGATAAGCGGCACGCCGCAGCGGTTGTAGTCAGCCATCGACACGCCCTCGTAATCGTCGTGCACGAGCTTGCCCGCGTCCTCCTCTATGTGTATGCGGTTTATGCGTATGTCCTTGCCGCCCGTGACGGTAACGTGTCCGTCGGTGCATATGGGCGAGTCGAACTGCGTGATCTGGTACGCCTTCGGAAGGTCGGGGTAAAAGTAATTCTTTCTGTCAAACGCGCTGTAGCCGTGAACGGTGCAGCCCAAAGCGTAGCCCGCCTTCGCTGCGAGACGCACCGCGCCGCGGTTAAGCAGAGGCAAAGTGCCGGGCATACCGCTGCAGCGCGGACAAACGCGAGTGTTTTCACTGCCGCCAAACTCGTTTTGGCAGGTGCAGAACACCTTTGAATTCGTGAGCATCTCGCAGTGTATTTCAAGTCCCACAACAGGCACGTATCTCATAATACCGCCTCCTTCCGCTTAAAGTCCTTTTCAAAACGGTCGCAGACCGATATGATCGTCTTTTCGTCAAACGCGCACCCGATAAGGCTCATACCTATCGGCATACCGTTTTTGTCGTAGCCGCACGTCGTCGAGATTGCGGGCAGACCCGCTATGTTCACGGTGACGGTGTATATGTCCGCGAGGTACATCTTGACGGGGTCGTTCTCCTGCTCGCCTATTTTGTACGCCGTTGTCGGCGCGGTCGGCGTTAAGATAACGTCGCA
>CANQIP010000018.1 GCA_947623955.1 uncultured Clostridia bacterium | reverse complement strand
TGGTTTTTCTTTTAAATAGGTGGTATACTATCCACATAAGAACATCAAAGGGGCGAACCGAATGGGTAGGTTATTCAAATTTGCCGCCGTGACGGGCGGCGCGTTCATGCTGGCGCAGGGTATAGACAGACGGCTCGAAGTCACGGATTACACCGTCACCTCTGACAAGATACCTATGTCCTTCGACGGCTTTAAAATAGCGCAGATCTCAGATTACCACAACGACAGCGTGCCGGGCGTTACGGACGCTGTGCGCGATATAAAACCCGATATTATAGTGTCTACCGGCGACCTTGCCGACGACGAGGGCAGCTACCTTCCCGCGCTGCACCTGTGCGAGAGGATCGCTCCCGTCGCGCCCGTGTACGCCGTAACGGGCAACCATGATGTGTGGCGCGACGATTACAACGAATTTGAGCGCGACATCGCGAACGCGGGCGTAACGACGCTGCACAACGAGCGCGTCATATTGGAGTCGGGCGGCGAGAGCGTGTCGCTGTCGGGCATAGACGACCCGTTCACGCTCAATTCCGCGAAGGCGGGCGAGACGGTACGCAAGTGCCTCGCGAAAATACGCGGCTACGACGGCTACGACATACTTCTGTTCCACCGCGCCAACCTGTTTGACTGCGTTAAGGATCAGGGCTTTGACCTAATACTGTCGGGGCATATGCACGGCGGTCAGGTAAGACTTCCCGGCGGACGCGGCATTGTCGCGCCGAAATCCGGCTGGACGAGCAGCGGCATGTTTTTCCCGAAATACACGTCGGGCAGGTACGCGTCGGAAGGCTCGGAAATGCTCGTGAGCCGCGGTATCGGCAACCCGATGGCTATACCGAGGCTGTTCAACCGCCCCGAACTCACGGTTATAACGCTTAAACACGCAAACTAAATTACAAAGGAGATATACAAAATGGAAAACAAAAGACCCAAGGTAGTTTACACGTGCTTTCCCGGCGGTAAGCACAAGGTACTCACGATGAGTTACGACGACGGTCAGATATTCGACCGCCGCCTTATCGAAATTTTCAACAAGCACGGGATCAAGGGAACGTTTCACTTAAATTCGGGTATTATGGGCGTTGACGAACGCCGCGTAACGCTTGACGAGGTAAAGGATTTGTACAAGGGACATGAGGTGTCGTGCCACACGCTCACGCACCCGACGATAGAACGCTGCCCTCTTACGCTCGTGACGCAGCAGATTATCGAGGACAGAAAGCTGCTCGAAAAGGCTTGCGGCTACCCCGTAAGGGGATTAAGCTACCCCAACGGCTCGTACAGCCGCGATATAATAAATCTTCTGCCCGCTTGCGGCATCGAGTACAGCCGAGTTGTCGGAAATACGGATGAATTCGGTTTCCCCGACGATTTCCTCGAATGGAAAGCCACGTGTCACCACAGCCACAACCTCATGGAGAACGCGCGGCGGTTCGCCGATTTACATAAGACGCAGTACCTTTACATGATGTACGTCTGGGGTCACAGCTACGAGTTTGACCGCGACGATACATGGGGCGATATGGAGGAGTTCTGCGAGTTTATCGGCGGCAGGGACGATATTTGGTACGCGACGAATATCGAAATCGTCGATTACATGAACGCGGCGAAAAACCTCAAATTCACAGCCGACTGCGATAAGGTGTACAACCCGAACGCCGCGTCCGTGTGGATAGAGGTCAACCGCGAGCATATAGAGGTAAAGGGTGGGGAGCTTAAAGAGATATGACGGAGAAGGAACTTTATCCGCCCGTCCGCGACCTGTTTGAAAAGCGCGGCTACAAGGTCAACGCCGAAGTGAAGGACTGCGACATGACGGCTGTTAAAGACGATGAGTTTATAATCGTGGAACTAAAACGCAACATGACGGTCACGCTTTTAGCGCAGGGGCTTAAACGTCAGAGGACGGGCGCGGACGTGTTTGTCGCCGTGCCGAAACCGAAAAATTACTCGTTCAATAAGTTTCGGCAGGTGTTTTCGGTGCTGAAAAAGCTGGAGCTCGGTCTTATATTCGTGTCGCTGCGCGGCGCACATTCGTTCGCGGAGATCGTGTTCGAGCCGAAACCGTACACGTCAACGTACAAAAATCAAAAAAAGCGCAGGGAGATACTGCGCGAAATTGACGGTCGGAGCATCGACACAAATACCGGCGGCGTGACGGGTACGAAAATCGTCACCGCGTACACGGAAAAGTGCATAAAAATAGCGTGTATACTCGATATGTACGGTGAGCTTAGCCCGAAAGAGATACGCGCCTGCGGCGGCGCGGACAACACGCAGACCATACTTAGGTACAATTCATACGGCTGGTACGAAAAGGTACGAAAGGGCGTTTACCGTATCACAGACGAAGGGCGCAGGGCGCTCCTCGACTATCCCGAGCTTGAAAAATACTACACGGAAATGCTGATGAACGGGAGGGAATAAATCTGCGCAGAGTTGCAAACGGCTATGGACAAAATCTGAAATATATGGTATAATTGCCATATATTGATTTAAGAAGGGAAACAATAATATGGACATCAATTACTTACTTGCGCTGCAAAACCTCCGCGACGCGACGGGAGGCGTGCTCAACACGTTTTTCGAGTACATAACAAAGCTTGGCGAAACGTCGGTAATTGTGTTCTTCGTCGGCTTGGTGTACTGGGGTCTCAACAAAAAACAGGGAATATTTTTAATGTTCTCGCTCTACACAAACAGAATAATAAACGGCTTTATCAAAATAACGGCGTGCGTGTACCGTCCGTGGATACGCGACGCGCGTATCACGCCCGTTCCCGAGGCTATGAAGGACGCGACGGGTTACTCGTTCCCAAGCGGTCACACCGCGAACGCGACGAGCGTCTGGGGCGGAATGGCTATACCCGCAAAGGACGGCGTTAAATGTCCGAAATGGTTTTCCGTCATACTGATAATACTCGTTCTGCTCATAGCGTTTTCAAGAAACTACCTCGGCGTTCATACGCCGCAGGACGTTGTGGTCGCGCTCGTCATAGGCGCGGCGGTGCTGTTTCTGATGTCAAAGCTTATGCCGATTATCGACGAGCGTCCGAACATGGATATATGGGTAATGCTCGGCGGCGTGGCTCTATGCGTGCTGCTTATACTTTACGCGGCTTTAAAGTCGTACCCGACGGATTACGCCGCCGACGGCTCGGTAATAGTCGAGGGCTCGAAAATGGCTGTAGACTCGTTTAAAAACGCCGGTATGGGTATAGGCTTTTTCATCGGCTGGTTCATCGAAAGACGGTTTATAAAATTCTCGACCGACGATAACACCGCGAATATCATAAGACTTATATTCTGCGTGCTTACATACACCGCGCTCGACCACTTCGCGGGAGTCGGCGCGGACGCGCTTATCGCGGCGGGCCGGAACTCCGGCATCACAAAGGCGCTTGCCGAGTTTGTACGCGTGTGCTACTTCGTAGCGGGTGCGTCGGCATTTACGGAGCTTATCTTAAAATTTATACCGAAAAAGACCGAAAACAAATAAACAAAATCAAAAATCCCCGTTTGCACGCAAACGGGGATTTTTTGTGTCAGCCTATAAATTCAAGCGACTTGATCGCGGTGTCAACCTGCGGAAGTATTACATCCTTAATACTTTGCACCACGCCTTTTACGCGCTCCTCATACGAACTGACTTTGCTATTTACGATAAGGCGCAGATACGCGTACCGCATTTGCGCGAACACGTTCATACCGTCAACCGCAGCCTTAAACCGGTCGTCCGTAAGACCTCCGAAATATTTTTCGTTAAACTTTTCGACAAGTCTTTTGCACATATCCGCGCTTATGCCGAGATACCGCATAGTGTCCGCGTCGCCGCGCTTGGGCATCTCCGTGTACGCGTAATAAATATTGCACAGGTCGTATATCGGGTGTCCGCATGTTATCTCGTCCATGTCGATAAGCAGCAGCTCGCCGTTTTGAATCATAATGTTTCGCGCGTGCAAATCGCCGTGAACCATCGTGTTCCTGTCGGGTATCGCGTCAAAAAGGCGCATAAGTTCGGCGTATTCTTCGTCCGTCAGATAATTTTTTATCTTGGCGAACGTGTCGCGGTACAAATCATTGGCGCGCGCGGAAATAATATCGCTCACATCCGTGGAATGTACGGTCTTTACCAGATTTATATATTTCTCCGCGTACTCGTCAAATTTTTCGGGATTGGCGGTAAGCGCGTTCGCCAGTGTGTCCGACTTTATAAGTTCAAACACAACGCCGTAACGGTCGCCGCATTTTACCATATCGTATGAAATCGCCGTCGGCACGCCCTTTATAAACGCCTGTTTCGCGTAATTCATTTCGCGCTTTATCGTGTCCGTTCCGGCTGACTTGTATATCTTCACAATGGTTTCATCGTCAATGCGGTACACTATTCCGAACCCGCCCTCGCCGATTTTTTCACAGCCCTCGACGGATATTTCTCGCAGAGCCTTCTCTATGTCGATTATCTCGGAAAAGCCCGTCATCTCAAATATCTCGTACACCTCGGGCGACGCGTTTATCACCTTTGAATTATCTATCGTCTTTTTCAGCTTTAATATAACCCTAAGTCCCGCACTCGATATGTACTTTGTGTCCGCCGCGTCAAGCACAACGCTTTTTGCGCCGCACTCACGCACAAGGTTAAATATTTCGTTTTCAACCGCGTCGGCGTTGGTCGAGTCCGTTCTCTCGTACAATCTGATTGTTAAAACTCCGTCATTGTATGTGTGTTCCATTTCGTTTCTCCTCGTAATAAATTTAATCCGTTCTTAATTTTACTCTTTTTAACTCAAAAAATCAATACAAAATCTTGCAAAATTATATAAACGGATATATAATTATAATGTAAAAATATTGATGCTCACAAAGGGGGGATTATTAAATGAATAATATAATAAAGCGGGCTGTAACGGTTTTGGCAGCGTCGTCGGTTATTTTGACCGCGTCGTGCTCGGGCGGTGTGACGCAGGAAAAGGAGGAACAGCCCCCGACCGTTTCGCTCGAAACGCAGGCGATAGAGCTTGACGGTGTGGGCAACGCTCGTCAGCTCGGCGGCTACGTATGCGCCGACGGCAGGAAGATAAAGGACGACGTGCTTTTAAGGAGCGCCGCGCTGTCCACACTTACGGACGAGGGCGCGAAAACGCTCGCCGAAAAGTATCATTTAAGGTACGTGTTCGATTTCAGAACGGAAACGGAGCGCAAAGTGCAGCCCGACAAAGAAGTTGAGGGCGCGGAAAACGTATGGCTGCCGATGTTCACGTCATCGCTGTACGACGATGAAACAGTGGCTGCGATAATGGAGGCAAGAAGGACGAACGACCCCGAGCAGGCATACATAACTCTCGCAAAGCATCATGGTCTTTCGACGATATATTCAAAGATGCTCCTGACCGACGAGGGTAAAAAGGCGTACTCGGAGTTTTTCGATAAGCTGCTCACAGTCGAGGACGGCGAGGCTGTGCTGTGGCACTGCTCGCAAGGCAAGGACAGAGCCGGAATGGCTGCCGTGCTGCTTCTGTACGCGCTCGGCGCGGACGAGGATACTATCAAACAGGATTATCTCCTGACAAACGACGCGTACAACAAGGATCGGATTGCAGGGAGCGAGGCACATGCGGCGGAACTCGGTCTTACCGAGGACGAAACGAAGGAATACGTCGGAACAGCCATCGCCGTATACGAGGATTTCTTTAACATTGCGATTGACGGCGTTAAAGCTGAGTACGGCTCGGTTGAAAATTATCTCACCGAGGGTCTCGGCTTAACGGACGACGATATAATCGCCCTGCGCGATAAATTTCTCGAATAACATACAAAAACAGACCGTTCAGGCGATACGGTCTGTTTTTTTTGTATTCGTTTACGCGAATTTCTTTTTTATGATTATGTCCACGTTTCTGCCGATAACGCCCACGATAACGTCGTCCGCGAGGTTGGCGATTATGGACTTTTCCAGTTCGTCCCATGCGTCGCCGTCCTTGTTGTCGCCGGCGTATTCCTTATAGCTGCTCAGCGACCACGCGTGGAGCCACCTGTCGTCATACGCGTTCGCGGGGCATACGCCCATGTCGTAGAGGTCGTAGTATTCGCCGCCGCCCGGCACCTTCGCCGCCTCAAGGTATCCGTCAAGCATACCCTCGGTAACGAGACGTATTTTGTTTATAATGCCCTTGGACGCGGCATTCTTGCCCGATTTTGAAAGGGAGAGAATGTCCTCCTTGTCAAACATCGACAGACGCTCCGCCTTGATTGACGCGTGAAGGGCAAAATCGTTCCCGTCGTTTTCAATCCAGAACTTACCGTCGCCGACTTCCAAAAGTTCCGGTAACATTCCCACAAGTTCCTCCGCCAGAAGTCTTAACTGGAGAGCCTGCTTTTTGGGGAGTTTGTTGTACTCGGCAGACTTTTCAACCTCGGTGAATATCACATTGAATGTCGCTTTGTCGCCGGAGATTGTACAAATATCCGTTTTCATGTTTTTATTCCTTCTTCCCGTGTTTTATGAGTTTAAAGCCATCACAAGCTTTAAAATATTTTTATTGTTTTCATATTTGTAATCCATGCTTTCGGTCATTTTCTTAACCATGAAAATTCCGAGACCCCCTATCTGCCGTTCCTCGGCTGACAGCGTTATGTCGGGATCCTCCGTTTCAAGCGGGTTATACGGCTGACCGTCGTCCTCAAACGTCAAATTCAGCTTATCGTTTTCTATCGAGTATGAAATTTCGACGGTTTTCGCCTTGCTGTAATTGATTATATTCGAGGCAATCTCATCGATCGCGATGCTCACCTTGCTCGAAATTTTCGGGAGCACATCAAGCTTTGACGTGATCTGCTGCGCGAAATCGCTCACGGCAACGCCCGCGTCCTTACCGGGGATAAACGATAGTTTATTGTCGCCCTTTATAAAGTTTATCTTAAAGCTTACCATCGTAATATCGTCAAACTGCGGCGCGTCGCCGACGAAACGGTCTATGTCGCGCTTTACTTCCTCACAGATTGATTTTACATCGGTGTCTTCAAGCGTGTTTAATAAATCGACAAGTCTGTCCTCGCCGTAAAGCCCGTCGTCCTTGTCGGTCGCCTCGGTAACGCCGTCGGTGTAAAGGTAAATCTGGTCGCCGGGGGATAGCTGTATTTCGGTCTTTCTGTACTTAAGACCCTCCATACCCGCGAGAACAAAGCCTGCGCGCTGTTTCTCGTAAGCGAATTCACCGTTTGCGCGCTTTATGACGGGCGGGTTGTGTCCGGCGTTCGCAACGCTCATAACGCCCGTTTTTAAATCTACTATCGCCATCCACGCTGTTACGAACATACCCGCGTCGTTGTTTTCGCACAGCTTTGCGTTCGCCTGCGTGAATATGTCGTTTACCTCCAAGCCGCTTTCCGCGAGGTCTTTTATAATGGTCTTAGCCTTCATCATAAACATCGCCGCGGGAATACCCTTACCCGACACGTCCGCTATTAGGAACGCTATCGTCGAGTCGTCGAGCATATAGAAGTCGTAGAAATCGCCTCCGACCTCTTTCGCGGTATCCATTTGAGCGTAGATGTCAAATTCCCTGCGGTTGGGGTAGGGCGGGAACACTGACGGTAGAGCCGAGCTCTGAATTTGTTTCGCGAATTCAAGCTCCGCGTCGATACGCGCCTCCGCCTCGGAGATGTAGCGTTTCAGCGTGTCGACCGTAGAGTTAATATCGTCCGACAGCGACGCGAATTCCTCGTTGTCGCGCACGTCCACGGTAACGTCGAGGTTACCGTTCGTAATTTTCGACAGCGCACGGTTTACCTCGTTCAGATTGTCTATTATAAGTTTCTTTATAAGGAAGTACACGAGCGCAAACAGAGCCGCAAAAATCAGCACTTCCATAAACGAACTCAGATACACCGAAACGTCGCGCATAAACAACGCCTCTTCCTCGCCGATTACTCCGACGATATAATAGCCCTCCGCGAATTCATATTCGCCCAGATACGGTTTGCCGTTAAATTCGGTACTGAATATGGTATTCTCCGCGTACTTTTCGGTATCGACCCATATGCCGAGGCTCGCGAGGTTGTAACCGGTGTAATCCGTTCCTTCGCTCACTATGTTCCACTCTTCGTCGCATATCACGATAAAACCGTTTTCGCCTATGTGGCGGTTTGTCGCTATTTTTTTAACGGTGCTGTCAATGTCTGCTCTGAACTCGCTCGCGTCGTAGCCGACCTGCAAAAATCCGCCGCCTTGGAGCGATACGCCGCCGTATTTGTATGCGACGCTGCTGTCGTATGACTGCGGGCGGTACTCCTGCGCGAACGACTTCTGCGTGCCGTCAAGGAGTACGAGAAATTCCGCCGACTGCTCGCCGCTTGCCATATCGAAACCGATATACTGTGGAACGTTTGTGTTTACGATTATGCCGTTATCGTCGATAATATGAATTTCCGCGACCTTGTACTTGTCCGCGAGCGACTGCAGGAACTCCGCGCTTTTGTCGTTTGACGCGAGATAGTCGCTCTTTATGAGGTTCGTTTTATTCAGCAGATTTTCGTCCGACATATCCTGAATATCCTGATTAACGTCGTCGATGCTCGTCTTTATGACCGTTTCCGTCTCTGTATTGGACATTTGGCTTTGCAGCATATATGTGTACGTACTCGTCAGCACGTACGCCACGACGATACATATAAACAGCCACGTCTGGAACGTTCGCGAAATATGCCTTTTTCCGAACTGCACGGCGTCCCTGTCCTTGCCGAGCAGCGATATTACAAGCACAGCCGCGCCGACCGAAAAGCCGTTGCAAAGCATCATCGGCAGCGAGCATACCTTTACGAAACCGAACGCGGTACTCGGGTCGTTCGCGTTCGTGAAGAAAATCATCAGCATATGTATGACTTCACAAATCATGCCGATACCGAGACCGTAGATCCAGCCCGGCTTTTTGTCGTCAAACATGAATTTCCTCAACGCCGCCGCGATAAATCCGGCGAGCATCGTGGATATGGAGCATGCAAGCTGCGTGTACGCTCCGGTAAGCCCGAAGAATGCCGAAATATAGCGGTACAGTCCGCCTATGATACCGGCGATAATACCCGCGGGCGCACCGAAAATAAGTCCCGCGCATAGCGGAGCCGCGTCGCGGACGTTCATAATCGTACCGTCGCCAATGTCCACACCCGCGATGCTCGTGCTTGCGAACGCAGCCATCGCGCCGAACAAAATACCTATAATTATCTGTTTCTTTTTACGCCCGATTCGTCCGAATGCGGTCTTTTTTTCGGCGATGTATATAAGCACCGCCAAAATCGCGTTGTACAGAGCTGTAAGTATAAGTGTAAAAACCATCGGATACACTTCCTTTTATCGAATTACTCGATTGTAAGAATATCGACAAAGCCGGTAATATCGAACACTTCCATAATCGTTTCGTTAACGCCGGTAATTGTCATCTTACCCTTTGCATTCATAATTTTCTGCGCCTTTAAGAGTACGCGAAGTCCCGCCGATGAGATGTACTCAAGTTCGGTGAAGTCGAAACAAAGTTCCGTCGCGCCGCCCAGAGCTGTGTCGATAACCGCCTCAAGCTCGGGAGCCGTCACCGTGTCGAGTCTGCCCGATAATGCGAGCGTTAATTTTTCGCCTTCGTTTGTCTGTTTGATTGTCATTACAAATCTCTCCTTATTTTTTATTCATTAAATTATATAATATAAATTTAATACGTTGTTTGCGGGTATAATCAGAATTTCACCGCGCCGATTAAATTTTTCGCATTCGGGAAGAACGTCTGTCTGCTTATGTTTATAAGCGTTTCTTTGAGCTCGCGGGTATTTGTCTTGTTCACGGCTGACGCGACGGTGAATTTCATCATACCGAACGCCGTCAAAAGACCGTTCATCTTTTTCAAGCCTTCCTCGCCCAAAGAGCCGAAACGCGCCTTTATCATATCGTTCCACAGCCTTACGCCCGTCTCGTAGTCTATGCCCATTATCTGCACCGACCTTTGCGGAGCCCTGCTGCCCGCGATCACGTGCGTGAGCGCCATGCCCATATAATCGAAAACGGGATGTCCGTACGTCATATCGGCCAGGTCGATAAACACAAGTTCGCCGTCCTGAACCATTACGTTCTGCGGGTGAATATCACCGTGTACAAACGTGTTCCTGTCGGGAACGCTGTTTATTATCTCGTGCAGAATACCTATTTCGTCAGCCGTGAGCAGTTCCGCCATTTCGTCAGCCCATTGGTTGTACAAGCCCTTTATGTTTGACAGGCGGCTCGTGTCCGCCTCGGTGGTGTGGAGCGTGTTCACAAGCTCAATGTACTTCTTTGAATACTCGTCGTATTTGTCGGGGTTCGCGGCAAGGAGGTTACCGAGCGTGTCGGCGTTTATAAGCTCAAACACCGAGCCGTAGCAGTTCCCGCACTTAACAACGTCGAACGCGATAGCCGTGGGAATACCCGCGATAAACGCGTTTCTGGCGTACTCGATCTCGCGCTCTATCTCGGCGAGCGGTTCCGTTTCGGCGTACATCTTTAATATCGTATCGCCGTTAAGACGGTAAACCGTACCGTGACCGCCCTTGCCTATGATCTCGCAGCCCTCGACCGAAACCTCGCGGAACGCCTTTTTCACATCAATAATGTCGATAAAGCCCGTCATGCTGAAAATATCGTACACCTCGGGCGAGGCGTTTATGATTTTCGAGTCGGCTGCCGCTTTTTTCAGCTTTAGCACAACTCTTAACCCCGCGCTCGAAATATATTCGGTGTCAGCCGCGTCGAGAACTACGCTTTTCGCGCCGCTTTTTTCAATCGCCGCGAACAATTCCTTATCGACCTCGGACGCGTTGTTAGAGTCAATTCTTTTCAATAATTTTATTGTCAAAATGCCGTCGCTGTAAGAATGTTCCATATATTTTTTGCCTCCAATATTATTTTACAACCACCGCGTGGCTTAAATTCCCGAGCCACGTCGAGCCGTTGCCGCGGAGCGTCGAGAGGTCGTTCACTATGACGCTCCTCGGTTTTATAATCACGCCGGGCTGCTCGGGCGAAACGAGCGAGCTTACGTCGTTTATCGTGTAGTACAAGCCGTTATCTTTGCCGAGGTAGAGCATTTCATGCCCCGGGAATATCAGTATCGCTCCCGCCGGAAGGGTGTCAAGGACGGCTTTCTTTTCACTGTCCGTCATACTGCTCATAACCGTCACTTCAGCCGGCATCGCCGACTGCCACGTCGTATTTCTTGGAAGTTCAAAACCGAAACAGCGGTACACCTCGCGCGCGAACGACGAGCAGTCCTGCGAGTTCATCATACCGCCCCAGCCGTAGCGGTTGCCGAGCGACTTAAAAGCCTGCGTGACAACGTTAGCGGTCGAGTAGGGGAGATAGCCGACGTTCACGTCGCGGTTCGCGGGAATGAGAGCGTTCTTTTGGTAAAAACTTCCGTCCTCGTTTCTCGCGGGCATTTTAACGACGTAATTGTTCCACGGCAGCCTGTACGACACCGTACCGGTCTCGTCCGTCACGAGTGGCAGCACCGTTCCCATCGTGAGCATTTTCTCGTTCAGATCCGCGTCCGCGCTCGGTTCGAGATACACCTTCTCACCCGTCACGACAAGGAATTTATCGGGATTTAAGTATTTTTGCCATTCGGTTTTATCCTTGCATACGCCTATATCATCCGTCGGAACCCAGCCGGAACAGCATTGGCTGTGCGCCAGTGTGAATTTGCCGTCACCGGTCGTGAACAGCAGCACAAGCGGCTCGTTCACGGCTACGCCGGTCGAAACGAGATTATCCCATTCGGGGTCGGACGGGTCATCGGAGAGGTAGTCCTCATAAGGGTACGCCTTCATAACCGTCCTGTTTACCGCAAAACCGAATTGGAACGGCATACTCTCCTTTACGGGCGATTTGCGTATATTCTCGCGTATCGCCTCGTAGTAGCTTTCGGGAACGGGTTCGCCGTTCAAATACAGCCCCGCGGGCGACTCAAAATTTGCGTTAAGTTCCGCGAGCTGTACTCCGTTATATGTTCCGCCGAACGATGACAGGTCGTTCGTATATGTTTCCTGCGTATCGAGAATTTTGCGGTTAAACGCCGCAATTTCATCCTCGGTCATAACAATTTCGTCCGAGCAGTTTTCCTTTTTGTGCCAGAACGACGCGACGCACATCTCGTCCGTAACGTTGGGCGCTTTAACGGTGCTTTCCATATTTGTAAGCACGTCGCCCGCACCGCGCGTGTAATCGGATACTATAAGGTCACCGACGGGCTGCAGAGTATCGTTCCAGCGAAACAGCTTTGCCTTCGCCGCATTGTCGGGCGCGAGCGAGTCAAGCACGTTTTTAAGTTCGTTTTCCTTGAATTGCTTTGCATCTATGAGCGCGCCGCTGTCACTGTAGTACGCGCATATGTACGTTACGTCACCCGCCGCGTATGCCGCCAATGAAAGCGCGGCTGCTGCGATGAGCGCGGCAACAATGGCTTTTAATCTCATTTTATTCTCTCCCTTTTGCTATTCGCGCTTGTGACGAAAGCAAAAATATTTTATATTATATCCTGTCATAGGCAATTAACGTAACTATTTTACCATATTGCGCCCAAAAAATCAATATGACGTGAAGAATTATCACATATATTATTGTGCCGCGGCGGACACTGCCGCAAATTTAATTATTTTTTTGAACATATTAACATCTCCTTTTAAACGCTTAAAACTCCGCTTTTAATTTTATCACAAACAGAGCCGTAATGCAAATATATTCACGCCGTTATTTTACTCCTGTGCAAACGATACATTATACGTATACGTTTTCGACGTTTCGTGATCCTCGGCGTAGACCTTGATCGTAATCGTGTCGGACACGGGAACCGTTTTCGGCACGGTATCGTTTATCAGAATATCGTTTACGTACACGAGTCCGTATTTGTCTGCGGGTGCGGCTTTTAACGTGACGCTCTCCGTACCCGTCGGAACGGTCAGCGTGTATTCCGTCACATTCGCGTCAAACGACGGTGCAAGAGTGCCGCCCTCAAATGTCAGTGACGACAGCGACGCGTTCGTGCCGTAGTCGGTCATTATTTTAACCTCGCCGCATATTTTCGGCGCGTCCGTACCCTTGTCAGCGCGGAACACTATATGGAGCGCGTCGCGTCCCTCAATCGTCGTACCCGACGACGCGGGCTGCGCGGCACTTACGGCATCTTCGGGGATTTCGTACAGTACCGTCTCGTCCTTGCCATTTGCGGTCACGTCGGCGAGTTTAGTGTCCCCGACATAGATTGTCATTTTAGTGTCCCTGTCGCTTGAATGATACGTAACCGACAGATAATTCTTAACGCCCTTTTTGACAGCCATCGGGTAATCGACATATCCGCCGCTTGCGATTTCGCGGTAGTTGGGCATATCGCCCGTACCCTCCACGCCGGTAGAGTTTTCCTGCGTGTAGCCGTGACCGTTTTCCTGCTGGTCGTGCGATGGCTCGATCGAGTCGATGATGATGTTTTCGTCGCGTCCTTTTTGCTTGTCGGCGAGTATCTGCGCCTGCTGCTCCTCCTCGGTCATGCCCGACACGTACCAGTAAATGCCGTAACGCTCGTCATAGCGTTTGTAGTGCGGCGTGAATACAAGCGGTTGGTCGGTATTTTTCATCGTAAATTCGAGCTTGCCCTCGGTCTTTACCATGTTTTCATCGAGATTATTGAGCCACTCCTCGCGCGTGCCGTAATCGGAGTCTATTATTACGTACTCGTTCACGTCCGCCTTTGACGCGGGCTTTCTTACCGCTATGCCGTGGCTTGTTTCGTTCATATTATCCTTTCCCAAGCCGACACTCAGCAGCGTAGGCCCGTATTTGAACGCCGTTACGGCGTCGTTGTCGGCAAGCCCGTATGCGCGCATTTCCATTGGCATTGTAATTTCAATCGTGTCGCCAGATTTCCACTCGCGCTCGATTGTCACATAGCCCGCCGACTGCGTGTAGTCATACGTCTCGCCGTTTACCTTTATCGTCGGAGCAGACGCGCACCATTCGGGAACGCGCAGCGCTATCGCCGCAGGGTCGTCGTTCACTGTGTTTACCGGTTCCATACCGTCCCAAAGGAAGGTCTTTACCTCATCGCCCGCGGTAAGACTTACGCTGACATCTTTACTTTTCGCATTTTCAAGCGTACAGTCAACCTTCTTTACCTCTTTAAGCGCGCCGCCCTCGTATGACGCGGCGTAGAGTGTGGCGGACGCTGTTTTTCCGCTGTTATTCGTAACCGTACCCGTCACGGCAGCCGTACCGCCCGAGGTGCTTGTTTGCGTGTCAAGCGTCCATCCGCTATTGTCAATAACATCAACGGTGAGTTTCGCCGTCTCGCCGTCGGGGAGCGTCGAATTCTGCGTAAGCTTTATGCCGTTGGACTTATCCGTCAGAACAGAGCTTATATACTGATTTACAACTATTGTATTATTCTTTTTATAATAGATGCTGTTCGTAAGCTTTGTGAAGTTCTCCATGCCCGAGCCTGTGCAGCACCAGAAGTCAGTCCACGGCTTTGAGAACACTTTAAAGTAGCCCGTCGCCATCGGCTGGAAATACATCGTCATGCCCGTTTCGGGGTTCTGGCTCGACACTATCGCGTTGAGGAACGTACCCTCGTAGTAGTCCTTGTACTTCTTTTCGCCCGTCAGCTTATACAGTTCGCGCGAGAGCTTGAGCATATTGTACGTGTTGCACGTTTCGCAGTTTACCTCGTCACGGTAAGCGTTTTCGGTGTGCGCCGCGCGGAAGTGCTCGTTTTCGCTGTTGCCGCCGGTGATATACGAATGGTCGTTCACGACAATATCCCAGAAATTCTCCGCGACCTTTAAGTAATATTCTCTGTTACGCGCCGCATCGGGAGCGTCCTTTTCAAGCTGACCGTTCGTCGCGACGATAGTTCTTACGCGGTTAAGTGCGCCGATGATTTTCGGTATCGTCGTGTTCGCGTGCTTGTTCGCGAGAACATCGTTGTGGTTGTAAATACTGTCGAACAGGCTCACCTCATCGAACATATGCGCCGCCTTCGCGTGATTGGGGTCTCTCGTAATCTTGTAAAGCTCGTAAAGCGCGTCGTTCATGCCGCCGTACTCGACGTTGAGTACATGCGCCTGCGTGGTCGAGTTATAGTTTCCGACTCTGTTGTAAACCCACGTTCCGAGCGCGTCGGCTGTTTCGAGAGCCTTTTTGTTGCCGGTGAGTTTGTACGTATCGACAAGCCCCGCGAGTATCTTGTGCATCGTGTACCACGGCACCCATGTATCGGCTGTCGTTCCTCTCTCTATGCTGTCAAACTGGTTTTCACCGCTTATTACCTTGCCGCTGCCGTTAAGAGGGTCTGTTGTCGCGAACAGGTATCCCTTCTTTACGGCGTTGCCGTTTACAGTCTTGTCCTCCTTGATCTGCGCCTTGTACAGCGCGTCTATAAGGTCTTGCGACTTTTTAAGCAGCCCCTCGTCGCCTGTATTGTTGTAGCCCTGCGCGACAGCCGTCATATAGTGACCGACCGCGTGACCGGCGATAAGGCTCGTTTCCCAGCCGCCGTATGTGTCGGACGTATCGGACAGCCCCGCCGTGCGCCTAAAGCCCGACGCAAGCTTGTTTACGTCGAAATCGTTCAGATACGCAGCCATTTTTTCCGTACCGTTCAAGAGGTAATCGTCCTTCATCTCAACGTCCGTCATGCTGTAATCGGAAAGCCCCGTAATTGACGGCGCGGCGAGTATCGTCACGTTAAACGTTTTCGTGTAAACAGCGTCGCCGTTTTTGACCGTCGCCGTGAGCGTCACGC
Source organism: uncultured Clostridia bacterium (assembly GCA_947623955.1). Taxonomy (GTDB): domain Bacteria; phylum Bacillota; class Clostridia; order UBA1381; family UBA1381; genus Hominilimicola. The sequence goes on along the minus strand of CANQIP010000018.1, from coordinate 14,387 downwards.
GCTTGTCGGCGTTACCCGCCGCGGGCGCGGCTATCGCGTTATTTTTAATCGCGCCGCTGTCCGTACACGTCCATGTAATGTCGCTGCCGTTCGCGCCCTTTGCGGGGAGCGATGCGCCGTCCGTAAGCTCGGTCGTGCCGAAATCGAGGTCGGCGCAGTCCTTGTACGCCGCTGCCGCGCTTATCTGCGCCGCGTATTTGTCGTATTCCGCCTTTATCTCCTCGGCGGTGCAGGTTTTATTGTAAATTTTAATCTCGTCCATAGTTCCCTTAAAATACTTGTCCGTCGCGTAATGCGATTTGCCTATATAGTTTGATGTGTTCGGAATACTTGTGAGCGCTTGCGCGCACGCTTTATCGCTCACAAGCGAGCCGTTGCGGTAGAGCCAAACGTGATTTGCGCTGCGCACAACCGCGTAATGCTCCCACACGCCCGTATTCGCGAACGCCGTAACGTCCATTGTGTCCTTAACGCCGCCGACGCTCGACTCGACGCGTACGTTCGACGGGGAGTAGAAGAAGTAATTATTCTGATCCGAGCCGAAGTCGAACAGTCTCGCCCAGTCCTGAATCGCGTCGGTTTTGACCCATGCCGTAACCGTCATGCTTTCGGTCAGTATGTTGTTGGGCAGCTGCATGTAGCCGCTTGTGCCGTCAAGGCTGAGCGCGCTGCCCGATATACCCTTGCCGCTCGCGATCGACGCTCCGCCGCGCAGTAGTGACGACGTGTCGGCGGGATTTTCAAAGTCGTAATAGCAGGATAAGCCGTCCTCGCGTACCTTTGTAACCGTTATCTCATCGGTGAGATCCCCGCCCGACGAAGTCAGTTTTACTTTTATAACGCTTTCGTCCGAGGCGTTCAGCTCTATCGAAACCGATTTTGTGGCGTTTGTCCCGACCGTCACGTTCTCGCTCTGCGTATCTCCCGCACTTTCACCGTCATACGCGGCTGCCGATACGCCCACGGTCGCCTCTCTGTCGGTGAAATTCGATACCGACGCGTACACCGTGACCTTGCCGTCGGACGATTTCGACCGTTCCGCGCTTAAATCCCATTCCACGCCGGAGCCTGCAAAGCTAACCGATCTCGCGCCGTCGTTCGCCGTCATTTTAACAGCTGCCGAGGTGACGAGCGATTTAAGCGATTTATACTTATCCGCGTCCGCAGCCGTGATCGTAACATCGCAATTCTTTGTAAGACCCGAAACGTCTATTGAGCCGCCCGCGTAATACACGTTCGCTTTGGTATTTCCCGAAAGCGCGAGCGTTCCGTTGTCTATGTACACATCAGCCGGATTTACAGCCGCAGCCGCGTCATCGTTATCCTTAAACGTCACGTTATTGAGCGTCATATTAACCGTCTCGGCGCAGTTAATCGCGTAACGCGCGGCGGTCGATGTTCTGAAATTCCGTACAGTCACATTCTCGAATTTTACCGACCCCGCCATATACCACAGAGCCGCGTCGGTGAACGTGCCGACCGACTTATTTCCGTCTATCGTCAAATTCTTAAACGTCCAGTTTCCGGCGCAGTTCTGGTAGAGAATTGCGTCATTCCATTTGGAATTGCTCTTGGTTATTGTGTGTTCCTTGCCGTCGAGCGTTCCGTTTGACGGAGTTTTGTTAATTCCCGCGTTCGCCGCCGAAATATCCGCCGAAAGCTCGTAGTCTCCGCCCGACGTGATAGCGTTTACCAAGCCGTTCTCGTCCGACACAGCCGTCGCCGCGAATGACGGTACAGCCGTAAACGCCGACATTACGATTGACACGGCTATCGCGGCAGCCGCTGTTTTCCTCATTTTCATAGTCCTTTCTCCTTTCGCCCCGTATTGACATTTCCTCTTATATGTATTATAATCTTAATACAAAGCGAAAAAAATAGATTATAGTCGGAATAATATGGAGAATTATCGTGAATGAGATTATCTTATCCAACATTTGCCCGCCGCTGCTTTCGGAGTGCGGACTGCTTGCCGCCGCCGAGCCGTTTTATCACATGGACAGAACCGCCGGCTTTAATGTTTTGATATACGTCACCGACGGCACGATTTACGTCACGGAGGACGGCACGGATTACGCTGTCGGCGAGGGTGAGATGCTGTTTTTAAAAAGCGGCATACGCCACTGCGGACGGCGTGAAATAAAAAAGGGTACGCGCTGGTACTACATACATTTCTGCAACAGCGGCGGCGAGCCGGATTGCATGGACGAAAGCTGCGCTGCCCGAATGTTCAAGAAAAGCGCGGTATTGCCGAAAAAGCTGTCGGGACTGAAAAACAGCCGTATTGAAAGAATGATAGAGAGGTACACAGATTATTATTACTCAAATAACCCGATGAAACTGTGGGATATAAATATAAGACTGTTTGAACTGCTCGCGCAAATCGCGGTTTTTAACAATTCGGAAGAGCCGCGCCTGTCCGATAAAATATGCGCGTATCTCGCGGCGAATTACGTCAAGCCGTTTTCGGTTTCGGATTTGGAAAAGGAGTTTTATTTAAGCTACAAATATATGGCTGCGGTTTTCAAGCGCGAGAAAAATATGACCATGCAGCAGTACCATACAAGCGTGAGAATGAATAACGCCCGCCGCCTGCTGTGCTCAACGTTTATGTCGGTGTCGGAGGTCGCCTCAGCCGTCGGGTATACGGACGCGCTCTACTTCAGCCGCGTTTTCCGCACATCGGAAGGCATGTGCCCGAGCGCATATCGCAAAACCGCCGTTGAAAGAATATAAAAAAAGCGGTTCACTTCAGAAATGAACCGCTTTTTATGTATTCTCATGATCCGACAGGATAACTGGTATGATACTTAAAGGTATATATATTGGTTTCGGTATCAAAATTCTCTCCAAATAGGTTTTCAATCAGAGATCCGGTATTATAATCGTATATCGGAATCATGGGTTCACCATATAGCTTTCTGACAGGATAATCAAGTTGAATTAACTTCGGCATAAATAACCCTGCAGCCGATTGACGGAAAATCTTTGCAACGTAAGCGTTAATCCCGGGGAAAACATTGTATACTACACCCCAATCGCCCATAAACAAATAATGATTATTAAAAATACAAGTATAATAATCTCCTGCAGTAACTTCAAGTTTACTTTCTTTGGATGCATTAGGCTTTAAAGCATCGGCGTAGTGGCTGCGTTCAAAATGTTCACGATATGTTTTATTAAAAATTGAATACATCGGAACATATAAAATGCCATCAACCGTTTGCGCGGGTGAAGTCAGAGTATGAACCATATTAAAATCTTTTTTAAAACCGGATTCAATACTTTCTAGCACAAAACCGATTTCTTTATCTGTCATACCTTCTTCCATATATTGCAGCATTAAAGTTATCAGCTCATTCTCACTGTCTTTCGTTAAAAAGTCATTTGGTTTTATATAATTATTATCATCAAAAGCCAATATATTTATATCCAATAAATGTGCAAAATACGGTTTTGACCATTCCTGAATTTTATATGCGTCATAAGCGGGAATGTCATAGTTTGCATAATCAGGTATTGTTTCTTTGTATTCTTCAAAGCTTGGTTCTTTATAATTATAGCTGCCATATGTACTTATATAGTAATCAAAAGCCTTTATAGAGTCATACGGGCATCCCAGAAGTCTCGAAATCAAAAACGCCGCATCGGTGCGGGTGACGCCTCTGTATGGGTGCAGCTTACTTCCGTCCTCATAACCGTACGCGTCTATAAGATCTGCCTTAACAAGCAAATCTATGTATTTTTCTATCTTTGTATTTTTTATATCGCTGAATTTTTCAAGATAAGCAAGATTTGTATTTTCTTCATCATCGGTTTTTACATAGTGGTTATAGAAATTACTGTTAAAATCCATGTGAGCCGCTTTGATGAGGTCTATCATAAAATCCTGATATGAAACTCTGTCATCGGAAATATCAAGCGACAATGTTTTGTCAGGCTCACACCATATATAATTCAGACTGAAATCCGAAATTTCATTATCCTTATTTGCTTCCAAATATGTTTCACAGGTACGCTCAATGGGTATAGCCATTGAACCGTCAATATTAAATGACGGAACCTCTATCCCGTTTATTTTAACCTTAATATCCGTATACAGAACATTTATATTGGATTTTGTCGGCGCCGGAACAGGCGTTTTTTCTTTTTGCCCATTATAATCCGCATACGCAATGCCGTCCTCAAATTTTACATCAAAACCGTAGTTTGACAGAGTTGACACCAATACTGCTGTTTCGCCGCCTATGTTGTACGCGGGTATTTCATATCCGCATATATCCGTTCTTATATCTGTCGGATACACTTCGCCTATAACATCGCCGACATTTTCCGCGGCGGCAGTAATGCCGAATAACATCAATAATGCGGTTAAAATCAATAGCTTTCGTTTCATTTTATCACATCCCCCTTCTTAATCTTAAATTATCCTCAATATTAAAATTATGTTAAATCGGAATCTTATTTACTTCTCCTGCGAGAATAATATCTCCTATGATCCGTTAAAAATGGCTTTATGATACCTAAAGGTATATATATTGGTTTCGGCATCAAAATTCGTTCCGAATGAGTTTTTAATCTGAGATCCGGTATTATAATCGTATATCGGAATCATAGGCTCACCATATAGCTTTCTGACAGGATAATCAAGTGGAGTTAAATACGGTATATATAACCCTGCAGCCGCTTGACTGAAAACCTTTTCAACGTAAGCGTTAATCCCGGGGAAAACATTGTATACTATACCCCAATCGCCCATAAACAAATAATGATTATTAAAAATATAAATATGCTCTCCTGCAATAATTGTAATAACATTTTCTTTGGATACATTAGGCTTTAAAGCATCGGCGTAGGGGTTGTATTCAAAATGTTCACGATATGTTTTATTAAAAATTGAATACATCGGAACATAAAAAATGCCATCAACCGTTTGTGCGGGTGAAGTCAGAGTATGAACCATATTAGAATCTTCTTTAAAATCACCATAATCACTGTCTACTACAAAACCGATTTCTTTATCTGTCATACCTTCTTCCATATATTGCAGCATTAAAGTTATCAGCTTATTCTCATTGTCTTTCGTTAAAAAGTCATTTGGTTTTATATAATTATTATCATCAAAAGCCAATATATTTATATCCAATAAATGTGCAAAATACGGTTTTGACCATTCCTGAATTTTATATGCGTCATAAGCGGGAATGTCATAGTTTGCATAATCAGGTATTGTTTCTTTGTATTCTTCAAAGCTTGGTTCTTTATAATTATAGCTGCCATATGTACTTATATAGTAATCAAAAGCCTTTATAGAGTCATACGGGCATCCCAGAAGTCTCGAAATCAAAAACGCCGCATCGGTGCGGGTGACGCCTCTGTATGGGTGCAGCTTACTTCCGTCCTCATAACCGTACGCGTCTATAAGATCTGCCTTAACAAGCAAATCTATGTATTTTTCTATCTTTGTATTTTTTATATCGCTGAATTTTTCAAGATAAGCAAGATTTGTATTTTCTTCATCATCGGTTTTTACATAGTGGTTATAGAAATTACTGTTAAAATCCATGTGAGCCGCTTTGATGAGGTCTATCATAAAATCCTGATATGAAACTCTGTCATCGGAAATATCAAGCGACAATGTTTTGTCAGGCTCACACCATATATAATTCAGACTGAAATCCGAAATTTCATTATCCTTATTTGCTTCCAAATATGTTTCACAGGTACGCTCAATGGGTATAGCCATTGAACCGTCAATATTAAATGACGGAACCTCTATCCCGTTTATTTTAACCTTAATATCCGTATACAGAACATTTATATTGGATTTTGTCGGCGCCGGAACAGGCGTTTTTTCTTTTTGCCCATTATAATCCGCATACGCAATGCCGTCCTCAAATTTTACATCAAAACCGTAGTTTGACAGAGTTGACACCAATACTGCTGTTTCGCCGCCTATGTTGTACGCGGGTATTTCATATCCGCATATATCCGTTCTTATATCTGTCGGATACACTTCGCCTATAACATCGCCGACATTTTCCGCGGCGGCAGTAATGCCGAATAACATCAATAATGCGGTTAAAATCAATAGCTTTCGTTTCATTTTATCACATCTCCTTCTTAACTTTTCTTAAATATAATTCAGAAGGGATTGCATAAGCAATCCCTTTCCGCGTTAAATTTCCTCGATTATGGGCAGTATCATCGGCGAGCGCATTGTCTGCTCGTAGATGTAGCGCGAAACCGATGCGCGCATATTGCTCTTCAGCGTAGACCAGTCCATGCCGCGTTTGCCGAGGCTCGCGTTTACGCAGTCCGCCGCGACGGCGCGCACGCCGTCCATAAGCGTTTCCGCCTCGCGCACGTAAACAAAGCCGCGCGATATAACGTCGGGTCGCGAAATCATCTGTTTGCCGTCGTGCGATATTGTCACAACGACGATGATAAGTCCGTCCTCGCTCAAATGCTTTCTGTCGCGCAGTACGATATTGCCGACGTCGCCGACGCCCAAGCCGTCCACAAGAATTTTGCCCGCCTGCACCGAGCCGTTTACCTTCGCGCTGCGCGAGTCAAGTTCCAATATGCGTCCGTTCGCGAGTATAAAACAGTTTTTGGACGGTATGCCGACGCTCTCCGCAAGCTCCTTATGCAGCACGAGGTGGCGGCGTTCGCCGTGTACGGGTATAAAGAACTTCGGCTTTAACAGCGCGAGTATCAGCTTTAACTCCTCCTGACACGCGTGACCCGACACATGCACGTCGGTAAGCGCACTGTATACGACCTCGCAGCCTATCTTAAACAGTTCGTTTATGACGTTCGATATGGAACGCTCGTTGCCCGGAATGGGGGTCGCGCTGATGATGATAAGATCGTCCTTCGTGATTTCAACCTTTCTGTGGTCTGAATACGCCATACGCGTAAGCGCGCTCATTGGCTCGCCCTGCGAGCCGGTTGTAATAATAACTACTTGATTCGGTCTGTATTTTTTTATGTTGTCAATGTTTATAAGCGTGCCTTCGGGTACGTTCATATAACCCAAAAGTATTGAAATTTCAACGATATTTTCCATGCTCCTGCCGGAAACGGCGACCTTTCTGCCGTTTCGTACAGCCGCGTCGATAATCTGCTGTACGCGGTGTACGTTCGAGGCGAAGGTCGCGACTATAATACGCTTTTTGCTGCTCTGGAATATGCTGTCAAACTTTTCCCCGACGGTGCGCTCACTCATAGTGTAGCCCTTGCGCTCCACATTCGTACTGTCCGACATGAGCGCGAGCACGCCCTCTTTACCGAGCTCGCCCAGACGCGCAAGGTCTATCATCTCGCCGACAATCGGCGTGGTGTCAATTTTGAAGTCGCCCATATGCACGACCATACCCACCGGCGTTTTGATTGCGAGAGCCGCGCTGTCGGCGATGGAGTGATTTGTGCGTACAAACTCGACCGTGAAACACTGTCCCGCCTTCACGACCGTTCCGTACTTTACGCGTACCAGTTTTACGCGCGAGAGCAGATTGTGTTCCTTCAGCTTGTGTTCGACAAGTCCTATCGTAAGCCGCGTACCGTATACCGGCACGTTTATCGACTTCAGGAAATAAGGCAGTCCGCCGATGTGGTCCTCGTGCCCGTGCGTCAAAAAAACGCCCTTAATCTTCTGATAGTTCTTCTCAAGATACGTTATGTCGTTTATAACCATATCTATACCGGGCATATCGTCATCGGGGAAAGCCATACCGCAATCTACCATTATAATCTCGTTTCCGTACTCAATGGCGGTCAGATTTTTTCCGATCTCGTCAAGACCGCCCAATGGTATGATTTTCAGTTTTTTAGCTTTTGCCACTATTAAATTAAACCTCCTGTTTTCATTGTATTTTTCCGAACATTATTACAACACTACTATTATATCACAAAATATGGGAATTAGTCAATATAAATATATAAAACGGCGGCGCGTCCGGTATTTACCGATACTCGCCGCCGCAAACGTCTTTAATTGTTTTTACTCGACGGGCAGGTCGAGGGGTTTAATGATTTTGTTGTACAGGTAGCGGAAGCATATAAGGCTCATCGCGAGCGAGAAAATCTCCGCTATCGGGTACGACCACCATACCGCGTTTATACCGCCGAGACACGCGAGAATGAACGCCGACGGCAGCAGCACAACGAGCTGACGCACGATCGACACAAACATACTGAGGAAGCCGTGTCCGAGCGCCTGGAACGTCGATGAAAATATGATACACACGCCCGCGAACGCGAAGCTCAAACTTATTACGCGCAGCGCCCACGTGCCTATGCCGAGCATTTCGGGCGACGCGTTAAACAGTCCGAGCAGCTTGTCCGGTATGAGCCAGAACAGCGCGATGCCTATAAGCATCATGGACACCGCGTATATCGCGGAGTAGCGTATTGTTTTTACGATACGGTCTTTTTTGCGTGCGCCGTAGTTGTAGGAAACGATAGGCACCATGCCGTTGTTGAGACCGAATATCGGCATAAATATGAAACTGTTTAGCTTGAAGTACACGCCGAATACCGCGACCGCCGTCGAGGACGCGAGGTACATACCGAGTATTATGTTCATGCCGAACGTCATTACTGAGCCGACGGACGCCATGATTATCGACGGTACGCCGACGGCGAGGATGGTTTTTATGTACGACATTTCGGGGCGGAAACCCTTAAATCTGAGCTTAACGTCGGGGTTGCACTTGATGTTCATTATATACGCGAGTATGCCCGCGCCAATTTGTCCCGTTACCGTCGCGACAGCCGCGCCCGCGACGCCCATTTTCGGCATGCCGAGCAGACCGAAAATCATGATAGGGTCGAGGATTATGTTTATGACCGCGCCCGTGATCTGCGTTATCATCGTGTACAGCGTGCGTCCCGTGCTTTGCAGCATTCGCTCGAACGTAAACTGTCCGAATATGCCGACCGAAAGTATAAGACATATCTGCGTGTACGAAACGCCGAGACTCGCTATTTCCGCGTCGTTCGTCTGTGCCGCGAAAAACGGCTTTACGAAGAATATTCCTATAAGTATAAACAGTATGCAGCCGATTGCCTCGAGGAACAATCCGTTCATCGCGACCTTGTTTGCCGCCTTGTAGTTTTTCTGTCCTAGCGAGCGCGACAGTAGCGCGTTCATACCCACGCCCAGACCCGAGCCGACCGAAATCATTAGGTTCTGCATCGGAAACGCCATCGACACGGCTGTGAGCGCGTTCTCCGACAGCCGCGACACGAAAACGCTGTCAACTATATTGTAAAGCGACTGCACGAGCATGGATATTACCATCGGCAGCGCCATTGTGATGAGCAGCCTGTTTATCGGCATCGTGCCCATCTTGTTCTCTTTTACCTGTTCCATCAATCTCTCTCCTTTTGCATATAACCGCTACCATTATATAATAAAACTGCGCTTATTGCAATAGGTATTAAGGATATTTTGATGATTTGCACCACACAAAAAAGACGCCGGAGCGTCTTTTTGTATATATATAAATTTATCTCTTACTAAACTGCGGTGCGCGACGTGCGGCTTTAAGACCGTACTAAGGCAGATTTCAGCGCCAAAACCCTTGATATAAGCGGGTTTGCGGGTTATTGCCGCTTTGTTTCACCCATCGCTTAACCCATTTGGGATACTATGTTTCCGCAGTCGATTTTTTGCTTAATGCCGCATTGACTACTCCGATTAAATCTTCGGGTTTATTATATTTCACTTTTGCGTAAATGTCCATAGTTATTTTGCTATTTTCGTGTCCTGCGAGGTATTGAACCGTCTTGGGGTCAATTCCCATGTAAATAAGGTTGGTAATGTAGGTGTGGCGAAGATGATGCGGAGTAACATCAAAATCCAACGCATACACTATATTAGGGTTGCTACGCGAATGTGTGCCAAGTATAGGGTTGACAGTCCGCACAATCCTTTGACCATTCACATATTGGTAGTATTTTCTTTCCTTTGCCGTGCGAACTTTAATATATTTCCAAACACGCTGAAATTGTGAATAGGAAAGGGGTTCACCGTTCCTGTCAGCAATAACATAATCGGAAATCGACTTCTCTTTCGCCTCTCGCAAACAATCTGCAAGACACTTTGGAATTGGTATATCACGTTTGGCAGCAGGCGTTTTTAATACTGAGCTTATAACAGGGCGGTTATTTTCATTCCGCCATGCCCTGCGAACAGAGATATACGGTGTTTCCGCATCCAAAAAAACACAATCCCATTGCAGAGCAAGGATTTCCTCTCGCCGCAGTCCCGAATACAGTCCAATCATAACAAATAAATACGGCGGTAAACCTTTTATTGTATGGAGCAGTGTGCTAACTTGCTCGTCACTTAGAGCCGTTTTGCTTTTCATTGCCTTTCCGCCTTTGGCAGCAAGCGTAGCAGACGGGTTATCTTCAATTATTTGATTTGCTTCAGCGGAATAGAATATACTTTTGACTAACATATTCATCTTACTATATACGCCAGAGAACAGTTTAGATACCGGCACCATCAGCACTTTCAGGTCGTCCAGTGTTACCTCATCCATATACATTTCTCCAATAGGTTTAATTACATACTTCCGCAGCAAAAGTTCATATCCTCGCAAGGTTTGAGGGCTTACGGTTGCAGATTTCATTTTTAACCATTTCTCACAGTATTCTTCCACGGTCGGATTAACCCTGCGAAAGCGTATGTCGTCCACTTCTTTTTGAGCTTTTTTTACTTTATCGTACAGTTCTTTCTGCGTTGTGCCATAAATAGCAACTCTTTTTCCGTCTGCGTCCATTATTCTTGTTCTGTAATATTCTTTTCCGTTATGTATTACCGATTTATAATCGGGTATGACTTCCTTTTTTCTCGGCATCTCGTATTTCCTCCTTTTACGATATATCTGCTTTATTATTCGGGTTTTCGTTCCACATAGAGAATACACCGTCCAACACGACTGCAAGCTCCTGCGGCTTATTGTATTTGACCTTTGCATATATGTCCATCGTTATCTTACTGCTTTCGTGTCCGGCAAGATATTGAACCGTTTTCGGATCAACGGAAGCGTGTATGAGATTTGTAATGTAAGTGTGCCGAAGCTGATGGGGAGTTACGGTAAAGTCTAAACTATATACAACCTTTCCGTTGTGAGCCGCCTTTTCCCCAAGAACAGGTGTTACGGTATGCTTTACCCGCTCTCCGTTTTCATAACGATAGTAATGACGTTCTTTCGCGGTTCGAGTAACAATGTATGCCCATAGTTGCCTAAACTGCGTATATGATAGCGGATTTCCCTCTCGGTTTGATACAACATATTCCGATTTGGATTTCGCCTTTGCTTCTCTCAGGCATTCCGCCAGGCAATAGGGGAGGGGTATATCTCTGTGAGCGGCAGTTGTTTTCAGTTCCATCCAATATTACGGGTCTATTGTGTTCTGTGTGCCAAGCCCTGCATACCGTTAAATATGGAGTTTCCGTGTCCAGAAACACCGAGTCCCATTTCAACGCGAGAATGTCCTCGCGGCGCAATCCGGCGTACAGCCCAATCATAACAAAAACATACGGCGGCAGGTCTTTGACCGTATTAAGCAGCTTATCTACTTGTTCGTCTGTAAGCGGTTCTCTGTCCTCCTGCGGAATACCGCCGCCTTTTGTGGAAAGATTTAGCGTAGGGTTACTATTTATAACTTTACTTTCTTTTGCTGATGTGAAGATACATTTCAACAATATATTTACCGATTTGTAAACAGAAGCTGATTTTTTCGATACCGGGATAAGAGCCATACGAATATCATCAAGCGTCACATCGGACATATACATATCACCAAACGGCTTAATAATATAGTTTTTAACCTTTGATGTGTAATCTGTTAATGTGGTCTGTCTTACATTTGCCGACTGCATAAGCAGCCATTTCTCACAATATTCCTTAACGGTAGGAGATGCTCTGCGGAATGTATTATTAAGTAGTTGTTCACGCGTTTCCTCAATTTTTTCTTCCAATTCCGCTATGGTTCTTGCATATAAAGCGATACGTTTCCCGTCAGAACCTTTAATGCGGGTTCTGTAATACTCCATACCGTTCAATACAACAGTTCCGATTTGTTTTGTTTGTTTTCTGTTCATACATTTTCCCTCCTTGACAATGATTACATCTCAGTCCTTGCTCAAATGATATATTTATTTTATTTCAATTAAATAAAAAGGACAAGGATGTCAACCCGTGTCTAAGCGTTATCTTGCTTTACGGTAAGTTTCTTGCTTTTCAAGAGGTAAAGCTCTGTGTGTGCATTTCGCAATATATTCTTGCAACGCATCGTTTGTAAAATACACACAACCGTTTGGGACATATTGAACAAATGATATTGCCCCGATAGTTCGCGCCGTGTCAAGCGTCGCAATGCTGATGCCAAGTATTGATGCTGCTTCTTTTCGGGAATATAATTTTTCCATTGATTTCTCCTCTCTCTTTTGCTTTTTAACCCAAAACCGCCATCTGTAAAATACAGATGACGGCTTGATAATAGTCCTGTTATTGTGACGCATTATTTACCATATAAACCTTTTTATCGCCCGTTACGGCGTAAGACTCGCTGTTGCTGCCTGTCAGAACGTCAATTCTGTTTCCTTTGATCGCGCCGCCCGTATCGTGGGCGGTTCTGTAACCGACGCCCTCTATGTAGACCGTACTGCCGAGCGGGATAACATTCGGGTCAACCGCGATTATCTCTCCGATTTGCGGCTCTAATGCCTGCCCGAAGCAGTCAACACTGTACCCGCCGTTCTCGGACGGCGAGGAAGTATAGCCTGTGATATGGAACGTACCTATGCAGGCACCTATGTCGCCGTTGTTTCCCGACGTTTTCGCTTTCGTCTTTGACTTTGTTTTCGTTTTATCGGTGCTTTCGGACATATAGTCGCTATACACCCAACCCTGACGGGCACCGTCGTAAACCTGCCACCACTTACCGCCGTCTGTGCCTATGACCTTTAATTCCGTATGCTTCGGATACGCTGTTATAATCCTACTGCTTGTGGTCGGCTCAGCACGAAGGTTAAGTCCGCTCCGTGCGTTTACATACCACGTTTCAAAACCCGCGGCTGACGCTGAAAAACTTATTGACAATGCTGCCGCCGTTAAAATAATTCCTGTATTCCTGATGATTTTCTTTTTATTCTTCATTAGAACCGTCCTTTTTTTTGCCTTTTGAGTTTCTTTCCTTATTAAATGGTTTATTGCCATCACTGTTTTTGTAAATATTGATAATCACCTGATAAGCGGTTAAATCAAGATAGCCCGAACCGTTGTATTTCAATCCTCTGAACATCTGTCCGACCTCCTCATGGTGCTTCAATTTCTTCGGGTATGTAAAGTCCTAAACTTTTTTCTATGCACTCGCTGATTTCGTCCATTTCGGTGCGGTTGACTTTGCCTATATATTTCCGTACCTGTCGCTTGTCGATTGTGGTAATCTGTTCAAGCAGAACGAGCGACGGATAAAGCACAGCTTCGTGTTCAAGATAATAGTGGGTGGGTAGGTCGCGCTTCTTGCTCACGTTCGAGGACAGCGGAGCTACAATCAAAGTCGGAGCAAAAAAATTCCCGCAGTTGTTCTGAAGAACAATTACGGGTCGCGTTCCGCTTTGGACAAATCCGATTTTCGGTACTAACTCTGCCAAGTAAATATCGCCTCTATGAAAAGTCCAATCTTCTTTTAACATTATATAAATACCTCTCTTTCTCAAATATATATGTATAGTCCGTATTTGTCCTCGACATCCCCGGACGCTTCTGTGCCTTTACTGATGCGGGAAGCTGCCGCAGACAATCATCTTGCCTGCGGCATTCTCCGCAGATTAAACATTGAAGTAGGGAACTCATCAGGCGGCGATTAGCGAAATCGCTCCATAGGGGTCTAACCTCTCCGCCTTCTTTATGACCGAGCCGCGAGTTACGGAAGTATCATTGTCCCCGACCGCTATCGTCGCGCTGTGTTTGCAATTCACAGTCTGCACACATTGAACTATCGCTCGCTATATTGCTGCATATAGGTCTTGGCGCTCAACGTGCATAGCTCCTTCGGTCGGTAATGTACCTGATGAATGACTTATTCAGTTGTAAATTTGGGGTTTATATTTTCGCAAATTATGTTTGCCCGAAAATTATCCCCTACTATGTAGGCGTTGAAAATGGCAATTTGTACACGCCTATTTTAATAATTTTTTAATTCGTGCAATTTTATTGCAGATTGCTGAGCGGTGCTGATGCCTTTGCTTGGCAATTTCGGTTTGCGAATATCCATCAATCAGCATCATTTTCCAAGCCTTTGTTTTTGCTAAACTCGGCAACGATACGCATACGAGCATTATCCGTATTCGAGCCGATACG
>CANQIP010000017.1 GCA_947623955.1 uncultured Clostridia bacterium | reverse complement strand
TTCGGTATGCCGAGCTTGCCGACGAGCCTTATAATGCACAGCGGTAAAATAAGCGTTATGAATATCACGATAAACAGTATCACAAGCAGTTTTTTCATCCACATTCCGCCTTTATTGTTGTTTTACATATCATTCTATTTTCACGGCGCAAAAAAAAGAACCCGCGTGGGGTTCTTGTGATTTTTGATTATTCGACCGTTACGGACTTCGCGAGGTTTCGCGGCTTGTCTATGTCGCAGCCCTTGTTTGACGCGACGTAGTAGCCGAATAGCTGCAGCGGTATCACCGACAGTGACGGCAGCAGCATCTCGTGCGCCGTCGGGATCGTTACAACGTGGTCGGCGACGTCGCCCATATGGTCGTGTTCCTCGGTCGTAACGCCCATCACGACCGCGCCGCGCGCCTTTACCTCCTTGACGTTTGAAACGGTCTTGTCGAAAAGCTCCCGTCCGGTCGCGAGCGCGACAACGAGCGTGCCGTCCTCGATAAGCGAGATCGTGCCGTGCTTTAACTCGCCCGCCGCGTAAGCCTCGCTGTGTATGTACGATATTTCCTTCAGCTTTAGCGAGCCTTCGAGCGATACGGCGTAGTCGAGGTTTCTGCCTATGAAGAATATTGAGTGGCAGTTGTAGAACTTCGACGCGAGGTACTGCACTTCTTCCTTGTGCTTTAGTATTTCCTCAACCTTTTCGGGCAGCGATTCGATTTCGGCTATAAAGTCCGCGTACTCCTTATCGGTAAGTCTGCCGAGCTTTTCAGCCATGTACGCCGCGATGAGGTATATTACCGCGAGCTGTGTGCTGTACGCCTTCGTCGTCGCGACGGCTATCTCGGGGCCTGCCCACGTGTATATAACGTCGTCGGACGCGTTCGCTATCGCGCTGCCCACAACGTTTACGATTGACATTACCCTCGCGCCCCGCGCTTTCGCCTCTTTGAGCGCAGCAAGCGTGTCAGCCGTTTCTCCCGACTGGCTTATTACTATAACGAGGTCGTTTTTGCCTATTATCGGGTCGCAGTAACGAAATTCCGACGCTACCTGTACCTCTACGGGTATGCGGCACATTTTCTCTATGACGTACTTGCCCACAACTCCGACGTGGTACGCGCTGCCGCAAGCGGCTATGTATATCTTGTTTATGCCCTTAATGTCGTCGGCTGTGAGGGATATGTCGTCAAGCACGACCTTGCCGTCCTTTATTCTGGGGCTTATCGTGTCGCGCAGGGCTTTTGGCTGCTCTTCGATTTCCTTCATCATAAAATGCTCGTAGCCGCCCTTTTCAGCCGCGCTCACATCCCAGTCGACCGTGAATTTTTCCTTCTTAACTTCCTCCCTGTCGGTGTTGTAAACCTTTACGCCGTCCTTTTTAAGCACGACTATCTCGTTGTCCTCGAGGTAGTAAATATCTCTCGTGTGCTTTAGGATAGCCGTAACGTCCGACGCTATGAAGTTTTCGTTGTTTCCCAGCCCCACTATCAGCGGGCTTGCCTTACGCACCGCAACAAAGCTGTCGGGGTAGTCGGAGCAAAGAACGCCGAGCGCGTACGAGCCTTCGACGCGGTTTATGACCTTTATGACAGCCTCCATTATGTCGCCCTTGTAGTAGTACTCGAAAAGGTGGGCGATAACCTCGGTGTCGGTTTCGCTGATAAACTCAAAGCCCTTTTCCGTAAGACGCTTTTTGAGCGATATATAGTTTTCTATAATGCCGTTATGCACGACCGCGAAGCGTCCCGACATCGACACGTGCGGGTGGGCGTTTTCGTCCGACGGCTCGCCGTGCGTCGCCCAGCGCGTGTGACCTATTCCCATCGTTCCCGGCACGCTCTTGCCGTCATTCGTTTTGTCGGCGAGTACTTTAAGCCTTCCTTTAGCCTTCGCGACGTCTATGCGTCCTTCGTTGAATATAGCGATACCCGCGCTGTCATAGCCCCTGTATTCAAGCTTTGACAGCCCTTCGAGCAGTATCGGCGCGGCTTGATTTTCTCCTATGTAGCCAACTATTCCGCACATAAAAAATCCTCCTGTCAGATTGTATATAGATTTATTTTATACCATGCGGCGGCGTTTTTCAATCCTTTTTTGAAAATGTAACTTAAATGTTAGCTTTTTCCGCAAAATCCGCGGACAAGATGTATAAATATGGTATTTATAGGTAATACTTCAATAAAAAACACGGAGGAATTATTATGAAATTAAAGAATACGCTCGTTATTTCTTCATATGTATTACTTGTGGCTCTGCTGTTTTCGGGGAGCTACGTGCTCGGAAGGAGCACCGTCCGCCGCCCCGCGCCCGAGCCGACCGCCGAACCCGCCGCCGAAACGGTCGAGACAGTGACGGAGGACGAGGTTAAAGCGCCGTTTTATGAGGTTGTTATGGAGGACGGCAAGCTTATCATCTACAAGTGCATCGGCAGCACGAAAAGCGTTGTCGCGAGCGAGGATATAAGCGAGAGCATTTTCCCGAAGGACGACGTTAAAGAGCTTAAAAAGGGCGTAAAATTCGACAGGCTCGACGGCGCGCAGCAGATGTTCGAAAACTTTGTATCTTAAATGTGAACAATTTATGAAATATTCGTCTCCCCTATTGACAATTTATGCGCGCGGTGGTAAATTATACTTGTTAGCACTCGAAGGCTTTGAGTGCTAACAAACTTATGTAAATACAATTTAGGAGGTAATATATATGAACATCAAACCGTTGGCTGACAGAGTTGTCGTAAAGATGCTCGAGGCCGAGGAAACGACCAAAAGCGGCATTATCCTTACCGCGAAGGCGCAGGAGAAACCGCAAATTGCCGAGATAGTCGCGGTCGGACCGGGCGGCGTTGTGGACGGCAAAGAGGTCAAAATGGAAGTAAGCGTCGGCGATAAGGTGCTTATGTCTAAGTACGCCGGTACAGAGGTCAAGGTTGACGGCGAGGAGTACACAATTCTTCGTCAGAGCGACATTCTGGCTATCGTCGATTAAAAATACGGGAGGTAATTTATTATGGCAAAGCAGATCAAATACGGACAGGACGCGAGACACTCGCTCGAAAGCGGCATAAACCAGCTTGCGGACACGGTTAAAATAACGCTCGGCCCCAAGGGCAGAAACGTTGTGCTTGACAAGAAATTCGGCGCGCCGCTTATCACAAACGACGGCGTTACGATCGCAAAGGAAATAGAACTTGAAGACCCGTTCGAGAACATGGGCGCGCAGCTTGTTAAGGAAGTCGCGACAAAGACGAACGACGTTGCCGGAGACGGCACGACGACCGCTACGCTCCTTGCGCAGGCGCTCGTAAGAGAAGGTCTTAAAAACGTCGCGGCGGGCGCGAACCCGATGATCGTTAAGAAGGGTATCCAAAAGGCTGTTGACGCGGCTGTTAAAAAGCTTTTGTCCGAGGCTAAGGAGATAAAGGGCAAGGAAGATATAGCGAGAGTTGCGGCTGTTTCCGCCGCAAGCGAGGAAATAGGCGAGCTTATTTCAGACGCTATGGAAAAGGTAACGGCAGATGGCGTTATAACTGTCGAGGAAAACAAGACGACAGCCGAAACGTATTCGGAAATAGTCGAGGGTATGCAGTTTGACCGCGGCTACATCACGCCGTACATGGTGACCGATACCGAAAAAATGGAGGCTGTGCTTGACGATCCGGCTATACTTATAACAGACAAGAAGATTTCCAACATACAGGAAATCCTGCCGCTTTTGGAGCAGGTAATGCAGGCGGGCAAGAAGATGGTAATCATCGCCGAGGACGTTGAGGGCGAGGCCCTCTCGACGCTTATCGTAAACAAGCTGCGCGGCACGTTCGTATGCGTACCTGTCAAAGCCCCCGGTTTCGGCGACAGACGCAAGGAGATGCTCCAAGATATAGCTATCCTCACAGGCGGTCAGGTAATAAGCGAGGAACTTGGTCTTGAACTTAAAGATACGCAGTTTGACCAGCTCGGCACGGCTAAACAGGTTAAGATACAGAAAGAAAATACGATAATCGTCGACGGCGCGGGCGACAAGGCAGCTATCGCAGACAGAGTTGCGCAGATAAGACGCGAGCTTGAATCGTCAACGTCCGATTTCGATAAGGAAAAGCTCCAGGAAAGACTCGCAAAACTCGCGGGCGGCGTTGCCGTTATCAAGGTCGGCGCGGCTACCGAGACGGAGATGAAAGAAATGAAACTCCGCATCGAGGACGCGCTCGCGGCAACAAAGGCAGCCGTTGAAGAAGGCATTATCGCCGGCGGCGGCACAAGCTACATCGACGTTATCCCGACCGTCGCGGCACTTCTTGACGAAACGGAAGGCGACGAAAAGACGGGTGTTTCAATCGTGCTGAAGGCTCTCGAAGAGCCGGCATGGCAGATTGCGAAGAACGCGGGTCTCGAAGGCAGCGTAATCGTCGATAAGGTTAAGGCGTGTGACGCGGGCAAGGGCTTTAACGCTCTTACCGAGGAATATGTGGATATGATAAGCGCGGGTATCGTAGACCCTGTTAAGGTTACGAGGAGCGCGCTGCAGAACGCGGCGTCGGTTGCGGCTATGGTGCTTACGACCGAAAGTCTTGTAACGGACATTCCCGAACCTCCCGCAGCTCCGGCTATGGATCCGGGCATGGGCGGAATGTATTGATAAAATACGGGGACACTAAAATGGGGACACTAAAATTTTAGTGTCCCCATTTTTTATTTTATCCGTTTTACTTCAAGGTAGAACCGCTTATCAGCCGCCTCGCCCATGGAGAACGTTTTGCGCGGGAGCGCGCCGTCCTTTATAACCGTTTCAAACAGTTCGTTCTTACCCATCGCGTCAACCATAAAGCCTATCGTGTTTTCCTCGGCGGCGAGTTTTTTCACAACATCGTTGCCGTGAATGTAGTCTATCCTGCCGCCGTTTTCGGCAAGGTATTTGTCGAGGAAATTCTGCAGCGTACCCACGGGAAGATTTGACGAGGGATTTTCCACGTATATGCTGCCCTCGTTACCGGCGTAGGCGTAATCTATCCTCTGACCCTTGTCCCCCGTTTTGTAATATGACTTAAACGCCGCGAGCAGTTTTTCGGGGTCGGTGTCGAATATCACGCGCTGTATCGGCTCGAATTCAAGCGCGTCGTCGTGGATATTCATTACCTCCACGAGCGCGTACCGCGCAGGGTGGTTCTCGCGTTCCTTTTCGGTGAGGTCTTTTTTTATTTCATCCCAGCATGACTTTGCCGTCGCGAGCGAGTGGTTGCCGTCGCCCGCCGCGAACATCAAAACGCCCTTATCCTCAACGCCGTACTTTTTTCTGAACGCGTCCTCGTCGCCCAACTTCTCGATTTTCGCGAGTGTATCGCGCTTTACCTCGTCGTCAACAAGGTAGCCTGTAAGGTGTCCGGAGTTTTTCATCAGGTCGAAGTCGTAAAGCTTGTCGAACCGCGCCTTTTTCTCCGCAAGCGGATCTATTATATTTTTTTCGCGGTCGTCTATCAGCATTATTATGTGAGGCAGCTCCAGCGGCGCGCCGAGACGGACGCGTTTGCGCGGCGGTATTCGCTCGACTATCGTACCCTCGGTGGCGCGGATTTTCGACTGCGAACCTTTCGTGTAGTCGTATTCTTCGAGGTCGAGCGCGCCTATAATGCCGCGGCGCGTTCTGCCGTCGGACTGCGTGCGCTCGACGTAAACGAGTGAGTCGAGTATTTCAAGGAACAGTCCGTCGTCAAGGTAACGCTGCATGGTTTCGTGTATGCTTTTTATGCGTCCCTCCCCGTTTTCCTCGCCGAGGTACACCTCGGGGTATATGATGTTGAGCGTTGACGGGCTGTCGCCCACGATGCGCCGCACGTCCTCCCAGTACGACGGCTCGGACGTGTACTGGTCGCACGCCACAACGCTCCATTTCGTGAAATCTGCGTCTTGCGGAATGAGTATGTCCGCCGATTTGAATATTGACATTTTTGTCCTCCTTTTTATGTTTTCGTATGCCCCCCTCTGTGAGAGGGCGAAATCTATACCACCTGCATGACCCCCTCTTTGAGGGGTCGAAATCTTTGATTTCGGGGGGTGTATATTTTGATTTTTCACCACACCCCCCAAAACTCACAAGTGAGTTTTGACCCTTTGCTACGGCGTTTGTTCGCAAGCGAACACGCCTACGACGCTAAAGCGTCGTTTACCTCATAGAGGGGGCTTGCGGGCGACCGCAAGGGTCGCCCCTACAGGCACAAAATTCTTGTAGGGGCGAACCGTGTTCGCCCGTTAGCCTCTCCTTTGCTACGGCGTTTGTTCGCAAGCAAACACGCCTACAACACGCAAGCGTGTTGTTCACTTGAGGAGAGGTGGCATCGCGGAGCGATGACGGAGAGGTGGCATCGAGTTTTCAAAACCACCTCTCAGTCGCCTTCGGCGACAGCTCCCCTCGAGGGGAGCCTTTCGTAGGGGCGACCCTTGTCAAAGGGGGCTGTCACGCGCAGCGTGACTGGGGGATTCCTTTTTCAATTTTCACATTGAATCCCTCCACCGCCTTCGGCGGTCCCCCTCCCTTTAACAAGGGAGGCTAACTAGTTATCCTCGCAATTACACTTGACAATACCGCATATCATATGCTATACTGTTTTTGCCAAATAATATCAATAATTTAACATCGATTTTTCCCGGCACGTATTTTTTGTTAAGCGAAAAATGCTTGCTCCTTTCAATGATGCGTGCGAGAAATCTACACATTGTTGATATTATTTGGCGATAATACGGAGTAATGCGTTTTTGGCGCGTTACTCTGTGACGCGCTTTTTTTGTTGCTGCACTTTCAAGTCGCGGGCGAACACGGTTCGTCCACATAAACCCCTCAGTCACACTGCGTGTGACAGCTCCCCTAGTAGGGGAGCCTTACTGTATGCCTCCCCTACTAGGGGAGGTGGCGCCGAAGGCGTCGGAGGGGTTTGTGAAATTAACTCCCGCTATTTTACAATATCCTCAAACACACACCCTGTCGCCTTCTGCAAATCGTCGGGCGAGAGCAGCACGGTGCAGCCGCACTTGCCGCCGCTGACGGCGACGGTATCAAACTCCCTCGCGGACAAATGCACATACGTCGGGTACTTCTTTTTCATACCTATAGGCGACACGCCGCCGCGTATATAGCCCGTAAGCTGCAAAAGCTCCTTTACGTGTATCATCTCCGCCTTTTTGTTGCCCGATACCTTCGCGAGCTTTTTTAAATCGACCTCGTCCGCGACGGGTATGCAGCACACCGCGATCCCCGTCTTGTCGCCGCGCGCGACGAGCGTCTTGAACGACTTTTCGGGCGGTATGCCTGTTATTTCGGCTATTTTTTCACCGAAATGCTCCCCCACCTCGTCTGTCTCGTACTCGACGGTCTCGTATTTTATTTTCGCGGCGTTTAAAAGACGCATCGCGTTCGTTACGTTTTTCTTATCCTTTGCCATTTTCTCACCTATTTTAATTCCACGATCGTCACGCCGTCCTCGCCCTCGCCGTACTTGCCGAGCCTGTAGGACTTGACGTAACGGTGCTTTCTCAAATTCTCCTGTATGCCCTTGCGGAGCACGCCCGTGCCTTTTCCGTGAATTATACTCACCGATGAAATTCCGGCGAGATAGCAGTCGTCAAGGAATTTCTCGACGTTCATCCATGCCTCGTCGAGCGTCTGACCTCGCACGTCAACCTCGGTCGTCGCCGTTTTCGCCTTCGACTCGAACGTTCTCGTCGGACGCGCATACTTGTCGGCAAGCTCCTTCGTCGTCTTTTCCTCGACCTTTTTGAGGTTCGTGATATGCACGTCCATTTTTATAATGCCCGCCTGCACGCGTACGTTGCCGTTTTTGTCGGGTTCTTTCAGCACCGTCGCCTCCTGGTTCATGTCGGCGATTTTTACGAGCATGCCCGGCTTTAAGTTTTTGGGCGGGTCGGAGAACGTCTTTTTCGGCTTTGCTGCGCGAGCCATAGCCTTGTCGATTGTGTCCTCTTTTTTATTGAGCTTTTCGCGCATTGCGGCTGTTTTTTTGTCAAAGCCGCTTGTCATGCCCTTTTGACGCATTTTTTCAAGGTCGCGTATTATGGCGTTCGCCTCGTCCTTCGCGTCCATTACGAGTATTTTCGCCTCGCGCCGCGCGTCGTCGAGTATGCGCGACTTGCTCTCCTTAACTTTTATGCGCTCGTTCTCGACCTGTCTGCGCAAATCCTTAAGCTCGTTTTTCAGCCTGCGCGCCTCGTCCGCGTCGCTCCTTGCTCTGGCGCGGTTCTGTTCGAGGTCGGTTATAACGTCCTCGAACTTTATATCCTCGTCGGAGAGAATGTCGTTTGCGCGGTCTATAACGCGCTCGTCAAGTCCGAGACGGCGCGAGATCGCGAATGCGTTCGACTTGCCCGGCACGCCGATAAGCAGCTTGTACGTCGGGCGCAGCGTCGCAACGTCGAACTCGCACGACGCGTTTTCAACCCCGTCGGTCGAGAGCGCGAACAGCTTAAGCTCGCTGTAATGTGTCGTCGCGACGGTTTTCGCGCCGCGTGAGCGCAGAAATTCAAGTATCGAAATCGCAAGCGCCGCGCCTTCGGTCGGGTCTGTGCCCGCGCCCAGCTCATCGAACAGCACGAGCGAATTATATCCCGCCTTTTTCAGAATTTCTACTATATTTACCATGTGCGACGAAAACGTTGACAGGCTTTGCTCTATCGACTGCTCGTCGCCGATGTCGGCGTACACGTCCGTAAACACAGCCGCCTCGCTGTTGTCCTGCGCGGGTATGTGAAGTCCGGCGGCAGCCATGAGCGAAAACAGTCCTATCGTTTTGAGCGTTACCGTTTTGCCGCCCGTATTGGGACCCGTGACAACAAGCGTGTCGTATTCGCCGCCCAGATGTATGTCGTTCGCGACGACCGTATCCTTGTCGATAAGCGGGTGACGCGCTTTTTTGTAGCGCAGCCTGCCCTTGTCGTTCAAAATCGGTTCGGTCGCGCTCATATCAAGCGACAGTCTGCCCTTGCAGAAAATAAAGTCAAGCTCCGTCACGCTCTTGTAGTCGACGAATACCGCGTGACTGTGCTCCGCCGCGAGCGCGGAAAGTTCCGATAAAATGCGCTCGATCTCGCGCTGCTCCCTGCCCCTAAGGTCGCGTATCTCGTTATTGCTGTTCACGACGCTCATCGGCTCTATAAACAGCGTCGCGCCCGTCGAGGACGTGTCGTGGACTATGCCGTTTACTTCCTGACGGTACTCGCTGCGCACCGGTATAACGTACCTGTCGGAGCGCATCGTCACAATCGGGTCTTGCAGGAATTTGCGGTAGTGGTTCGAGCGCACCATCGAGTCAAGCGTTTCCTTGATTTTCGCGTTGAGACTTCGTATCTTGCGGCGTATCGTGTTAAGCTCCGGCGACGCGTCGTCCGCGATTTCGTTTTCGGAGATTATGCACGAATTTATCCTGTCCTCAACTGCTTTCGCGGTGATTATTTCCGTTTCGATTTCATGCAGAACGGTGCAGTCGTCAGCCGTTTCGCTAAGGTACGACTTCATGCGCCGCGCGATGTAAAAAAGGCGCGATATTGCCGTAAGCTCGCCCGCGTGCAGCACGCCGCCGCGCTCTGCGCGTTTTACCGAACCCGTGACGTTTTCAGCCGACAGGTTTATGGGCGGCGAGCCGAGCTTTAATATCGCCGATACCGCCTCGGTCGTTTCGCGCTGCGCCTTTTTCGCAGCGTCAACGTCACTGTACGGTGTGAGAGACAGTATGCGTTTTTTTACGTCCGCGCTCTCCGTGTACGATGCGAGTCGCTCCAGTATTTTGTCGAATTCAAGCGTTTTCAGTGTTTTGGTTTGTTTGTTTGCCATTGGTTTGTTCCTTTTTTGTGGTGAATTGGGGTTTATATGTAAAACCCCTCCGACGCCTACGGCGCCACCTCCCCTAGTAGGGGAGGCTTGCAGTGAGGCTCCCCTACTAGGGGAGCTGTCACACGTAGTGTGACTGAGGGGTTTAATGCGTTAAATCACAATTTATCCCATTATTCCACCGCAAACCGCGTTATTTTCGCCGCTGCGGTTGTATTCGTTTCCGCTTGTGCGTACACACCTATTACCGCGCCGGTAAAGCAGTGTTCGGCGACGTCGGTTGTTATAAATTTTGCCGAAACCGTTCCGGCGGTTATGTATTCACAGCCGCCCAAAGCATAGTAAAATCCATACTTTTCCGTGTCCGATATTATCTTAAATCTAAGCCTGCCCTCCGGCGCGGTCGCACTGTATATCTCCGTTACAAAATCGTCCGCGCGCGCCGTCACGGTTATATAGTCCGCGCCGTTTTCACGTTTTTTCGCGACCGAATAAATATTGTCGGGCGACAGATATACGCACAATCCCGTCTCGTCGCCGTCCTCGTGCGGAGTAAATTCAAGCTCCGTCTCCGCCGCACACTCAAAATCCGGCTGACGCACCGCAGCCATTGAGGGCAAACCGCGCTTGTCCGTCAGTTTCGCGTTCGGGCGAAGTGTCAATGTGCCGTTTCCGCGCTTTATATAATCATCGTCGCGTCCGCGCACAAAAAGCCACGGCATTTCCCACTCCGCTACTGTAAAATCACACGCGAACCCCTTGCTTATACGCTGCTCCGCGCACGATTTATTTTCAATACGCGCCCTGTTATTTTCGGCAATAAACCAATCGTTTATCCGTTTTACGGGCGTTAAAAACGTTTCGCGCCCGAGCGTCGTTTTGCCCGACACGTACGGTCTTGCCGCGAGATGTACCATGTACCGGTCGCCGCTTGGGCTTTCAACCAAATCGGCGTGACCGGCGCATGATATTTGCTTTGTCGTGTCGTTTCGGTTTGTGAGTATCGGATTGTACGGACACGGCTCGTATTCGCCCCAAATGTCGCGGCTCCTCGCGAGAACAGCCGTGTGGTTTTCTCCCGTGCCGCCCTCGGCTGCGAGAAGGTAGTACCAATCGCCGATGTGATAAATATGCGGCGCTTCGAGCCATCCGCCGCCCGTGCCTTCCCATATGCGTCTTATTTCACCGATTACTTTACCCGTTTTCGGGTTCATTTCCGCGAGCGATATGCCCTCGGTTTCGTAAAGATCGCCCCTGCTGCCGCAGTCGTTGGCGCAGTAATACATTTTCCCGCCGTCGAACAGCATCGACGGGTCAATTCCGTCCATATCCGTCCACACCGCGTCCGACCACTCACCGCGCGGGTCGGCAGCGGAAATTATAAAATTACCCCTGCCGCTGAACGTCGCCGTAATATAGAAAACGCCGTCGCTATACCGTATTGTCGGCGCCCACACGCCGCCCGACGCATACGCCTCCGCCATCGGCAGCTGCGTCGGACGCGTCACGGCGTTTGCGATATGCTCCCAGTTTACCAAATCTACGCTGTGATAAATCGGTATCGCGGGGAAATACTCGAACGTGCTTGTCACGATGTAGTAGTCACTGCCTACGCGGCACACGCTCGGGTCGGGGTTAAAACCGCGTATTATCGGATTAAAATATTTATATCTCATACACCTTTAAATTTGAATACTCGCCAATCATCGGCGCCATTTGGCGAAAGCCTATCTTGCCGCCGCCCAGCACCGCGCCGTATTCCTCTCCGTCGTCCTGCCACGAAAATACCGTTAAATCGTTTATCGCAAACTCGATTTTGCCGTTCTTTTTCGTAAGGCAAATGTGGTAGCTTTCAAACGCGTCGTCGCAGTTCGGGATAGGATCCGCGCCCTGTACGACGAGGTGAAACCCCTTGCTCTTGCGCAGGTTGCACGTGTGAAATCCGCGCTCGTCGTCCCACTTGCGGCGAAAGTACGACACGTGGTACGCGTTTATGTCGCCGGAGTGGTAGAGATTGTACTGTCCGTCACGCGGCGCAAGCGACGAGTCAAATAAATCCTCGCCGTTACACCCCTTCGCGCTGAAGAACATTATCGCGAGCCCGGGTTCTTCGATCGGGCGGAAATCCCATTCTATACACACGTCCGACGGAAAATCCATGGGACACCAGTACACGAAATTCGACTTCTGCCCCAAATCCGCCGAGAGCGCGTTTTTCATACGCATTTTACCGTTTTCAAAATAAATTTCCGCGCTGCCTTCGAGACGAAAACCCTCTACGTCTTCGGCGCACGACAGCCTGTTTTCATATATTAACCTTTTCTCCATGCGTAATCCTCCTTGCCGCACGCTGTTACAAAAAAGTCACGAGCCTTGCCCATGACCTTTTTGCTTTTATTATCCCTCCGGCTTGTACTCCGGCACTATTTCCTCGAGCCTTGCCGCCGCGTTCGACGCAAGCTGCCTCAAAAGTTGTCTCTGCTCGTCCCCCGCGCCGCTGCCCGCCGTTATCTCGATAAGACAGCCGCGGTCGTACACGTGAATGGTCGGGTACGCGATATACGTCTCCTGTCCGAGACTTTCCAAAAGTTCCGCGTCCTGACGCATGGACTTCTGCTGCTCGTAGTAGTCGAAAATCTGCTGATAGCCCATCTCATCGTTAAACTGTATTAGCTTGACCTCGACGGGGTCATACTGACCCAAGGGGTCGCTCACGTAAAGCACGGACGAACGGTTACCGTCGCGCGTCGTTTCGCTTATTACGGGAATGTAACCCGCGTACGCCGTAACGTCGTCAATCGTCACAAGTTCCGTCGGCTCGATCTGCGGTATTTCCTTTTTTTGTTCCGCTTTCGAGCCGCACGCGCAAAGGCTTGCAGCCGACAAAAGAACCGCCGCGCACAAAATTATCCTTTTCATATCCGCCCCTCCGTTCACTTCTTCGCTATTACAGCTTTCGCCTGTTTAACTATATTTTCGGCGGTCAGTCCGTACGCCTCGAAAAGTTCCGCCGGCTTACCCGACTGACCGAAGTCCTCCGTGCCGATTATCTTCACGGGACACGGCGCGTTCTGGCAAACTACCTCGCTCACCGCGCTGCCTAAGCCGCCCATAACGTAATGCTCCTCGGCTGTGACAATCGCGCCCGTTTCCTTCGCCGCTTTAATAATAATTTCCTCGTCGATAGGCTTTATGGTGTGAATGTTTATAACTCTCGCGCTTATGCCCTCGCTTGCGAGCGTTTTCGCAGCTTTGAGCGACTCCTGCACCAATAAGCCCGTCGCGATAATCGTAACGTCCGAGCCGTCTTTAAGCTGAACGCCCTTACCTATCTCAAACTTGTAATCCTCGCCGTTCACGTCCTCAACGGCAAGTCTGCCGAAACGCATATACACCGGTCCGTTATGCTCCATAGCAGCCTTTACGGCAAGCTGCGCCTCAATGTCGTCGGCGGGATTTATAATGACCATACCCGGGATCGTCCGCATGAGCGCAATATCTTCGAGGCACTGATGCGACGCTCCGTCCTCGCCTACCGAAATACCGGCGTGAGTAGCGCCTATCTTTACGTTAAGGTGTGGATAGCCGATAGAGTTACGAATCTGCTCGAACGCTCTGCCCGCCGCGAACATTGCGAACGTTGACGCGAACGCGATTTTTCCGCACGTCGCGAGACCCGCCGCTACGCACATCATGTCCGCCTCGGCTATGCCCATGTTGATAAATCTTTCGGGACACGCCTCCTTGAACTTTGTCGTCATTGTCGATTTTGAAAGGTCGGCGTCGAGAACGACGACGTTCTCGTTCGGTATGCCGTATTTGACAAGTGCCTGACCGTATGACGCTCTTGTTGCCTGTTTTGCCATTACAAACTCGCCTCCAATCTCTTTATCTGCTCGTCAAGCTCCGCGATCGCCTTGTTGTAATCGTCCTCTTTCGGAGCCGCGCCATGCCATGCTGGGTTGTTTTCCATAAACGACACGTTCTTGCCCTTTACCGACTTCATTATAACGGCGGTCGGCTTGCCCTTTGTAGCCTTCGCCTCGTTTACGGCTGATTCAAGCTCGTTAAAATCGTGCGCGCTGCACTTTATAACGTGCCAGCCGAACGCCTCAAACTTCTTGTCTATCGGCGTGGGGTTCATAACCTTAGTTATGTCGCCGTCAATCTGCAAGCCGTTGTTGTCGATGAAAATCATAAAATTGTCAAGCTTGTAATGCGGAGCGAACATCGCCTGCTCCCAGACCTGTCCTTCCTCCAATTCTCCGTCGCCGAGGATTGAATAAACGCGGTAATCCTTGTTGTCGAGCTTTGCCGCGAGAGCCATACCGCCCGCGACGCACACGCCCTGACCGAGCGAACCGGTAGACATCTCAACGCCCGGAACTTTATCGAGAACGGGGTGACCCTGCAGGAAACTGCCGAACTTTCTCAAATTCTTCATCTCGGCGGGGTCGAAAAATCCTCTCTCAGCCAGCGTTCCGTAAAGCGCGGGCGCGGTGTGACCCTTCGACAGCACAAATCTGTCGCGTCCTTCCATTTTCGGATTTTTGGGGTCGATGTTCATAACCTCGAAATAGAGGTATGTAAGCACGTCCGCTATCGAAAGCGAGCCGCCCGGGTGACCCGACGCCGCGTTGTACACGCCCGTGAGCGCGTGCTTACGCACCTTGTTGGCGATTATGGACAGCTCTGTTACTCTTTTTGCATCCATTATATCGTTTCCTCCTATAATTTTTATTAAATCGGTTTTTATACCGTTTTTTACTGTTTGTTCCGCTCGTCCGCCGCGTGTTCGTACGCGAACGCCATAAGCTCATTAAGCCTGTCCTTTTCGTCCGCGAGGTACAGGTAGCCGAAAAGAGCCTCCAGCCCCGTCGCGTAACGGTAATCGGAAAGGTCGGCGTTTTTCGGCACGGTCGGCGATTTTGCGTTCCTGCCGCGCTTAAAGACTGTCGTTTCGTCGTCCGTCAGTATCGGCAGCATCGCGTGTATGCTGTTCGACTGCGCGTGGGCTTTGACGTATTTTATACTGTGTACGTGCAGCTTATGCGCTGCCATGTCGGGGTGTTCCGCGATAAGGCGCGTGCGCACGTACACCTCGTATACCGCGTCGCCGATGTACGCCAGCGGCAGCGGCGCGTATTGGTTGGGTGGTTTTGTTTCCATGGTTTCGTTCCTTTGCGTGGTGGTTTGTGGTTTATCTGTATAAAACCCCTCCGACGCCTACGGCGCCACCTCTTTGCTACGGCATTTGTTGCTGCTCAACATGCCTACGATGCTAAAGCATCGTTCGCCTAGTAGGGGAGGCATACGGTGAGGCTCCCCTACTAGGGGAGCTGTCACACGCAGTGTGACTGAGGGGTCTTGCTTACGTCCCTCTACTCAATATAACTCCACTGCACGCCCGTCGGGGTATCCTTCAGGACGATATTCATTTCCTTCAGCTTGTCGCGTATCGCGTCCGCCTCCGCCCAATTCTTCTCCGCGCGAGCCTTGTTGCGCTTTTCTATAAGCTCCCCGACCTCCGCGTCGATCGACTTTTTCTGTTTCTGGAACAATCCCAGAACGCCGCCGAGCTCGCGTATAAGTCCGAGCGTTTTCTCTATTATCGCCTTCGAGCATGCGGGCGTAAGTTCCGTATTCGCGGCGTACACTATATCGAATATCGCGGCTGTCGCGCCCGCGGTGTTAAGGTCGTCGTCCATAGCCTCTATGAATTTATCCTTAAAGCCGTCAAGCTTTTCCGACAGCTCCGTTTCGGTCAACTGCTTATCCTCCGCGCTTTCAAGCATAAATTCGAGATTGTCAATGCACGTGTACACACGCTCGACAGCCGATTTCGCCTGTTCCATAAGCTCGTCGGAGAAATTCACGGGACTTCTGTAATGCGCCGCGAGCATGAAGTAACGGATAACCTCGCCGTCAAATTTTTTGCGCACATCGCGCACCGTGAAGAAATTGCCGAGCGACTTGCTCATTTTGCGGTTGTCGATGTTTATATAGCCGTTGTGCATCCAGTAATGCGAAAACGGCTTGCCGTTCGCGCACTCGGACTGCGCTATCTCGTTTTCGTGGTGCGGGAAAATCAAATCCTGACCGCCCGCGTGAATGTCGATCGTCTCGCCGAGGTACCTGTTTACCATCGCGCTGCACTCTATGTGCCAGCCCGGTCTGCCCATGCCCCACGGGCTTTCCCACGCCGGCTCGCTCTCTTCCTTCTGCTTTTTCCACAGGGCGAAGTCCATCGGGTCGCGCTTTTTCTCGCCGACCTCAATTCTCGCGCCCGCCTCGAGATCTTCCAAAGGCTGCTTTGACAGCTTGCCGTAACCCGCGAATTTCTTTGCCGCAAAGTACACGTCGCCGTCAACGCAGTACGCGTAACCGTTTTCTTCAAGCTTTTTTATAACGTCTATGATCGCGTCAATGTTCTCGGTCGCCTTCGGGTGAATTGTCGCGGCGCGCACGCCAAGCGCCTTCGCGTCGTCGAAATACTCAGCGATGAACCGTTCGCCGAGCTCCTTGACTGTGGTGTTTTCCTCTTTGGCGCGGTTGATCATCTTGTCGTCAACGTCGGTGAAATTCTGCACGAATGTCACCTTCATGCCGCGGTACTCCATGTAGCGGCGGAGCGTGTCGAAAATGACGAGTGGTCGCGCGTTGCCGATGTGGATATAATTATACACCGTCGGACCGCACGCGTACATCTTTACCTCGTTCTCGGTAATCGGCACAAATTCCTGCTTTTGCCTTGTGAGCGTGTTGTATATCTTCATTGCGTTACTTCCTTTTTACATATTTAACCATTATAATTTTACCACATACCGCCGAAAAAAACAACCGTTATTTAGAATATTTTCGCGTGCGGACGAAAAAATCTTGAAATTTTTGAAATGTGTGGTATAATGAATGTACCACATTATTTTCGTTGTTATATAAGTTTTATATAATACCGTTTTTTTAATACCTAATTATAGGATATTCCGACAGGGAATATTCTTGTTTTGGTTTCATATAATATGACTGTGTTTTTTTACGACAAAAACGCAGGCTGATATATGGAAGTCGTATTATGTGAAAACCAACGACGGTATTCTATATAACAATGAAAATGTGTGGTAACATTAAATCTAAGCCTCGTTTTTATGCGTGGTGCGGATTTGTGCCACGCATTTTTTGATTGTGTGGCAAGAGCCTCCCCTACTAGGGGAGGTGTCGGCAATGCCGACGGAGGGGTTTGGAACGTAAATAAAACCCCTCCGTCACACTGCGTGTGACAGCTCCCCTATTAGGGGAGCCTCACGGCAAGCCCGCCGTATGGGCGGTCATTGGTCGCCCGCAAATGTTACATTCATATCAAATAAATTTACGGAGGTAAAAACATGAAAAAACGAATTTTAACCGCACTGCTCACGCTCTGCATGCTCGCGGCATTTGTGCCGTGCGCAATGGGCGCGGAGGAAAAACAATACGACGACCGGCTGCGTTACATGATAAACACGGGCGGCAGGGATATTACGATTACAAAATGCGACATCGGCGCGTCGGGCGAGGTCGCAATACCCGACAAAATTGACGGATTGCCCGTTACGACAATACACGACAACGCGTTCGAAGGCTGCGCGGATATAACGGGCGTTACAATACCCGAAAGCATTACACATGTCGGAAATGCCGCATTTTCGGGCTGCGAAGGTCTTACGGAAATTAAGATACCGCAGTCGGTAACATTTATAGGCGGCATGGCGTTTTCGGAGTGCGGCAGCCTGAATATAAAGGTGGACGGCAGCAACGAAAATTACAGTAGCACGGACGGTGTTCTGTTCAATAAGGATAAAACGACAATCGAGGCATACGCGAAGGATAAAATACAGCCTGTATACAGCATACCCGACGGCGTAAAAAATATCGCGTTTTACGCGTTTAACGGCTGCTCGTATTTGACGGAAGTCAAAATACCGTCGGGCGCGGAGGTTATTGGCGGCGGCGCGTTTTTTGGCTGCTCCTCTCTTGCGGACGTTACAATGCCGGACGGCTTAACGAGCATAGGCGACAACGCATTTAACGGATGCACCGCTTTATGCGAAATTCATATCCCGTCAAGCGTGACGCATATAAGCCTGCGCGCATTTGAAAATACCGGCTTTTACAACGCTCCGTCGAACTGGGAAGGCGGCGTGCTGTACGCGGATAATTGTCTGCTTTGTGCGAAACCCGATATAACCGAATGTAATATAAAAACCGGTTGCAGGCTTATTGCCGTTTCGGCGTTCACAGACTGCGGCGATTTGACGAGCGTTACCGTTCCCGAGAGCGTTAAAAGCATAAATTCAAGCGCTTTCACGCGCTGCACCGCACTGACGGACGTAACATTGCAGGAAGGCTTAACGAGCATAGGCGGCGGCGCGTTTGACGGCTGCGTTTCATTAAAAACCATCGACATTCCGTCAACCGTTACCGATATTGAAAGCTGTTTTTCAGGCTGCGGCAGTCTGAATATAAACGTGGACGACGCAAATCAATATTACTGCGATATAAACGGAGTGCTGTTTAATAAGGACAAAACGAAAATATTGGCATTCGCTAAGGACAAGCTGCAGCCGAGCTATAACATACCCGACGGCGTGACCGATATAGGGAGCTGCGCGTTTTCGGGCTGCTCCGCCCTGACAGGTATCGGCATACCCGCGAGCGTAACTCAAATCGGCGCGGCGATACTCACAGGCTGCGCGGATTTTAATGTGTATTATTCCGGCACGCGGGAAGAGTGGCAAAACCTCAATATAGGTCTTAACACCGAATTGCTTTTCGCGCCGACATTTTACGGCGGTTTCGCTCCGATCGCTCCCGCTACCCTAACCGTTACGCCTTCGGGCGACGGCTACGTGCTCACCGCCGAAACGGACTATGACGGTGAGGCGTATGCTGCGGCGTATGACGCGGAGGGCGCGCTGCTAAACGTCGTGAGCGAGCCGTTCGCGGACGGGACGGCAACCGTTATGCCGGATACGGCGGGCGCGGCGAAAATCAAATTTTTCGTTTGGACAAATGTCGTGCAGCCCGTGACGCTCACGAAGGAGATAACATTAAACTGAGCCAAATTTAACCAGCCGCGCATTATGTAATTTTTTGAATAATAAGCAAGAAAAGAAATCATAATAAACCCGTAGCCGATAATTATAATTTAAATACAGGAGGAGTTTATTTATGAAGGCAACGGGAATTGTAAGACGAATAGATGACCTTGGCAGGATCGTTATACCCAAGGAGATACGCCGCACAATGCGTATCCGCGAGGGAGATCCGCTTGAAATATACACCGAAAAAGACGGCGAGGTAATTTTTAAGAAGTATTCGCCCATAGGAGAACTCGGAGATTTCGCGACAAACTACGTCGAAACGCTCGCGAAGGCGTCCGGTCACGGCGCGTGCATCACCGACCGCGACAGCGTTATCGCCGTGTCGGGCATACCCAAAAAGGAGCTTATGGAACGTCGCGTGTCGAGCGAGCTTGAAAACGTTATGAACGAGAAAATAATCGTCAGCTACAAGGACGGCAAGCCCGTGTCGGTAGCCGACGGCGTTGACAAGTACAGCGCGGGCGTGGTCGTGCCTATCGTAAGCGAGGGCGACACGATTGGCTCGGTGCTGTTTATCATGAACGACGGCGAGCAGCCGTCGGAGGTTGACGAAAAGCTCGCGGAAAGCGCGGCGGGATTTCTCGGTAAGCACATGGAAGGCTGAATATAAAAACTCCCGAAAGGCAAATGCCCTTCGGGAGTTTTAGTGTCCCCGTAATTTCAGTGTCCCTATAATTTTAGTGTCCCCACGGTTTAGTGTCCCCGTTTTACGGTTTGAAGAAACGAAGTCTTAACGCGTTCGACACTACAAACACGCTGCTGAAACTCATCGCGGCAGCGGCTATCATCGGGTTAAGGCAAAAGCCGCCGAGCCAGTAAAGCGCGCCCGCCGCAACGGGTATGCCGAGCACGTTGTAGAAGAACGCCCAGAACAGGTTTTGTTTTATGTTGCGCATTACGGCGCGACTGAGTTTCATCGCCGTAACCGCGTCGCGCAAATCGCTTTTCATCAGTACCACGTCAGCCGATTCTATCGCGACGTCCGTACCCGCGCCTATCGCCACGCCCACGTCGGCGCGCGTAAGCGCCGGAGCGTCGTTTATGCCGTCGCCTACCATTGCCACGCTGCGTCCCTCTGACTGCAAACGGCGCACCTCCGCCTCCTTGCCCGACGGCAGCACCTCGGCTATTGCATCGGTAATGTTAAGGCTCTTGCGTATCGCCTCGGCTGTCACCTTGTTGTCGCCGGTGAGCATTACCACTTTAAGTTTCATATCGCGCATCGCGTCTATCGCGGCGCGGCTCGTTTCCTTAACGGTGTCCGCAACGGCGATTATGCCTATAAATTTACCGTCCGCCGCAAAGTAGAGAGCCGTTTTGCCCTCAGCCGCAAGCGCGGTGTTTTCGGTTGCGGTCACGTTGTTTTCACACATCATTTTGTAATTTCCGGCAAGTATTTTTTTACCGTTCACAACGCCGCTTACGCCGCGTCCGGCTGTCTGCGTGAAGTCCTCGGCTGTCTTTATATCCATGCCCGCCGCCTTTTCGACTATCGCTCGCGCAAGCGGATGCTCCGACGCGTTTTCAACCGCCGCCGCAACGGCTAAAAGCTCGTTTTCCGTCACGCCGCATGGGATTATATCGGTCACGGACGGCTTACCCTCGGTTATCGTGCCGGTTTTGTCAAGCACGACGGTGTCGGTTTTGCAGGCCGTTTCAAGGCTTTCGGCTGATTTTATGAGTATACCGAGCTGCGCGCCCCTGCCCGTTCCGACCATTATTGCGGTCGGCGTGGCAAGTCCGAGCGCGCACGGGCACGATATTACAAGCACCGACACAGCCATTGTGAACGCGAACGGCGCGCCCTTGCCGATAAGGAGCCACACAACGGCTGTGACTATCGCTATTCCTATCACGACAGGCACGAACACTCCCGCCACCTTGTCCGCAAGCTTTGATATGGGCGCTTTCGACGACGCTGCCTCCTCGACGAGGCTTATAATCTGCGCAAGCGTCGTGTCCTCGCCTACCTTTTCAACGCGGAACACGAAGTAACCCGACTTGTTCACGGTCGCGCCTGTAACGCTGTCACCGACGGTCTTTTCGACCGCTATGCTCTCGCCCGTTATCGCCGACTCGTCAACCGCGCCGTTTCCCTCGGTTATCACGCCGTCAAGCGGCACCGTCTGTCCGGCTTTTACGACTACGTATTCGCCGACCTTCACGTCCTCGACCGCGACTGTTTTCTCCTTGCCGTTCCTTATAACGACAGCCGTTTTCGGCGACAGGTCTATAAGCTTTTCTATCGCGCGCGAGGTCTTGCCCTTGGCGCGCGTTTCAAGGTATTTGCCGAGCGTTATGAGAGTAACGATCGTCGCCGCGCCCTCGAAATAAAGGTTCATCATGTAGCTTTCGACAAGCTCCTTGTCGCCGTGACCGAGACCGTAGCCGATACAGTAAATCGCCACGATGCCGTACACGAGCGACGCGCCCGAGCCTATCGCAATTAACGAGTCCATGTTCGGCGCGCCGTGAAACAGCGTTTTAAAGCCGTTTATGAAATATTTTCTGTTTATTATGACTATCGGCAGCGTCAAAAGCAGCTGCGTGAACGCGAATGCGAGCGCGTCCTCATACCCTTTTATCCATAAATTTACAAGCGGGAAGTTCCACATATGCCCCATCGAAAGGTACATAAGCGGAACGAGCAGCGCGACCGACACGATAAGGCGTATCTTCATGCTTTTAATCTCGTCCTCAACGCCCGTGTCGCGCTTTTCCGTCTTTTTTTCGCCCGCCTTGGACGCGCCGTAACCTGCCGCGATCACCGCGCCGATTATCTCGCCCTCCGTCACCGCGCCGCCGTCGTAATCGACGCTCATATTATTCATAAGAAGGTTTACGTTCACCTCGTTTACGCCGTCAAGCGAGCGCACCGCCTTGTCAACGCGCGCGCTGCACGCGCTGCACGTCATTCCCGTTATATCGAATTTGCCCGTCATAACAACCGCCTCGCATATATGATAATTTAATATTAGTTTTTCCGACTTTGTTAATTATATCACATATGGTTCTTTTTTTCAAGACAGGCGGACGCGTTTTTTATTCGAAGGCAATTCCCTCCATACACGCCGCGTCGATCGTGCAGTCCGAATAGCCTGTACCGGAATTGTAGTGTATCTCGAACCGCTGATAATTGCCGTCCATGCGGTCGTAATTTTTAATTCTGTTATCCTTGATATGGGCAAGCGCTTTTTCTATATCGGCTTTATCTCTTAAATATGCGAATTCATATTCTTTGTCGATATATTGGTAGACCGTAATCTTCTCTATTTGGTCGGCGGACGGCATGACGTCGTAAAGCCCCCACTCCGTAAGCAGCGCGACACAGTTCGTGTACGACGGGTAAACGTTGTAGCTGAGCGTTTCCGAGTACCAGCGCGTCTTGTCCTCAACAGGGTTTCTGTCACTGTCGAGCGACGGCATACGGCTGTCGACCGACAGACTTGTAATCGACGAGCCTGGGTTATAGGTGTCGGTAAATTTCGCGTTAAGCACATCCTGTTTGAGCGCGGCGAGTATCTGCTCCTGCCGCGACGGGTCGAGCCAGGTTGACGCTCCGAGATTTAACACGCTCACGTTCGTGTACTCCGTATCGCTGTCGCCGACTATCGGAAACCTCTCGCATTTTACCTGCTTAAGCTCCTGTACGGCGCAATAGAGATTAAACACTTCCTCGTTATTGTCGGTTATGTTGTAGCTGCGCCTCATCACGCTGCCGTCCTTAAGCGTGTACGTAATTGGCAGGGAGTAATAGCTGTCGCTCTCCTCTTCGCCGTTTTCGGCTGCCGCGCGGTGGAACGCGATGACCTTTTCTATATCCTCTTTGTTGTAAAGCGTCGGGTCGTTTTGCGCGTTTTCGGCGAGGTACATTGTTTCGCCGCTCGGGTTCGTATACGCTTTCGTAACGCCGTAGTTGTTCGTGACGTTTACCGACACAATATTGTCAATGTCGGGCACGCGCTTTTCAAAGCCCGTTATGTCCGCGCCGTAGAACAGGTACAGCACGCACATCATAGCCGTGTATATAATGATAGGTTTCAGGATTTTCGTCGGCTTGAACGATTTCGATATAATCATTCGCGCCACGATAATTCCTATTATGCCGAACGGCAAGCCTATCCACATTGAAATTTTCACACTGTCGTAGAAAATCGTACCCAGGTACATATATCCGACAAGACCGGCGCAGAACGCGAGTCCGTACATGAACACTGGGTTCAGCGCGTCGAACGCGAGTATGCGCGTGTGATTTTCGAGCCTTCTCATTTGGTAGAACCACGCGCCCAGAGCGACAAACACAATTCCCAGCGCGAGACTCACGTACATTTTGCCTTCGAGAAGGCTCGCGTAGCTTGGGTAAATCCACCGCATAAAGTTCGGCAAGCCGCTTGCGACGTAGCCGTGGAGATAGTCCGTGCCGAGTATCTGCATCACACCCGTAAAAAACAGCGGCAGGAACATTACGATCGACGGCAGCATCACTCCGGCGGCTGTGTTGCCGACAAACATTGACGCGGCTGCGGAAAAGCTCGTTATCTCAAACGCGTATATCATCGACAGCGCAGCCCACAGCAGTATATATGACGGCAGC
The DNA here is from genome assembly GCA_947623955.1 of uncultured Clostridia bacterium. GTDB lineage: Bacteria > Bacillota > Clostridia > UBA1381 > UBA1381 > Hominilimicola. Next base: position 7,396 of record CANQIP010000017.1, on the reverse strand, counting down.
GTTTCAACCATTGTGAACATTATCGCGGCGTTAAGTATGATTGGCAGCGCGATAAGCACGGCAGCCGACACGAGGTGCGAGAAGTACAGGCACTCGCGTCTTAACGGCAGGCGGTGCGTTTCACATACCGAGCTTTTGTGGTGCAGGTATGAAAACAGCAGCGCGGGCGTTATTATACAGAACGGCACGATTATTAACAGCGAGGTGGTTTGCGTCATTAAGTAAAACGTGCTGTGTAAAAAGTCCCTTCCCGTGTCGGGACGGTAAAGGAGCGTGCTCCTTAAAGGCAGCACCGTCACGACAAACAGCGCGAGCGCGAACGTCACGCCGACGTACCAGTAACGGCGCATATCGGATTTTATAACGCTTTTATTGACCAATGATTTCAAGCTCATAGCCCATACCTCCCAACTCATATATAAATACCTCTTCGAGCGTAAGCGGAACGACGTCCAGAAGGAGCGGCGAATATTTCCTTATCTTGTCCGTTATCTCACCGCTGTCGCCGCGTATAATAAGCATATCGACGCTGCCCGCCTTTTCGTGCTTTAATACGTCGAGCGACGTTCTAAGCTCGTCGGGCAGTCCGTCCCTGAACGCGGTCTGTACCTTGTGAATGTTGCCCTTTACCTCGTCAAGTCCCTTTTCTATGGCAATTCTGCCCTTGTTCATAATTCCCACATGGTCGCACACGTCCTCAAGCTCGCGCAGGTTGTGACTCGACACGAGCACCGTCATGCCTCGGTTCGCGACCTCGGCAAGCATGATGTTCCACACGTTGCGGCGCATTACGGGGTCGAGACCGTCCATCGGCTCGTCGAGTATCATAACGTCCGGCTGTGTCGAAAGTCCGAGCCAGAACGCCGCCTGTTTCTGCATGCCCTTCGACAGTCTGCGTGCGGCGCGTTTCTCGTCAATTTTGAACACGTCCGCTATTTCCTCGAACCGTTCCTCACTCCAATTCGGATATATGCCGCGGTAGTAGGCGGCGCTGTCCTTAATGGAGTAGCCCGGGAAAAAGTACAGGTCGTCGCTCACGTACGCGACACGGCTCTTAATCTCCGCATTCTCGTACACTGGCTTACCGTCTATCAGAACCGAGCCGCCGTCCTGACGGTAAATGCCCGCCATACATTTTATTACCGTGGTTTTGCCCGCGCCGTTCGGTCCGACAAGACCGTAGACCGAGCCTTTTTCAACGTTTATGTTCACGCCGTTAAGCGCGAAAAAGTCGCCGAAACGTTTTATTACGTTTTTTACTTCAATCATATCTCATTCCTCCTTTTTTTCATACACGCCGTCGATTAAATCTATGAGCGTTTCCTTTTTTATGCCGAGAAACCGCGCGCGTTTTACGAGATTTTCCATTTCGTCCGTCAGCTCCGTGTTCTCCGTTTTCTCGCGCACCCGCGACACCGGCGCGACGAAACTTCCCTTTGCGCGGACGGAGTAAATGTACCTCTCCGTCTCCAAATCGCGGTAGGCGCGCTGTATCGTGTTGGGGTTTATCGTAAGCTGCTGCGCCATTTCCCGCACCGACGGTATTTTGTCGTCCGGCTTTAAAATCTCCGCTATTATGAGCTCCTTCATCTTCTCTTTTATCTGCTCGTAAAGCGGTCTGTGGTCGGACAGGTCAAGCTGTATCATATTTTCACCTCCCGTTTTGTGTGTACTAACTGTATTAATTATTATAATACAGTTAGTACAGCTGTTTGTCAAGAGGTTTTTGAAAATTTTTCAAAAAATTTTTCACAACCCCCTTGACAACGGTATAAAATAATGGTAGTATAACATACGTTAGTTACGGCTAATCGATATTATTAGTAACTAATATACCTTGTGCATGGCGCACTACGGTTTTTTAATGTTTACGGAGGGGAGTGTACGGCTATGCCTTTAACTATGGTGAATATCGGCGAAACGAAAAATATCGTGAAAATCACCGGCAAGGACGAAACGCGGCGGTTTCTGGAAAACCTCGGCTTTGTCGAGGGTACGGAGGTTACGGTCGTGTCGGCGATTTCGGGGAATATGATTGTGAGTGTCAGGGACGCCAGAGTGGCGATTGATAAAAGTATGGCGAACAGGATTTTGGTGTAAAAAAAGGAGGTTAAAATATGAAAACATTACGTGACGCGAAAATCGGCGAAACGGTCAAGGTATTAAAGCTCGACGGTGAAGGCGCGGTTAAGCGGAGGATCATGGACATGGGCATTACAAAGGGCGTGGACGTGTTTGTCCGCAAGGTCGCGCCCTTGGGTGATCCGATTGAGGTAACCGTGCGAAATTACGAGCTTTCCATAAGAAAAGCGGACGCAAAAATGATATTGGTGGATTGAAAATAAGGAGGTACATATAAATGGCAATAAAAATCGCGCTTGCCGGAAACCCGAACTCCGGCAAAACTACATTATTTAACGCACTCACCGGCTCAAACCAGTACGTCGGCAACTGGCCCGGCGTTACGGTCGAGAAAAAAGAGGGACGGCTAAAGGGCAGAAAGGACGTTGTAATCGAGGATTTACCCGGTATTTACTCGCTATCCCCGTACACGCTCGAGGAGGTCGTCGCGAGAAACTACCTTATAAACGACAAGCCCGACGTTATATTGAATATCGTTGACGGCAGTAATTTGGAACGCAATCTGTATCTTACGACGCAGCTTACGGAGCTCGGTATTCCCGTCGTTATGGCTGTGAATATGATCGACGTTGTGAATAAAAAGGGTGACAAAATCGACCTTGCAAAGCTCGGAAACGCGCTCGGCTGCGAGGCTGTGGCAATTTCCGCGCTCAAAGGCACAGGCGTTAAAGAGGCGGCGAATAAGGCTGTCGCCGCCGCGGGCAAGCCGTTTAAGGCGGTTCACTCGTTCGACAAGACGGTTGAGGGTTACCTTGACAAGATTTCAGAAGAACTTGACGGCACCGTCACGAACGAGCAAAAGCGTTTTTACGCAATAAAGCTGTTCGAGCATGACGACAAGATCGCGTCGCAGCTTAAAGCTGTTCCCGATGTTGAGGATATAATCGCGGCTGCCGAGAAGGAAATGGACGACGACAGCGAGAGTATTATCACAAACGAGAGATATACATACATCACGTCGATAATCGGCGGCTGCTATAAGAAAAAAAGCACCGCCGCGAAAAACAGTCTTTCCGACAAGATAGACAAAATCGTCACGAACAGAATTCTCGCTCTGCCGATTTTCGCGGCTGTTATGTTTATCGTTTACTACATATCGGTGACGACGGTCGGAACGTGGGTGACGGACTGGATGAACGACGGCGTTTTCGGCGAGGGGTGGAGCCTGTTCGGGCTTGAAATACCGGGCATACCCGTGCTTATCGAAAGTGCCCTCAGTGCGCTCGGCACGGCTGACTGGCTCAACAGTCTTATCCTCGACGGCATTGTCGCGGGCGTGGGCGCGGTACTCGGATTTGTACCGCAGATGCTTGTGCTGTTTATCTTCCTCGCGTTTTTGGAGGGCTGCGGTTACATGGCGCGTATCGCGTTTATCATGGACAGAATTTTCAGACGTTTCGGGCTGTCGGGCAAGTCGTTTATACCCGTTCTTATCGGTACGGGCTGCGGCGTTCCGGGAATTATGGCGTCGCGCACGATCGAGAACGAGCGCGACAGGCGCATGACGATTATGACGACGACGTTTATCCCCTGCGGCGCGAAACTCCCGATTATCGCGCTTATCGCGGGCGCACTTTTCGGCGGCGCGGCATGGGTCGCGACGAGTGCATATTTTGTGGGAATAGCGGCGATAATCGTTTCGGGAATTATACTTAAAAAGACAAAGATGTTCGCGGGCGACCCCGCGCCGTTCGTGATAGAACTGCCCGAATACCATCTGCCGACTGTCGGCAGCATACTGCGCAGCATGTGGGAGCGTGGTTGGTCGTTTATAAAGAAGGCGGGAACGATTATTCTGCTCGCGACGATACTCGTCTGGTTCCTGCAAGGTTTCGGCGTTGAGGACGGCTCGTTCGGCATGGTGGAGGATATGAACAACTCGATACTCGCGTCAATCGGAAACATACTCGCTCCGATATTCGCGCCGCTTGGCTGGGGCGACTGGAAGGCGGCTGTCGCGGCTGTAACGGGTCTTATCGCGAAGGAAAATGTCGTCGGCACATTCGGCATACTCTACGGCGGTTTCGCGGAGGTCGCAGAGGACGGTTTCGAGGTCTGGACAAATCTCGCGATGAACTTCACAAGACTTTCGGCGTACTCGTTCCTCGTGTTTAACCTGCTGTGCGCCCCGTGTTTCGCGGCAATCGGCGCGATAAAGCGCGAGATGAACAGCGCGAAGTGGACGTGGTTCGCGATTGGCTGGCAGTGCGCGCTCGCTTACGCGGTATCGCTGTGCATCTACCAGCTCGGCACACTCTTTACCGGCGGCGGTTTCGGCGTGGGAACGGTCGCGGCGATACTCGTTGTGATAGGATTTATGTACCTGCTGCTGCGCCCGTACAAGGAAAGCAAGACGCTGAGCGTCAAGGGCGGGCTTAAAGCGTAGGAGGCGGTAAAAATGATTGCTACCGTAATAATCTGCGTAATACTTGCCGCTGCGGTCGCGCTTGCGCTGCGCTCGGTGATACGCACGCGCAAAAGCGGCGGGTGCGGCTGTGGCTGCGCCGACTGTCCGCACAAGTGCAAAGGCGTAAAAAAGGACGCACGATAAATTCATAAGCAAACTCAAAAAAGACGCTGCCCGAAACAGTCGGCAGCGTCTTTTTATTTACTTTTTTATTCATTTACAACTCTGTCAATCGGCTTTATTGTATCGGGTTCCCACAGCATTGTCTTAACCTTACCTATCGCGTCCGTATAATCGTAGGATTTGGTGTAAGTCTCACTGTCTTTAAGCGTTACGTTTTTGTCAAGAAATACTTTTGTAAGCGCGCCCGAATTGTCGTAAACGGCGGTGTACACGTCCATTTTCCGCGTCATTCCGAGGTCGCTCGTGATGCTGACATTTATCTTTCCGTCGATTGACGTGTCGGTGTTGACCACGATTTTTCCGTCGGGTTTCGGAACGGTGTTTTCAATCTCGATAAACTTGCCCTTCGTGCCGAAATCCTTTATCGTCTCTATATTTTCGTCAATCCACGTCTTGCGGTTTTGCAGATAATCGGGAACCTTTGTCGGCGTGAAATACCAGTCATAATTCCAGCGTTGACGCGTCATGTCGGCATCATTTTTAACGTATTCGCTCATTCCGCGAATTTCCGTGTTCTTGTTGCCGTTCGCGTAATCCTCGAAGGTCTGCTTTATATTATTGTAATTCGTGTTATTCTCATAATACGCGACAACATAGCTTAAAAATTCCCTGTGCTTGCACATCGCCGCAAAAAAAGTGTCCGTATCGCTATTGGGTTCGTTTTGTACCATGGTCGGCAGCACCCAGCGCTCGATGTCCGCATTACTGCCGCATCGGTCGTTATCCCATACGGGACTCATATGAATTTTGCCGTCAATGCTGTCCTTATCCTTGTAGAAGAACGTGCTGCCCAGGCAGTTGTCACGGTTTGACGAAATCTCCTGCTCGAGAAAATACCGCGTCACGCTGTCCATATCCATGACCTCCGTGAAGTGCTTTCCCGCATAGCCCGGATGACCGGCGTAGTCGTCGTCCTTTAGGTAGCCGTCGCCGTATACAGCGTTAAAGAGGTCGGTCATAAGCTCGGTTATGTACGCGTAATTGGAGTCTGCGCCCATATGGTCGTCAAGGTTCTCCGGCGCTTTAATCGTCAGAGAATTTGTCTGCGCCTTGAACTGTAGCGGCTCGGACGAATTGTCGATTTCAAGCAGGTAGCCGCCGGTTATGTCTATATCACCTATAACATCGTCAACATTCGTCGTTCCGGCTGTTTCCATTGCGAGATCTATTTCATCCTCCAAGTTGCTTATATTTACGCGTTCCTCGTGAACCTCAACCTTTTCCGAAAGAGTGTACATACCTCTGTATTCACCGTTTAAATACACGGTTACAAGCTCCGCGCTCGGAGTAAACGCAACGCCCATATCCGTTCCCATATTAAGGAATATCTTTGCCGTCGTCTGGAGCTGATCCGCTTTTAAAAGGGTGTAGGATTTCGCCTTACCCATGCCCATTATATTCATTGATTTTTCGAGCTTAACCTGATAGGGACGCGCGGTATTGTTGTCAATAGACTGTCTCCAGCTTGAATTGCCGCGTCCGCGCAGTTCTATTGTGCCGGGAGTTTTATCCTTGTTTTCAACGCTTACGTAATCCTTTTCCCATCCGTTTTTCTCGGCAACGTCGTCGGGCACTTCAATTCTCATATCGCCGTAGCACTTTACACTGTGATCCCTCGAATTTTCCATCGCCTCGATCGTGCCGTTATTTTCGTCTATGTCAAGGTATACCGTCGGAAGAACGGACTTATACGCGAGCGCCGTGTACTCGACGCCGTTTAATGTAATCGTTCCGGTCTTACCCTCCGACAAATCAAGAGTTTTGCTTTCATCGCCGACTTTATATGTTATGTTTGTCAAATCCGCGCTGTAGGGCATGAAAAAATAGCATCTGTGTCCTTCTTCATGCTGTCCGCCTCCGGTGGGATATTTATCCGTCACATACGCGTAAATATCGCGGTAAAGTCCCGTGTTTAAATCCTTCGGCACGACAACCTCGGGCGTTTCCTCTACCGCATGAGCCGAAAGCGGCATGACAATAAGCGCGGCAAGCATCATCATACCGAAAAACAACATTATTTTACGTTTCATTTTTATATCCTTCTTTCCCGAAACTCAATTTATACCAAATTATATATTATATTATCATATCCATAAAAAAAATTACAATATTTTGCAAATATATCAGCTGATTATTATAAATAAAAAGCGCATTATTAAAATTTTTTATAAAATTTTTGTAAACCCCTTGACAAATATATACTGCGGGTGTAGTATATAGATATACTACATATGCAGTAATTAAAATATATCGAAGGAGTCATAGCTATGAAACTTAAAAAAATACCCGAAACGGAATTGGAGATCATGCAGGTAATCTGGTCAAATCCCACACCCATCACGACGACCGACATAAAGCGCGAGCTTGAAAAGACGCGTCCGTGGAGTCAGGGGGCGCTGCAGTCTCTCCTTTCGCGTCTCGCGGAAAGAGGATTTTTGAAAACGGGCGTTCTCGGAAAGAGCAAGACGTTTGAGCCGCTTGTTACCGAGGACGACTATCTGAAGGTTGAGAGCGCGTCGTTTTTTAAGCGATTCGGCGAGAAGGGCACGATAACGGGGCTTGTCACCGCGCTGTACGACAGCAAAACAATATCGGAAAAGGACATCGAGGAGTTGGACGCATTTATTGAGAAGATAAAGAAAGAGGGAAAGTAATATGGAAAAT
>CANQIP010000016.1 GCA_947623955.1 uncultured Clostridia bacterium | reverse complement strand
TGAATAAAATAACTCTGCATTTTTTGTAGAGTTATTTTTTGTAATGAAACCGACGGCGCAAAGAGGAGCTGCGATTATGTTTGATTTGGAAGAAGAACTGAAAAATCTGCCCGACAGACCGGGCGTGTATATCATGCACAACTCCGACGGCGACGTTATCTACGTCGGTAAGGCGAAGATACTCAAAAACCGCGTGCGTCAGTATTTCCGCAAAAACTCCAACCACACCGCGAAGGTGCTTGCTATGGTGTCGAACGTGGCGTGGTTCGAGTACATTGTGACCGATTCGGAAACGGAGGCGCTCGCGCTCGAATGCAACCTCATAAAAAAGCACCGTCCGAAGTACAACATACTTTTAAAAGACGACAAGCACTACCCGTATATCAAGGTCACGATAAACGAGCCGTACCCGAAACTTTTAAAGGTGCGAAAGCTGCAAAAGGACGGCGCGAAGTACTACGGGCCATACGTGTCGGGTATTACGCTCAAAAATACGCTCGAACTTGTGCAAAAGCTGTTTAAGCCGCCGACGTGCCGCAGAAAATTCCCCGACGATATAAGGAAGGGCAGACCGTGCCTCAACTACCACATAAACAACTGCTTTGCTCCGTGTACCGGCAAGGTAAGCCGGGAGGAGTACAGACAGGTATTTTTCAATATCTGCCGTTTTCTCGACGGCAACCACCGCGAGCTTTTGCAGAGCCTTACGGAGGAAATGAACGAGGCGTCAAGGAATATGCTCTACGAAAAGGCGGCTGACATACGCGACAAGATACGCGCCGTGAAGGATATAGAGGAGCAGCAGAAGATTATAAACACCGACCGTCAGGACGACCGCGACGCGATAGCTCTCGCGCGGGACGCGGGTACGGCGTTCTGCGAGATGTTCTTTATACGCGGCGGAAAGGTGATAGGACGCGAAAGCTACAAGATAGACAACGTCACAAACTCGACCGAACGCGAGATAATGACCGATTTCGTGAAACAGTTTTACCAGAGCGCGGAGTATATCCCGGGCGAGATACTCACGGAATACGAGATAGACGACATTGACGCGATTTCGGAGTGGCTGCGCAGCATTAAGGGCAGAAAGGTGACGATCACGCGCCCCGTGCGCGGCGAGAAACACCATATGATAGAAATGGTACACTCGAACGCCGAGGTCGCGCTCGGCAATTACAAGATACGCGTGATGAAGGAGCGCGAGAAGAACACCGTTCTCGACAGTATGCAGGAGCTTTTAAAGCTTGAAAAGCGTCCGAACCGCATAGAGGCTTACGACATATCGAACATACAGGGCGAGGACAACGTGGGCGCAATGGCTGTGTTTGAAAATGGCAGAGCCGCGAAACGCAAGCACAGACTGTTTAAGATAAAATCCTTCGAGGGCGCGAACGACTACGCGGCTATGCGCGAGGTAATATACCGCCGTTTCCGCCACGCGCTCGACGAAGAGGATAAAATACGTACCGGCGAACTGCTGCGCAAAGACGCGAAATTCCTGCCGCTGCCCGACCTAATACTTCTCGACGGCGGACAGGGACATTTAAGCACGATAACGGAACTGCTCGAAATGATAGAGACCGACATACCGACTTTCGGCATGGTAAAGGACGACCGTCACCGCACGCGCGCGCTCGTATCGGAGGACGGCGAGATAGGCATAAATCCGTCGAGCCCCGTATTTAAGCTGATAACGCTCATACAGGACGAGGTGCACAACACGGCGATCTCCTACCACCGCAAGCTGCGCGGCAAAATCACCTCGGAACTTGACAAAATCGAGGGCGTCGGTGAAAAAAGACGAAAAGCCCTATTGACTGAATTTAAAACTGTTGATAAAATAAAAGAAACGGATGTGAACGAGCTTATGCGCGCGGAGGGTATGAACCGCAAGGCGGCGCAGAGCGTGTACGATTATTTCAGGGGGAACGGCGATGTGGAAACTGAATGACAAAAACGGCGTAAAGTTTTACACAATATCCTCCTTTGAGGACACGGGACTTGTGCGCCACGGATTTTCCACGCGTGAGGGCGGCGTGAGCAAGGGCTGCTACGCGTCGATGAATTTACGCTTTCACTGCGACGACGACCGCGCAAACGTGCTTAAAAACTACGAGATAATCTCAAACGCGCTCGGTATCGACCACACGCGCCTCGTGCTGTCGCACCAGACGCACGGCGACATAATCCACACCGCGTCGGAAAACGACCTCGGAAACGGGGTTGTACGCGAAAACGCGTTTGAGAGCGTCGACGCGCTTATAACCGATAAGGCAAATATTCCGCTTGTCACGCTTTACGCGGACTGCACGCCCGTATTTTTCTTAGACCCCGTGCGGCGAGTTATCGCGCTTGCCCATTCGGGCTGGAGAGGGACTGTGCAACGCATATCTGCAAAGGTCGTGCGTAAAATGGCTGCGGAATACGGCTCGAACCCCTCGGACATTCTCACCGCGATAGGGCCGTCCATACAATGCGAAAGCTTTGAGGTCGGCGACGAGGTCGCCGAAATTTTCATTCGGGAGTTCGGCGCGGACACAGCCGTTAAATACGGAGATAAGTACCACGTCGATATGCAGAAGGCGATACGTATACAGCTTGAAAATGAGGGCGTAAAGAGCGTGAACGACTGCGGAATTGACACATACGAAAACAGCGGATTTTTATTTTCGCACAGAAAAACGAACGGAAAGCGGGGAAACATGGGAGCATTCCTCGAACTTATATGACATTGGAGAAAAAAATGAAAAAGATTGTATCACTTTTTTTGTCGGCTGTAATTTTAATATCGCTTGCGGGCTGCGAATTTCTCGACACGCTTACGGGCGAATACGAGGAAAGCGCGGAGGAAATGACCGCGGGCGAGGTTGCGCCGCCGGAAATATCGAACAGTATCAGCATAGGTATTATAGACCACGACACGTTTAACCCGCTGCTTACGACGTCGGAAACGGTAAAGGAGGCAATGGAGTTTGTTTACGAGCCTCTTTTTGACATAGACGAAAAGATGCGCCCCGTACCCGTTCTGGCTGAAAGCTACACCGTTTCGCCGGACGGCAGGACGTTTGAAATAAAGCTGCGCTCCGATGTGACGTGGCACGACGGCACGCGCTTTACTGCTATGGACGCGGCGTACACGATAAAGCAGATACACTCGGGCATAACGGCGTACACCGACCATGTTTTGAATATTGCCGATTACACGGGCATAGACGACGACAAGCTGCGCATTACGCTCAATTACGCCGTGCCGAATTTTGTGACGCTGCTGACGTTCCCGATAGTGCAGTACCGCACCGATATGTCGGGTTCAAAGAATTTTATACCCGTCGGTACGGGCCCGTTCCGCTACGACTCGCAGCCCACGTCGGGCAGACTGCTGTTTAACGCTTACGACGGCTACCACGGCGGCAGGGCGCAGATCGACAGCATTACGGCGTACATGATACCGAGCCTCGAAAAATACGAGTCGATGTTCGAGGCGAGCGAGATAGACCTTATGACAGGCGATACGGCTGACCTTTCGGAGTACTCGCCGCGCGGCAGCGCGAACGTTAACGAGTACACGACGAACCGCATGACGTACCTCGGATTTAACACGACGAACCCGCTTTTCACGGGCGTGAACACAAGAAAGGGAATAGCAAAGCTTATAGACAAGGACAATATAGTAAATTCCGTAATATACTCGCGCGGTGTAGCCGTTGACGCGCCGATAAATCCGTCGTCGATATACAACTACGACACGAACACAAAATTCAGACGCGACGAGCTCACCGCAGCGTCTCTGCTCGGCGACGACGGCTGGGGTACGAATGATGACGGCGACTACGAGCGCACGGTTGACGGCTCAAAGCAGATTTTGTCGTTTACCGTGCTTACCGACAGCGACAACGCCGAGAAAACGGCTGTAGCGAACAGGATAGCCGAAATGTTCAACGAATTCGGCATAGGTACGGAGGTCGTAGCCGTGCCGTACGACGATTACAGGAACCGCGTAAACACAAGGAATTTTGATGTGGTGGTGGACGAAATGGTGCTGCCGCCAAACAACGATTTATCAATGCTCATATCATCGGCGGGCAACTCCTTCGGGTACGTGAACACGACGCTCGACACGCTTGTCGGACAGATGGGCATGACGTATGACGAGGAACAGCTAAAGGAACTTTACCGAAACTACGGAACCGCCGTCACGGACGAAACGCCGTTTACCGCGCTGTTCTTCCGCAAGGGCATAGTGATGTCGGGCGCGAAAATAAAAACGCCGATAGTACCGTCCATTACGCGCCATTTCAGAAACGTGAACGGCTGGAGCGTGAAGTGATGAGGGTTGTTGTTGTCGGAGCAGGCGCGGCGGGGCTTGTAGCCGCGGGTAAAGCGTCGGAGAGAGCCGACGTTACGCTCATAGAAAAAAACGAGCGCGTCGGCATGAAGATAGGCATAACGGGTAAGGGTCGGTGCAACCTCACAAACAACGCCGACATATCCGACTTTATCGGGCAGTATCCGCGTAACGGCAGATTTTTATATTCGGCATTGTATAATTTTACAAACCGTGATATAATAAATCTTATAGAGCGTTTCGGCGTTAAAACGACGGTCGAGCGCGGCGGCAGGGTGTTCCCCGAAAGCGGCCGCGCCACGGACGTTGCGGAGGCTCTTCGCAAGTACGCGCTGTCGCACGGAGCGACGCTTACGCACGCCTCGGTCAAATCGCTTATAACCGAAAACTGCAAAGTAAAGGGCGTAAGAACAAATAAAGGGAAAATATCCGCCGACAAGGTAATAATATGTACCGGCGGAAAGTCGTACCCGAGAACCGGCTCGACCGGCGACGGTTACGCGTTTGCCGAAGAGGTAGGTCACACGATCGTGATGCCTAAGGCGTCCTTAATACCACTCATAACCGAGGAAAAGTGGGTAAGGGACGTAATGGGGCTGTCGCTGCGCAACGTGCGCGTGACGGCGTATGACGGTAAAAACAGAAAGGTATTCTCCGACTTCGGCGAGATGCTGTTCACGCATTTCGGCGTGTCGGGACCGATAATACTGTCCATGTCCGCGTACCTGAAAAATATCGGCGCGGAGAAATACAAAATATCAATAGACTTAAAGCCCGCGCTCGACACGGAAAAGCTGACGGCGCGTGTGATGCGCGATTTTGAGAAGTACAGCCGCAAAAAGCTGATAAACGCGCTTGACGACCTGCTCCCGAAGGCGCTCATACCGATAGTCGTAAAACAGTCGGGCGTGCCCGATAGCAGGAACATAAGCGAAATTACGCGCACGGAAAGAACGGCGGTGGTTAATACGCTTAAAAATCTCACGCTTATGGCGGTCGGCACGCGCCCCGTCGAGGAGGCTATCGTAACGTCCGGCGGCGTGAGCGTGAAGGAGATAAACCCGTCCACGATGGAGTCAAAGCTCGTAAAGGGCTTGTACTTCGCGGGCGAGGTGATAGACGTGGACGGTTACACGGGCGGATATAATTTACAGGCTGCGTTTTCGACCGGCTATCTTGCCGGAGAGAGCACGTCGGGGGAGGTATAAATTATGGCTGACGTAGGGAGCAGAGAGGTGTGTAAGGCGGCAATCGAAATTGCCATGACCGACACGCGCGACGCGGAAACCGAAATGAAGGACGTAAACGCGTCGAACGGCATACGCTCGGCGGCGATAGATTTCGGCAGCGACTTTTTCAGCGCGGTGCCGAAGATACTCGAACGCGCCGTTGTGGCGGCGAAACGCGAGGGAGTAATAAGCTCCACCCATGCCGAGGAAGGCGCGGTCGCGGGGGCGGCTCACGAGGCGCTGCAGCAGATAGTCAATAAGTGCGTCGGGCTTAACCTCGGCGGTAAGATCGGAATAGCACGCTGCGGCGCGCATATAAGCGTGTGCGTGTTTTTCGCGATAGGGCTGTTGAACCTTAACGACGTGGCGATAGGCATGGGACACAGAGTAGTATAAACGAAAGGAAAATAATTATGGCAGTAAGAGCAATACGCGGCGCGACGACCGCGGAGGAAAACACGCGCGAGTCGATACTCGGCGCGACACTGGAGCTTATAAAGGCGATAGAGGACGCGAACGATTTAAAACGCGCCGACTCGATTTCAATCATTTTCACCGTCACAAAGGACTTGACGGCTGTATTTCCCGCGGCGGCGGCAAGGGAGTTCGGGCTTACGTTCGTGCCGCTGCTCGATATGCAGGCTCCCGAAATTGACGGCAGTCTCGAAAAGTGCATACGTATTATGATACATATCAACACCGACAAGACGAAGGAAGAGATCAACCACGTCTACCTTCGCGGCGCAAAGAAGTTAAGACCCGATTTGGCAAAGTGATGGGAGGAAAAACTATGAAACACATAGCCGTAGCCGTTGACGGGCCCGCGGGTGCGGGCAAGAGCAGCGTTTCCAAAGCCGTCGCGAAGGATATGGGTTACACCTACATAGACACGGGCGCGATGTACCGCGCAGCCGCGCTTTTCGCGATAGAGAACGGCATAGATATACGCGGTGACCGCACTGAACTTATCAGCCGTCTTGACGAGATAAAAATCGCGCTCAAAAAAGAAAACGGCGCGCAGCGCGTGTATTTAAACGGCAAGGACGTTTCGGAGCGTATAAGACAGGAGGACGTGTCGGTCGGCGCGTCGGACATAGCCGTAATACCCGAGGTGCGCGTAAAGCTCGTGGCGATGCAGCGCGAAATGGCGAAAACGGACGACGTGATAATGGACGGACGCGACATCTGCTCGACCGTACTGCCCGACGCGCAGGTGAAAATATTCCTAACCGCGTCGGTTGACGCGCGCGCCAAACGTCGGTATGACGAGCTTACGGCTAAAGGCGTCGGATGCGACTACGAAAAGCTAAAAGCCGACATAGAGTACCGCGACAAAAACGACTCGGAGCGTGAAATGTCGCCGCTTAAAAAGGCGGACGACGCGACGCTCCTCGACACGACCGACCTCACGTTTGACGAGGCTGTAGAACGCGTAAAGGAGCTTATAAGAGATGTTTTATAATATAGCAGTATGGATAGTGCGCGTCGCGCTTCTCGTCGTATTCCGTATAAAAACGGTCGGCAGGGAGAACATACCGAAAGAGGGCGGCGTTATAATAGCGTATAACCACCGCAGCTACTGGGATCCCGTAATGGCGGGCCTGACGTGTCCGCGAAGACTGCGTTTTATGGCGAAAGAGGAACTTTTTAAAAATAAATTTTTCGGCTTTCTTATAAAATCGCTCGGCGCGTTCCCCATATCACGCGGACACGGCGATTTGGGAGCGATAAAGGGTTCGCTTAAAATACTCGCCGAGGGCGACGCAATGCTGATATTCCCCGAGGGCAGACGAGTAACCGACAACTCTCGCCCCAAGGCAAAGCCCGGCATGGTCGCGATAGCGCACCGCGCAAAAGTACCCGTGATACCCGCGTCAATATCGGGCGAGTACAAGTGGATGCGCAAAATAACCGTCACCTACGGCGAGCCTGTGTACCTCGACTTCACGAAAAAGCTTACGCAGGAGGAAACTCAGGCGGCAGCCGACGACGTTATGGCAAGGATAAGGGAAAAGCTATGATTACGGTTGCGAAAACGGCAGGCTTTTGCTACGGTGTGAAACGCGCCGTGGACGGAGTTTACGCCGAAATAGAAAAGGGAAACAAAATCGCGACGCTCGGACACCTTATCCATAACGGTCAGGTCATAGCGGAACTTGAGGAAAAGGGCGTTAAATCGTATGAGCGCGTAAGCGATATACCGAAGGACTGCGCCGTCGTGATACGCGCACACGGCGTGGGCGAGGACGTATACAGGGAGATAGGCGAGAGACAGTGCATTGACCTCACATGTCCGTTCGTCGCGAAGATACACAAGATAGTATCGGAGCATTACGCCGAGGGTTGTCAAATCGTGATAGTCGGCGACGAAAAACACCCCGAGGTCATAGGTATAAACGGTCACTGCAACGGCAGCGCGGTCATTGTGAACGACCGAAACTATATACCGCCGCCGGAATTGTGCGGGAAAAAGCTTTGCATTGTAGCACAAACAACAATAAATAAGGATTTTTTTGGTGAAATCGTACAAAATATAAAAAAAACTTGCAAAAGTACCCTAATATTTGATACAATATGTAGTGCGACGAAAGACAGGCAAAAGGAAGCGGAGGAACTTTCGCGTATTTCGGATATGATGATTGTAATCGGCGGAAGGGAAAGCTCGAACACAAGAAAGCTGTACGAAATATCGAAACGGAACTGCCCAAAGACCTATCACGTTGAAACAGCGCGGGATCTACCCGCGGAAAAAACACATAATAAAATAGGTATTACCGCCGGCGCGTCCACGCCCGGAGGTATTATCGAGGAGGTAAAAAAGGCTATGAGTGAAAATGTAAAAAATGAGGAGAACTTTGCGGAGCTGTTTGAACAGTATTCGAGCAAGACTCTGAATAACGGGGACATTGTTGAAGGAACCGTTGTGGAGGTTCGCAGCAATGAAGTTATCGTTGATTTGGGCGGGTTCAAGTATAACGGACAGCTCGCGGCGGATCAGCTTACGAACGACCCCGCACTTAAGCCGTCGGATGTTGTAAAAGAAGGCGACACGATCAAGGTTTATGTTGTAGGCGTAAATGACGGTGAGGGAAAGGTTGTTTTATCACGCAAGAAGGTGATAAACGAAGAAGGATGGATCAAGATTAAAGAGGCTTACGAGGAAGGCAGAACCCTCGAAGGCAAGATTACCAAAGCCGTTAAGGGCGGAGTTATCGCCATAACGGAGGACACACAGGTATTCATCCCAGCCCGTCAGGTATCGGGAAGATTTGTGCAGGACCTTCAAAGCCTTGTGGGAGATATAGTAAACTACAAGATTATAGAGATTGATGACAGAAGAAAGCGCGTTATCGGTTCGGTACGCGTAATCATAGAGGCGGAAAGAAAGGAAAAGGAAGCCAAGTTCTGGGCTGAGGCGGAAGTAGGAAAGAAGTACGAGGGCGTTGTAAAGTCAATCACAAACTTCGGCGCGTTCGTTGACATCGGCGGCGTGGACGGTCTCGTTCACATCAGCGAGCTTTCGTGGAACAGAATAAAGCATCCGTCGGAGGTAGTTAAAGAGGGCGACGTTCTCGAGGTATACATCAAGGACATCAACCCCGAAACAAAGAAAATATCGCTCGGCTACAAGAAGGCTGAGGACAACCCGTGGGTAATCGCGAAGTCGAAGATTGCGATAGGCGACATAGTAAAGTGTAAGATAGTACGTATGCTGCCGTTCGGCGCGTTTGCCGAGATTATCCCGAACGTGGACGGTCTTATCCATATTTCGCAGATTTCCGACAAGAAGATTGGCAAGCCCGAGGATGTACTGTCAATCGGTCAGGAAGTAGAGGCTCAGGTAACGGACGTTAACTGGGACGACAAGAAGATAAGCCTTTCAATCAGCGCGCTTATTCCCACAAAGATTGTGGAAGACAAGAAGGAAGAGGATGAAGTTCCCCTGAACGCGGAAACGCTCGTATACTCGACAAACCCCGACGTGGAGGTTGACGAGAAGATTGAGATCGAGCCCGCGGAGGAAGAAACTCCTGAGGAAGAAACCGCCCCCGCAGAGGAAACCGCTCCCGTAGAAGAGACAGCGGCAGAAGAAACCGCTCCTGCAGAGGAGACGGCGGCAGAGGAAACAGCTGCGGAGGAGGAAAAAGCGGAGGACGCTGAATAATCGTAATGAAAAAAGGCAGGTAAATCCTGCCTTTTTCGATTTTTATAGCAGAGAGGTATAAAAATATGACAAAGTTTGACGAATTTGCACAAAGTGTAAAAGGCAAAGACATTACCGTGGTAGGCATAGGCATATCCAATCTGCCGCTTATAAAATTTCTTGCGGCGCACGGCGCGAATGTAACGGCGCGTGATAAGAGCGCGAGAAAGGATATGGCTGAAACGGCGGATGAACTTGAAAAGATAGGCGTGAACCTTATTTTCGGCGACGACTATCTCAAAGACCTTTCCGGCGACGTTATATTCAAAACCCCGGGTATGCGTTTTGATGAGCCCGAGCTGCTCGCCGCGAAGGAGAGAGGCAGCATAGTTACAAGCGAGATGGAAGTTTTCTTCGACGTTTGCCCCGCGCATATTATAGCGGTGACGGGCAGCGACGGTAAAACGACCACCACTACGCTTATCCACAAGATGATGACAAACGCGGGCTACACGACATGGCTCGGCGGCAATATCGGCGCGCCCGTGCTTACCGACACGGGCAAAATGAAAGAGGACGATTGGGTTATTTTGGAACTTTCGTCGTTCCAGCTGCACACCATGCGCAAATCTCCCGAAATAGCCGTTATAACAAATATAAGCCCGAACCACCTCGACAAGCATAAGGATTACGAGGAGTATATAGACGCAAAAAAGAACATTATGCGCTACCAGAGGGAGGGCAATGTTCTTGTCGTGAACGCGGACAACGACGTGACCGCAAAAATCGGCAGGGAGGCGAACGGTGCGGTACGGTATTTTTCGAGACGCGGCAAGGCGGACGTGTACCTTGACGGCGACATAATAAAGCGCGGGAACGTCGAGGTACTCAATATCAACGACATCAAAATCCCCGGTATGCACAACGTGGAAAACTATATGGCTGCGATCGCCGCAGTGTCGGGGCTTGTCGGCGACGATGTGATACGTGATATAGCAAAAACCTTTGGCGGCGTGGAGCATAGAATAGAGCTTGTCAGAATACTCGACGGCGTGCGCTATTACAACAGCTCCATTGATTCAAGCCCGAACAGAACTATAAACACGCTGCGCGTGTTCCCCGAAAAGGTGATTTTGATTTCGGGAGGCAGAGACAAGAAAATACCGTATGACGCACTCGGACCTGCGCTTGCCGAGTACGTAAAGACGCTTGTGCTCATAGGCGAGACCTCGGACGTTATAGAAGGAGCGCTGCAAAAAGAAATAAAACGCACGGGAAAGGGTAAAAATATAGAAGTGATACGCGTCCAAAGCTACGAGGACGCGGTAAACACCGCGAGGAGCCGCGCCGAAAGCGGCGATGTGGTACTCCTTTCGCCCGCAAGCACCAGCTACGACATTTTCCGAAACTTCGAGGAACGCGGTACTTTGTTTAAGAAAATCGTGAATGAATTGAGATAAGGTAAAGCGAGATTTTGCGGCGATAGCCTCCCTTGTCAAAGGGAGGGGAACCGCCGAAGGCGGTGGAGGGATTCATTGTAGAAATTGAAAAGGAATCCCCCAGCCCGCGGGCGACCCTCGCGGTCGCCTGCAAAACCCCTCAGTCACACTACGTGTGACAGCTCCCCTAGTAGGGGAGCCTCATCGTATGCCTCCCCTACTAGGGGAGGTGGCGCCGTAGGCGTCGGAGGGGTTTTACACCCCAATCCCACTTAAAAGGAACACAATGTAATGAAAGACCTAATCAAACAACTCAGCGATATGCGCGGCATATCGGGATTTGAATACAGAATAACGGACGAAATAAAAAATCTCCTCGCGCCGTACTGCGACAGCGTTAAAACCGACGCGCTCGGCAGCGTGATAGGATGTAAGCTGTGCGGAAAGGAAAACGCGCCGTCCGTCATGATCGAGGCACACTGCGACGAGATAGGACTTATGGTCACGTCAATAACCGACGAGGGCTACCTAACGTTCACAAACGTCGGCGGCGTGGACAAGACTACGCTCCCGTCGGGCGAGGTAACGGTACACGGAAAGCGCGATTTGTGGGGCGTGATAGGAATACAGCCCGAGCGTTTTCTTGAGGACGGCAAGAGCGTCGATATACGCGACATGGCTATCGACACGGGACTTGACGCAAGGACGGTCAAGGAGTGCGTGTCCGTCGGCGACAGCGTAACGATAGCGCAGTCGGTGGGAGCCTTGGGCGATACGCAGTTCAGCGGAAAGTCGCTCGACGACCGCGCGAGCGTCGCGGCGATAATAACGGTGATGAAGAATATACAAAACGCCGATTTAAACGTCGACGTGTACGCCGTGGCGGCTGTACAGGAGGAGGTCGGCTGCCGCGGCGGCAGGACGACCGCCTACGGCGTGAACCCCGACATGGCAATAGCGATAGACGTGACGCACGCCGCCACGCCCGACAATTCCGACGCGTTTGAAACGGGCTGCGGCACGGCTGTGTGCGTAGGCCCAAACCTTCACCCGCGCTTTACCGACCGTCTGCTCAAAACAGCCGAAAATCACGGTATAAAAGCCGTTGTCGAGGTTGAGGGCGGCGACACGGGTACGGACGCGTGGGAGATACAGACCGCACGAGACGGCATACCGACCGCGCTTTTGTCGATACCGCTAAAATATATGCACACGTCCGTCGAAACGCTCGACGTATCCGACGCAGAGGCGACGGCAGATCTTCTCACGGAATTTATAAAGGAAAGCGAGGTCGATACGAAATGGCTGACCTTATGAAACGGCTTTCCGAGACCTTCGGCGTCAGCGGCGCGGAGAATGATGTGAGACGGCTCATAATCGACGAAATAAAGGACAAAACCGACGAGATAACCGTTGACACCATGGGAAACGTGATCGCTCTCAAAAAGGGCAAAGCACGCGGCAAAACGATAGCCGTGACGGCTCCCATGGATGAAGTCGGGCTTATAATAAGCAAAATAACCGACAAGGGCTACTTGAAATTTAAGCTTGTAGGCGGCATTGACGCGCGAAAGCTCGTGTCAAAGCGCGTCGTTACGCGCGGCGGCGAAAAGGGCGTAATTGGCATGAAGGCGGTGCATCTTCGCACAAAGAGCGAGCGCGAGACGGTCACAAAGACGAAGGATTTGTTTATAGATATAGGCGCGAAGGATAAAGCCGACGCGGAAAAGCGCGTGCATCTCGGCGAGTATGCGACGTTTGACACCTCGTTTGCCGACCTCGGCGGACGCGTTAAGGGTAAGGCGCTCGAACGGAGCGCGGCGTGTGCGGCGCTCATAAACGCGCTCGGCGGCGAATACCCCTACGACTTTTACGCTGTGTTCACCGTTCAGCACGAGGTTGGCTCGCGCGGCGCGGCTGCGGTGTCGCACAAGCTAAACGCCGACGCGGTTCTCACCGTGACGGCAGCCGACACGACTGATATGTACGGCTGCGAGACGCGGGGGTTAAAACTCGGTGAGGGCGTAACGGTAAGCCTGCGCGACGCGCGGGTAATAAGCGACCGCAGCCTTGCCGAAAAGCTGCTCGATGCGTCAGATGAAAGCGGCATACGGGTAAACCGCGGCGTAACGTCCGACCCTACAGACGGAGGAACGGCGCAGCTTACGGACGCGCGCGTCGTGAGCGCGCTTATACCGTGCCGCTATGAGAAATCTCCCGTGTCAATAGCCGACAAGGGCGACATAGGAGAAACGGAAAAATTTATAAGACTTTACCTCAATAAAATCGGAGAACTGATATAATGGAAATTTTGAAATTACTGGAGGACATGACGCGTATTGACGCGCCGTCCGGCTGCGAAAGCGGCATTAGGGATTACATTGCGCGGTATGCGGAGAAATACTGCGGAGAGGTGTACGCCGACGGCATGGGTAACCTCATCGCCCGCCGACGCGGAAACGGTAAAAAAATAATGTTCGCCGCGCATATGGACGAAATCGGCGTTATAATAACGGGCGCGGACGAAAAGGGATTTTTGTATTTCGCGCCGCTTGGCGGACTGAACGTAAAAAATCTAATAAACCTGCGCGTGCGCTTTTTAAACGGCGCGGAGGGCGTAATAGCCGCCGACGAGGAAAAGCTCGGCGACAAGCCGAAAACGGACAAGATGTTTATAGACGTAGGCGCGCAAAACAGGGAAGAGGCTGAAGAAATTGCAAAGATAGGCGACTGCGCCGCGTTTGTCGGAGACTTTTACACACGCGGCGACACGGTAATATCGAAGGCTCTCGATAACCGCGCCGGATGCGCGGCTATGATGGCAGCGATGAGTGAAATAAAAGGCGATATGAACGACTTGATATTTGTGTTCACCACGCAGGAGGAGGTCGGACTTCGCGGCGCGAAAACAGCCGCGTTCGCGCTTGAACCCGATGTTGCCATATCCGTTGACACAACCGATACGGGCGATGTGCCGGGTATGGCGAAAAGCGGCGTAAAACTTGGCGGCGGCGCGGCGATAAAGGTAATGGACAGATCCGTGATATGTGACGCGTCCGTAAGGGACAGGCTCATTCAGACGGCACGAAAAAACAACGTGCCGCATACGCTTGAAATAATGACGGACGGCGGCACGGACGCGGGCGCTATTCACCTGACCCGCGCGGGAATAAAAACGGGCGGCATATCCGTGCCGACGCGGTATATACACTCGGTATCGGAAACGGCGAGTATTTCCGACATAGAAAACTGCGCGAGACTTATAAAGCTCGCGGCGGAAACCGAATGGTAAAATTTTGGAGGTGTAAAAATGGCAACTTGGGGAGTGCATCTGCGTATAGCCGGAAGATTTTTGGACAGAGTGCCGAAGGAATATCACAGGGAATTTGTGACGGGTACGGTCGCGCCCGACTGCGGTTACGGGAAAAAGGACAGCGAGGGCGAGTTTGAGCCGCCCCCGACGGTGACGCACTGGTCGCCGACAGGCGCGAAAAACGACTGCCGATACAAGGATTTTAAGGCGCGGTACGTCACGGGCGCAAGCGGCGGCGATTACTGGTTCTATCTCGGCTACTACCTTCATCTTATGACGGATATAATGTGGTCGGTGACGATGTATATGCCGACGCATATAAAATACAAGGAACAGTACGATAAAAATCCGCATTTTCTGAGCGTGATAAAAAAGGACTGGAACGAAATCGACGCGGCGTATCTGCAAAGGTCGAAACACCACCCCGTGTACGACATTCTGACGACCATCACCGAGGTGAAGGACTACCTGCCGTATTACGAAAAAGGACAGCTTACGGCGCAGATAAAATTCATCACGGACTACTACACGAATTACGAGGAAGTGCCGGACAGGGAATACATATACACCCGACCGGAGGAAATAGAAAACTTCATAGAGTGCGCGTCGTATCTTTTACGACTGATAGCTGAAAGAGAAAAGCTGCTGTGATTGTCACGGCAGCTTTCTGTATTTCGGTATGTTTTTTTCGTCGTTAAACGCGATGAGCGCTTTTGTGTCGTGCGTTACGGGCGCGTCGAGGTCGGTTATCCGTTCTCCGTCGACGACACCGCCGTCAATCACATACGCGGGCGACGAGTAGCCGCCGCTTTCGATTACGGACGCCGCCGACGCGCCTATCGGCACGGAGAATGTCTCGGGCTCCAAAATCTCGTCTCCCGATACGGTTACAAGCTTATTCGTTACCGGCGCGCCCGTATTAAGCACGCCCGACATATTCACGAGCGTTTCGGGCGACAGTATGAGCGCGTTTGTCAGCGGACTGCCCGTCACGGCGTTTATAAGTATCTCGCTCCTGCTCTGCGGGTATCGCGCCTTTAAAATCACAGGCGAAATTTTGGGGTGATAGCGCAGATGATATTTAAAATCGGCGTAAGTTTTTTTTGTGTCGTTCTCGACCGCTATGTACGCCGTCGTTATGCCCGACAGCCGCATAGCCGTTTCGAGCGCGGATATAATCACCTCCGCGTTATCCCTCGCCGACATCTGCGGTGATGAAACGTAGGGGTCGGAGTCAAAGCAGCAGACGATTATACAGTCGCTCACGCGTCTTTCGGAAAGCAGTGTGTGCAGCGGCGCGCGCTGTATGCTGTCGTACACGCCGCCCTCTCTCAAAAGCCACAGCGTCTCGCGCGTAGTAAGCTCGCTTACGGGCTTTGCCGCCTTTACGTGCGGAGCGCGGGCGAACATCATATCGTTTTCGACGGTGACGCTGTTTTCGTCCACGGAAACCACCTTGCCCGACGAGCCGCTTATAACGGGAACGGTGTCAAACTCGGCTATATCGGCTATCTTCTGACCTATCAGCACAAAATCACCCTCAGCCACGACGGGTTCGAGCGAAAAGCCGTTCTGCCCGAGTGGGTAACGGTGCATTGACGAGGGAATGGGCGTTCTGATTTCACGCGTCCGCGAAAAACCGTTATGTTTCGCGTATTTTTTTGCACCCTTAAAGGAAATCGCCATTTTTGTTGTCTCCTTTTTTGTTATATAAACGTATTTTACCATAATGCCGCGAAAAAAGCAAATAAATTATTGCGTCTTGCATATTTCGCCCCGATGTGGTAAGATATAGGAAAACAGACATACGGGAGGACGCTATGGGAGAATTGTACAGGAAAACGCCGCTTATGGGCTGGGCGTCGTGGAATTGTTTCAGAACGCATATAAGCGAGGAAATAATGAAGGAGCAGGCGGACGCGCTCGTGAAAACGGGACTTGCGGACTGCGGCTACACGTATTTTAATATGGACGACGGTTTTTTCGGCGGACGCGCTGCGGACGGACAACTCCTGTTCCACAAGGAACGTTTTCCGAACGGCATAAAGGTTATAGCCGATTACGCTCATTCGCTCGGACTTAAGGCGGGCATTTATTCGGACGGCGGCGACAACACCTGCGGTCACTATTACGACGGCGAGAATAAGGACGGCGCGGGCGTCGGTCTGTACGGCTATGAGGAACGGGATCTGCGTATGTTCCTCGTTGACTGCGGCTACGATTTTATAAAGGTCGACTGGTGCGGCGGCGTGCGGCTCGGACTTGACGAGAAGGAGCAGTACACAAAGATAGGGAATATTATAGACGATATTCGCCGCGAAACGGGCAGACAGCTTGTGTACAACATCTGCCGCTGGCAGTTCCCCGGGCCGTGGGCTGCGAAGGTCGCGGACTCGTGGCGCACCGGCGCGGACATAGCCCCCGACTTTGACTCGGTGATGTACCAGATAGACATGATAAAGCCGCTTGCGCGTTACGCGTCGCCCGGACACGTGAACGACCTCGACATGATGCAGCTCGGCAACGGCGGCATGACGCACGAGGAGGAAAAGACGCATTTCGCGATGTGGTGCATGATGTCAACGCCGCTTATGATTGGCTGCGACCTCACGAAAATAAGCGATGAAACGCTCGAAATACTCAAAAACCGCGAGCTTATAGCGATAAATCAGGACAGCGCGTGCCTGCAGGCGTATGTCGCGAAGGAAATTAAGGACGCGGACGGTAAAACGGTCGGCGAGGTTTGGATAAAGGATTTGGGAGAGAAAAACTCGCGCGTCAAGGCGGTCGCGCTCTTAAACAGGAGTACCGGTACGCTTGACATGAGTGCGGCGCTTGCGGAGGTCGGTCTTGCGGGCAGGGTCATATCCGCGAGAGACATTACAAACGGCGCGGACGTTACGATAAATAACGAAATTGCGGCAAGGGTGAAAGGTCACGGCGTAATCGTATACAGAATTGAAACCGAGGACAGTGTTCCCGTAGCGAACAAGGACGACATAGGCGAAATAGAGAGTAAACCGACCGTTAAAATAACGCTTGACGAGGCGAAAGAACTTGTTGAAAACGGAGCCGTTCTTGTTGACGCACGCGAGGAGAGCGAGTTTGAAAAATCGCATTTGGACGGTGCGGTGAACATCTGCTACCTCGCCGTGGGCGCGATAGCGAAACACGTTATACCCGACAAGTCGCAGAAAATAATCGTATACTGCGCGACGGGCAAGCGTGCGATGCAGGCAAAGCTGTGCCTTGAATACCTCGGCTACGAAAACGTGTATTATCTCGGCGCGGTCAAGCTTGAAAAATAACGGCGGAGGGTGTATAATAATATAAATACACTTATGCGCCGCGGAGGTGGTGTTGGTTTATGAAAACGGCTTTAATTATAAACGGGGCAAAGGACAGGGAGTTTGAAAACACAAGGCGTATCGTCGGCTTTTTAAAGGACAAAACGGAACTATGCACCGACGACGAGCATATAGCCGCGTCGCTCGGGATAAAGTACGCGGTAAGCGCGGAGCTCCTTTCGAGCGCGGACGTTGCGGTCGCGCTCGGCGGCGACGGAACGATACTGCAAAGAGCTGCGGAATGTGCGGAAAACGGCGTGAAGGTACTCGGCATCAACCTCGGCAAAATAGGGTTTATGGCTGAAATAGAGCCGTCCGATACTGAATGCGCGCTCGAAAAGCTTTTATCGGGCGATTACGGCACGGAAAAACGCATGATGATAAAGGCGGTCATACGCAAGAATGACGGCAGCGAAAAAAGCTTTCACGCGCTCAACGACGTGGTAGTGTCGAAATCGCTCGGCGACCAGCTTATCGCGGTCGAGCTTTTCGCGGACGGCGAACGTGTGAACCGTTACAGCGCGGACGGACTTATAATCGCCACTCCGACGGGTTCGACGGGCTATTCAATATCGGCGGGCGGGCCCGTAGTAGAGCCGGGAATGAGACTGCTCGTGGCGACGCCGATTTGCGCACACACATTATCTGCGCGCAGCGCGGTACTCCCTTCATGCAAAACAATAAAAATAAAAATTAACAGCTTTTATGGCGGCAGCGAGGCATTTGTGACGGCTGACGGCGGCATCAGGTGCGGCATCACGGACAATGACGAGGTAATCATAACGGAATCGGAATATGATTTTGAGCTTATCAAAATCGGAAATCAGTCATTCTATGACACGCTTATAAGCAAGCTGTCATAGCAGCGGAGGTTGTGAAAATGAAGTACAAGAGGCAGGGACAAATTCTGCGCATCGTACACGAGCAGAATATCAAAACCCACGAGCAGCTTATAGAGGAGCTTGAAAAGTGCGGCTATAAGGTGACGCAGGCGACGGTATCGCGCGACATAAAGGATTTGGGACTTGTAAAAATCCCCATGCCGTCGGGCGGCAGCGTCTATTCCTCGCCGGACGACATTCCCGAGGAAATGGACAGGCGCATAAACGTGATAACCGACACCGTTCGCAGCGTCGAGTACGCGCTCAACAGCGTCGTGGTAAGGACGTACCCGGGTATGGCGTCGGCTGTGGCTGCGTCGGTAGACAGCACCATGAGGGGCGACTTTTTGGGCTCGGTAGCCGGCGACGACACGCTCCTTATAATAGCCGCGTCGGAAAGTAAGGCGCGTGAAATAACGGAAAAGCTCAGAAAGCTTTTTAACGGAGGAGAATGACATAAATGCTCACAGGTTTATCCATAAAAAACGTTGCCGTAATAGACAAGCTGACCGTCGATTTTCACGGCGGCGTGACCGTTCTCACGGGTGAGACGGGCGCGGGCAAGTCAATAATTATCGACTCGATAAACATGATACTCGGCGATCGGGCAAACAGAGAGGCTGTACGTTTCGGCAGCGATGAGGCGGTCGTACAGGCTGTTTTTGACGCGCCCGAGAGTATACAAAAGCTGCTCGCCGACAACGATATAGACGCGGAGGACGGCGAGCTTATAATAACGCGCCGCGTGACCGCCGACGGCAAGAGCAGCGCGCGCGTAAACGGTATGGCTGTGACGCTCAACGTGCTGCGCGAAATATCGGACAGTCTTGTGAACATACACGGTCAGCACGACAATCAGGCGCTTTTGACGCCGTCGCGCCACATGGGCTTTCTCGACGCTTACGCGGACGACGCGGAGCAGCTTGACAGATACAAAAGTCTGCTCGCGGAGCGTCGCGGTATTTTGAAAAAGCTCGACTCGCTCAAAATGGACGAGCGCGAGAAAATGCAGCGTATGGATTTGCTCGAATATCAGATAAACGAGATAAAGGGCGCGAACCTTGCCGCAAATGAGGAAGAGGAGCTTACGGCTCGGCGCACGGTACTCGCGAACGCGGAGCAGATAAAAACGGCGATAGACGAAGCGTACGCCAATTTGTACGGAGGCGACGAGGCGCAGCCGGCTTACGACGGCGTTAGCATAGCCGCGGACGCGCTCTCACGTATAAGCGGGCTTAACCCGCGCCTTAACGAACTTTACGAGGCGGTAAACACCATTATGTACACGATGGAGGACGCTGCGCACGAGATAAAGGAGTACGGCGACGGCGTGGAGTACGACGAGCGCGAGCTTAACGAAACGGAGGAACGTCTCGAAACAATATCGCGCCTTAAACGCAAGTACGGCGGCAGCGTGCAGGCGGTTCTTGACTACCTTGCCAAAGCCGAAAGTGAGCTTGACGACATAAAGCTTAGCGACGAAAAGACGGCTGAGCTTACGGAAAAATTAAACGAAACAACCGACCGTCTCCGTGCCGAGGGCAAAAAGCTTACGGACATACGGAAAAAAGCGGCTGCCGACCTTGAAAAGCGCATAGAAACGTCGCTCGGCGAGCTTAACATGGAGAAGGCGCGCTTTTGCGTAAGCGTGGAGAGCGCGGATGAGTTTTACGACAACGGCATGGACAAGGCGGAGTTTCTGATAAGCGCGAACCCCGGCGAGCCGTTGAAGCCGCTTGTGAAAATAGCGTCGGGCGGCGAGCTGTCACGCGTGATGCTCGCGATAAAGTCAATTCTCGCCGACACCGACGAGGTAGGCACGCTCATATTCGACGAGATAGACACGGGCGTTTCGGGCAGGGCGGCGGTAAGCATAGCCGAAAAACTCAAGGGCATAGGCAAAAACAAGCAGGTAATATGTATAACCCACCTTCCGCAGCTTGCGGCGGCGGCTGACAACCATTACCTGATACAGAAGAACACGGACGGCGAAATGGCAAGCACAACGCTTACGGAACTCGACGAGCGCGGCAGGGAAGAGGAACTTGCGCGTATTATAGACGGGCGCGAGGTAAGCGATCTGGCGCTAAAGCACGCGCGGCAAATGCTGTCGGACGCACGCGGATAAGGAGAATTAAAATGGCAAAGAAAATCGAAAGAACGATGAAGGAGTCGTACTCGGTACTGGCGCAGGAGGTCATGCCGATGCAGGCAAACCCCGCCGGCAACGTACACGGCGGCGAAATAATAAAGCTCATGGACTCGACCGCGGGCGTCGCCGCGATGAAACACGCGCACACAAACGTCGTAACGGCTCGGATAGCGGAAATCAACTTCAAAAAACCGATACATATCGGCGAGCTTGTGACGTGCAAGGCGCAGGTAATATACGCCGGACGCACGTCGATGGAAATTTTCGTGACGGTGGAGAGCGAGAACCTCATAAGCGGCGAAAAGCAAATCGCGCTGACCGCGTTTTTCACAATGGTATCGCTCGACAAAAACGGCAATCCCGCAAAGGTACCCGCACTGTCGCTTGAAGGCGCGGGCGAATACGAGAAAAAGCTGTACAAGGAAGGCGAAAAACGTTACAATATGCGCGGCGGGCGCAAAAAATGACGAACGGTTTATGTTGTAAACGCACTCGCGATATGGTACAATAAACACGTTAATGAAAGGAGGGCGCGCTGTGGCTGACAAAAAGGAAAACATAAAAATTCTGGCGCAGAACAAAAAAGCGCGCCACGAGTATTTCATAGAGGAAACGTACGAGGCGGGTATCGAGCTTTTCGGCACGGAGGTCAAATCGGTGCGCGCCGGAAAGGTCAACATATCCGACGCTTACGCGCAGATAACGGGCGGCGAGGTGTTCGTCAAGCAGATGAACATAAGCCCGTTCGAGCAGGGCAATATCTTTAACCGCGACCCGCTGCGCGAAAAAAAGCTGCTGCTCCACAAGAAGGAGATAATAAAGCTCATAGGCTATATCGCGCAGGACGGTTACTCGCTCATACCCTTGAGCGTGTACCTCAAAGGCTCGCGCGTGAAAATGTCGCTCGCGGTCGCGAAGGGTAAAAAGCTCTACGACAAACGCGCCGACATCGTGAAAAAGGACGCGAAACGCAATATGGACAGGGCGGTCAAAAATTACAACAGATATTAAAAATTGCGCGGCATTGTGCCGCGTTTTATTTTACACTCATACACAACAAAATTTTAGTTTAAGCCATTAACTTCATTTATTTTTGCTAAAGTCTTTGGCCCTATATTTTGAACACAAACCTCCGTCCAAGAGTGCATAACATCATCCCAATACCAATTTTTATCTTCTGACAACTGATATTTAACTGTACCCTCTGTTGTCGGTATGGACTTCATTGCCATCCATTCTGAGCCCCAATGTCCCTCTCCTGTTATCTGATTTACATAATAGGATTGATTATTGATACGTTCTCCTACTGAATCAACCTGAGCGCCTACATCACCTGAAAAAACAGACTTTGTCACATTTGTCATTGTAACTTTGGTATTACCAACACCTGTTACCGTAACGCCGAGGTCGGGCGCAACGCCCTGACCTTCGCCAAGTACCCCGTGCGGTCCCTTTTTCAGCACTACCTCCGTGCCGTCTGCTTTTATAACGATGTCGCCTTCTCTTGCAAATCTTCTCTGTGATACCTCGCCCTCGTGGATTGTGATAGGCGCGTCGTTGCTTGCGGACTCGGACGGCTGTTCAGACAGCTCGGCTTGTGTGCTGATTGTGATTGTATTATTCACAAAACCTACCGTAAATCCGCCCACCGCGTCGGCTACGTCGCGCAGTTTAAAGTATGTGCTGTCGTTGATGTTGTAGCCTTCGATTGATTTTGCAACGCCGTCAACCCTGATCGGAAACGGGTTCGCCGTAACGGCATACTCGACCGCAAACCCCGTCAGCGCGGAGCATATAACCCCGCCTATAATAAAACCTAATGTAAATCTTTTCATGGAAAATTCCTTCCTCCTATCTATTACTGATGTGTATTGACATACTCTAATAGGCTATGTCCATTGTTTGAGGCTAAACAAACCCAAACGTCATCATCCCATATAAAGTTCTTATCTTCTGAAATTTCACCCAATACTGTACCGCGGGCTTTAGGACGCGTTTTTATAGCTATAACAGACCATTCTTTATCCCAATGACCCTCACCGGTCAGAGGATTTACATTGTAGAATGATGCGGCAGTCCAAGAGCCTGTTGAGTCATTACCGTATTTATTTGTAACCATTCTATCATTGGCAACCAATGTATGAGGGGTTGCTGCTTTACCCTGTCCGACCATCTCTGTCAAACCAATGTCCGGCGCAACGCCTTGACCGTAACCCAACACGCCCGTCAATTCATCTGTTTTCAATACTACCCGCGTGCCGTCCGCCTTGACGTATATATCGCCCTCACGCGCCAGACGCATATTTTCCTCCGTTCGGGGCTGACCCTCGTAAATCGTTATGGGGTTGTAGTTGTGCAGCGTATCGGGCGGCTGCGAGAAATCGCGGTTCTCTCTTGTTGACGGTTCGGTTATGCGGTTCAGTACCGTCGCCGCAGCAGCGCGCGTAAGTGTGCCGTCAGGATCAAACGTGCCGATGTCGTCCACGCCGCAGAGTATACCGTTTTCATATGCCGTCAGAACGAAATCGCGGTAGCGGCTGTCGATTTTTTGGTTGTCGGGGATCGATGCCTGAACGTTATCGGCATACTGCTTTGAGAGCGTTTCGCCCCGCTTTTCAATGGCGCGTACCGCTATCATTGCCATTTCCTGACGCGTTATGTCCTTGTCCATGTCGGTTTCGCTCATCTCGCCGCTTGTTATTAAATTTGTGTCAACCGCGGCGTGATACACTCCATACCACCACGTTTCACCCTTTATGCTTGTGTCGAGATTTAAAATTCTGTCCACAACCGCAATAAACTCCGCGTGCGTCATCGTGCTCTCCGGCTTAAAATACACCGTGCCGTTTTCTTCAATTCCCGCGAATAACCCTTTATTCGTCATCGCCGTAACCGTGTCGTAATACCAATCCCCGGACTTCACATCGGGAAACGTCGCCGCACTTGCAATCGTTCCAGTCACAAGCGCCGCCGCTGCTATCGCCGCCGTAATTTTTTTCGTTCTCATATGCGTTACCTCGTTTTTATATATAACAAAATTTTAATTTAAGCCATTAGCTGCCAATACTCTGTTTAATGCTTCTTGTGGCATAGCCTGTACTGATACTTCCATCCAAGATTGTAAAGTTCCAGACCAAACCCAGTTTTTATCTTCTGATAATTGGTCTGCAAATTCTCCGGGTTCTGTTGGTGCAGAAGTTATAACCCTCCATTCAGCTGCCCAATGACCCTCACCCGTTACTAAATTAACATAATATGACTGATTATTAACTGTCATACCCGTTGAATCAACTTGGTCTCCAACATCACCTGAGAATACTAAACCTGTTACATTTGTCATTGTAACTGTGGTATTACCAACACCTGTTACCGTAACGCCGAGATCCGGCGCAACTCCCTGACCTTCACCTAAAATGCCATGCACCCCTTTTTTCAGCACTACCGCCGTACCGTCAGCCTTTATAACGGTATCGCCCTCTCTTGCAAATCTTCTCTGCGATACCTCGCCCTCGTGGATTGTGATAGGCGCGTCGTTGCTTGCGGACTCGGACGGCTGTTCAGACAGCTCGGCTTGTGTGCTGATTGTGATTGTATTATTCACAAAACCTACCGTAAATCCGCCCACCGCGTCGGCTACGTCGCGCAGTTTAAAGTATGTGCTGTCGTTGATGTTGTAGCCTTCGATTGATTTTGCAACGCCGTCAACCCTGATCGGAAACGGGTTCGCCGTAACGGCATACTCGACCGCAAACCCCGTCAGCGCGGAGCATATAACACCGCCTATAATAAAACCTAAAGTGAACTTTTTCATGGAAAATCCCCCTATCTATTACTGATGTGTATTGACATACTCTAATATTTTGTGTCCATTATCACAGGCTAATGGTACCCAACCATCGTCATCCCATATAAAGTTCTTATCTTCTGAAATCTCACCAAATGTTGTACCAGGAGCTTGAGGATGTGTTTTTTGAGAAATTACAGACCATTCATTATCCCAATGTCCCTCACCAGTCAGAGGATTTACATTGTAGAATGATGCAGCAGTCCAAGCACCTGTTGAGTCATTACCGTATTTATTTGTAACCAGTTTACCATTTGCTTCCAAAGGAACAGTGAATTTAGCATCACCTTGTCCTATCTCATCCATTATACCTACATCCGGCGCAACGCCTTGTCTATACCCCAACACGCCCGTTACTTCATCTTTCTTTAACACTATCTGCGTACCGTCCGCTTTGACGAAAGTGTCGCCCTCTTTCGCGAGGCGGTTATCTCTCGGCTGTCCCTCATAAATTGTGATAGCTCCGTCGGTATTTGCGGGCTCCGGCGATTGCTCCGACGGCTCGGCTTGCGATGTGCTGATTGTGATTGTATTATTCACAAAACCTACCGTAAATCCGCCCACCGCGTCGGCTACGTCACGTAGTTTGAAATAGGTACTGTCATTTATGTTATATCCCTCGATTGACTTAGCAGCACCGTCAACCTTGATAGGGAACGGGTTCGCCGTTACCGCGTACTCGACCGCAAACCCCGTCAGCGCGGAGCATATAATGCCGCCTATTATAAAGCCTAAAGTAAATCTCTTCATAAAAATCCCCCTTCTTGGCTATTATACATCACTTCAGCGGAAAAATCAAGGAACAGTATAAAACGACGCCTCCCGCGGGCGGTATTTTACTATTGATTATTTTTTAACGATGCGGTATAATGGTATGAGAAGTAAATTTACCGCGGAAGGGGTAGCGTGATGAGGGTAATAGATTTTAAGGACGCGAAATGCCGACACTGCTACAAGTGCGTGCGCAACTGCGACGTGAAGGCGATCGCCGTGCAGAACGAGCAGGCGAGGATAATACAGGAAAGGTGCATACACTGCGGTCACTGCCTAGAGGTTTGCCCGCAGAACGCGAAAACGTTCGCGAGCGATGTCGAGCGCGTAAAGGGGTATTTAAAAAACAACGAGCGCACGGTTATCTCTATCGCGCCGTCATACATGGGCGTACTCGAATTCGACCGACCGGAGCAGCTTGTCGGCGCGCTTATGAGCCTCGGTTTTTACGCCGTCCGCGAGACCGCCGAGGGCGCGGCTATGGTTACGAACGAGTACAAGCGTCTTATCCGCGAGGGTGAAATGGAGAACATCATAACCACCTGCTGCCCGAGCGTAAACGACCTTGTCGAAAAGTATTACCCCGAGTGCGCGAAATACCTCGCGCCCGTCGTGTCGCCGATGATAGCGCACGGCAGGTACATAAAGAAAACGTACGGCGCGGACACACGCGTCGTGTTTCTGGGCCCCTGCATAGCGAAAAAGCAGGAGGCTGTGGGCGACGACAGAATATTCGGTGCGGTTGACGCGATTTTGACGTTTGAGGAAATAGACGACTGGTTCAACGCAGCCAGAATAAACGTGCGCGAATGTGAGGAAAAACCGTTCGCGAACCCCACGCCCGAGGTAAACCGCCTTTACCCGATAGGCGGCGGAGTTATACAGTCGGTAATCGCCGACGAGGACATGGAGGGCTACGACAAGGTACAGGTGGACGGTCTCAAAAACTGTATGGAAATGCTCGAATGTCTCAAAGAGGGCGGGCTTGACAAATGCTTTATCGAGGCTAACGTGTGCGCCGGAGGGTGCGTAAAGGGCCCCGCAAGCTCAAAATGGAACAAGTCGTTCGTAAAGGCGAGGGTAAAGCTTGAAAAGGACGCGTCGTACAAAACCCCGTCCGAAATAGAATACCTCTCTTCGGGCGAGCTTGAACGCGAATTCGGCGATCGCTCGCTGCACGAGGATTTGCCGAGCGAGAAGGAGTACCGCGAGATACTAAAAGCAATCGGCAAGTACAGCGAAAAGGACGAGCTTAACTGCGGCGCGTGCGGCTACTCGACGTGCCGTGAAAAGGCTGCCGCGGTGTACAACGGCAAGGCTGAAATCAACATGTGTCTGCCGTACACGCTTATGCAGTCGGAGTCGATGTCGAACGTCGTGCTCGACGTAACGCCCGACGCGATACTTATAATCGACTCGGAAATGCGTATCATAGAGTGTAACAAAAAGGCGCAGACACTTCTCGGCGTGAGCAAGGAGGAGGCGCTCGAACGGTACATATTTGAGTTTATGGAGGCGGACGACGTTGAAAAGGCTTTAAGCGAAAAACGCTCAATACAGGACGTCAAAATAAAGCTGGAGCATGAGGGGCTTATAATGCGCAGAAACGTCGCGTATATCGGGAATATGGACTGCGCGCTCTTAACGTTCCACGACATAACGAACGAGGAAAAAATAAAGGAGCAGCACTACAATTTCAAGCTTGAGGCTATGGATATTGCGAAAAAGGTTATAGACAAGCAGATGACGGTGGCGCAGGAAATCGCCGGACTTCTCGGCGAAACGACGGCTGAAACGAAGGTGACAATGACAAAGCTGCGCGACCTTATATTAGAGGATTAAATTATGAATGTGACGACCGACATGGCTTGGAAAAGCCTTAACAAATACGGCGAGGAACTTTGCGGCGACAAGGTTGAGATAGTGAAAACAGCCGACAGCGACATTCTTATTCTCGCCGACGGCATGGGCAGCGGCGTAAAGGCGAACATACTCGCGACGCTCACCTCAAAAATACTCGCCACAATGACTGCCGAGGGCGCGACGATAGACGAGTGCGTTGAAACGATCGCGAGTACGCTCCCTATATGCAGCGTCAGAAAGGTGGCGTACGCGACGTTTTCGATACTGCAAATATCGCACAGCGGCGACGCGTACCTCGTCGAGTACGACAACCCCGACTGCGTGTTCGTGCGGAATAAGGAAATCGTGAAATACCCGTACAAAACGCGTGAAATAGGCGGCAAGAAGATACGCGAGTACCGTTTTAAAGCGCAAAAAGGCGACAGCTTTGTGCTGATGAGCGACGGAGTTATCTACGCGGGCGCGGGCGACATACTCGACCTTAACGGCTGGACTTGGGATAAAATGGCGGAGTATACGTTAAGCCGCGTGCCGAAAACAAATTCAGCGTCGCGTCTCGCGTCTGTTTTAAGTCAGGCGTGCGACGAACTTTACATATCAAAGCCGGGCGACGATACTACCGTCGCCGTGGCGCGGGTCGTGGAGGAGCAGGTCGTAAATCTGTTCACGGGCCCGCCCAAAAGCGCGGACGACGACGAACGCCTGATGCGTGAATTTATGGAAACGGACGGTAAAAAGATAATCTCCGGCGGCACAAGCGCGAATATTGCCGCACGCGTGCTCGGTAAGAAGATAAAAACAAATATGTCGTCGTCGGACGGTGACGTCCCGCCGACAGCCGAAATAGACGGCATAGACCTTGTTACCGAGGGCGTTCTTACGCTCAACAAGGCTCTGGGACTTTTAAAACGCTACGCGTCCGACGACATCGACGCGGACTTTTTCGTGGAGCTTGACTCCGGTAACGGCGCGTCGGAAATAGCGCGTATGATCATCGAGGAATGTACGACGCTCAACATGTTCGTCGGCACGGCGATAAACGAGGCGCACAAGGACACGGGCGTAAGCTTTGACCTCACGGTGCGCATGAGCCTTGTAGAGGGCATAAAGAGCGCTGCCGAGAGCATGGGAAAGACCGTTACGGTCAAGTATTACTGAGAAATAAATTTTAATAAAGGTATTGAGCATTTCGGCAAAATGTGTTATTATATAGGGAACGATATGAATATTAGTGGTGGTTGGATATGAAAAAAAGATATAATTTCTACGAGCTTAACATTATGACGGTCATAGTGTCGTTTATGGGATTTCAGCTTGAAAACGGCTGGCTCGCCCTGACGTGCGGCTACATGGACAACAGGAGCATGAACCTTCCGTTCCTTCTCGGGTACGGCTTGACGATTGTGGGATTTTATTTGGTTGTCGGCACTCCGAATAACATAAAAATAGGCGAGAGCAATCACAGACACTTAACGCGCAGCCAGAGCTATATACTGTATTTTCTCATAGCAATGGTTATCGTAAGTCTCGGCGAAATAATGCTCGGCACGTTTGTGGAGGACGAGTTTGGATTTCACTACTGGGACTACACGCGCATACCGCTGCACATTACGCGGTACACATCCATACCGACCTCCATGATGTTCGCGGCGGTAATAACGCTGTTTATGGGCTATTGCTACGAGCCGCTTATGGAGAGCATCCACCATATGCCGAACAGGGCGGTAAAGGTCATAGGTATAATTATGATGATATTGCTTATAACGGACTTTCTCTACTGCTTTAAGTCCATGTACGTTCATCAGGGACCGTATGAAAAATGGAAACAGGTTATCGGTACGTAAATACTAAAAAAACGGGTAAACCCCGTTTTTTTAATATGGAATTATGGGCTTATATAGTCCGTAACCCTTGAATAAAAATGCGTTTTGTGATAAAATGATTATATATACACATAAGCAATTCGGAGCGTGAAGGGAGGCGGGAAAATTATGAATACACGGAACAGATATAAGTTTTACTGCCTCGTCATGTGCGCTGTTTTCGCAATTTTCTCCGCTGCGCCCTTTGAGTATGCGAAAGCGGACGATGAAACGGACGCAGTCTACAAAGGCTTTGCGGGAATGTATCAGCACGTTTATGCCGAAGGTCATAAGCTGCGCGTCCGGGACGATAAAATAATTGCCGACGAAATATCCGTAAACGATATGAGTGACCAATTCCTGCCGCGTGACATGGCTGACGGCAGCTACGCGTTTGAGGTGCGCAGTTCCAATCAGCCGCGTATTGAACGGCAGTATGTCGAGGTATGGGACGACTATGAGGAAGATTACGTGTGGGAATACCAAAACGTGGAGGTGTGGAACGACTTTACGCGAAGAATAGCAACGGCGGATTTGGGCGAACAGCTGCCGTCCGCGCAATATAAATTCGGCAACAAGGACGTGAACACGGAAACGGAATTTTACGGTATGAACGACAACACCCAGCACTGGTTCAGAGAAAAGAGCGAGGACTATGCCGACGACAAGCCGTCGTATTATCTTAAAAACCTTGAAAACGACCTATATATGGGCATTTCGGAGGACGGTAAGGTCATAGCGACCGATAGGGAACATAGGGCGAAGATTACGTTTGAGGAGCTGCCGGACGAAAGTCCGCTTTACAAGCTGTCAAAAACGCAGGCATGGGCAAATCTAACCGACGCGCAGAGAGAGCGAATTGTGCGCGTCTACGAGAGCGTTGCGGGCGACGCGTTCGAGCGCAACGGAACGGCTATGGCAGAAAATCAGTCTCCACGCGGAAGACTGGACGAGCTTTACAGGAACGGAAAGAAACCCACGGAGGCTCAGCTTATGTCCGCGCTTTCGTCGTACCTTTCCGTAAGCGGCGGATATGTGACAAAGCACTTGCAGTCGAGTTACCACGTTCCGTATGATTTACCGGGAACGGACGGCGTTACGGCAAAGCGCGGAGATGCAAGAACCGAGTACGGACACCCGAGTTGGTATTCGTGGAGCAGCAAAAGCAGTACAAAGGAATTTACTGTCTACGACTTGATTATCACGGAGGCGGACGGTCAAACGACGCAGAATTTGGAAATGTGGGTCGAGGCGGGTAACAATGTCGCCGAAACCGACGCGAAATACTTTGAAGAAATTGTTGTACATATTCCTTACATTTACCGAAAGGATATTAAAACGCTGATGTCGGAATACTCATCGCTCAACTCCTATTACAGCGCGGGAGTGCATCTGTATATCGAACTGAACCACCCGAACAGCGAGCAGTCTATACTTGACAGCATAATACATGAAATGGGTCACAGCTTTGACGCACGTCTCGGCAGCGGCGGGTACTTTTGGTCGTACCAAAGCGGATTGTGGGAGGCTGCGCGGAAAAATGATATGTTCTCCATGTCAAGCTACGGCGCGTCGACCGATTCCAAATATCTGGCGGAGGACTTCGCCGAATTTTGCCGTTTCTATTTTACGTGTTACGGCAACCGTGACCGCCGGAGGGCGATACAAATTCTGTGTCCCAATCGGTACAGGCTTTTGCGGCAGGCGATGGAGAACCATATGGAAGGCTTTTCGCTGTACCCCGACGGCATTGTGATGCCGGATGCTACGCCCACACCCACACCCACACCTACGCCTACGCCGACACCTACACCTACACCTACACCCACACCAACGCCAACGCCTACCCCGACCCCCACGCCAACCCCCACGCCAACTCCGACCCCTACGCCAACACCGACACCAACGCCTACGCCCACACCAACGCCAACACCCACACCGATACCGGAGGCAATCAGCATCGGAGACGCGTTGTATACGGACGGCGTTATAACCGTTCCGATAACAGTCAACGCGGACGGGGCGGGCGCGGATATAAACGTGTATGCAGCCGAGTACGAAAACGGCACACTCATAAGGGTAGTCAAGGTGAGAAAGGTAATGACCGAGAGCGGAGATATATGCTTAGACTACGTAAAAGACGGCGTTACACACGAATTGAGACTGCTTGTCTGGAACGACAAGAATAATCCGTACAGAGGCGCACAGATAATCGACGCGTCCGGGTAAATGATATATAATAAATTGTAAAAGGAGATTTAAATTGAGGAAGGGAAAAATCTCAACGACGATTTTAACGCTTGCGCTGCTAGCGGTAACGGTGGTCGCGGCGAAATACATAAAGGGCAGCCACAGCGCCGAAAGCTACGCGCTCGACAGCATACCGCCGTACAGCGGTAACGCAAGCGTCGTGCTGAATAATAATATTCCAAGCTTTACCGACGATGAAAAAACAACGCAAAGCTTTGAAAAATACAGCGAGCTCGACTATCTCGGACGCTGCGGTGCGGCGACCGCCTGTTTGTCGCGCGACACCATGCCGAGCGAGGAGAGGGGAGACATAAGCTCGATAAAACCCACGGGCTGGAAAAACGCGAAATATGATTTTATAGACGGCGATTATATTTACCACCGCTGCCACATCATCGGCTACCAGCTTACGGGCGAGAACGCGAACGAGCGCAATCTCATAACCGGAACGGCGTATATGAACATAGAGGGTATGCTGCCGTACGAGAACACGGTCGCGAGATACATAAGAAAAACAGGCAACCACGTCATGTACCGCGTAACGCCGATTTTTGCCGGCGGCAACCTCCTTGCAAGCGGCGTTACTATGGAGGCGTACTCCGTCGAGGACGGCGGCGATTTGTGCTTTAACGTGTATTGCTACAACGTCCAGCCGAACGTTGAAATAGACTACGCGACGGGCGAGAACCGCTTGGCTGACGCGCATAATTGAAAATGAGATTACGGAGGTTATGATTATGGATAAAATTTTATACGTGAACACGTGCGTCAGAAAGGAGTCGCGCACAAACCGTCTCGCGCACAGCCTTCTTGAACGGCTCCGCGGCGAGGTGACGGAAATAGGCGCGGACGCGGAAGGAATACTCCTGAAAGCCGAGCGTGAATTAAAGCCCTGACAGCGCGCCGCCGATTTGTTTTTGACCTACAAGAAAAAAAGAGGGAAAATAGCATGGAAAGCAACAAGGATTTATTTGAAAACACACCGATAAACCGAGCCGTAATTTCATTGGTTGTGCCGACGGTAATAAGTCAGCTTATAACGGTCGTGTACAACATGGCTGACACGTTTTTCATCGGGCAGATAGGCGACCCCAATCAAGTTGCCGCCGCGTCGCTGTGTATGCCGCTGTTTGTTCTGCTCACGGGTATGGCGAATTTGTTCGGCATAGGCGGTTCGAGCCTTATATCGCGCTCGCTCGGCGCGGGCAATAACAATAAGGCGAAAAGAGCCTGCGCCTTCAGCGTGTGGACGGCGGGAGCTGCGGCGGTTCTGTACGGCATAGTCGTGTTTCTGCTTAAAGGCGCGATACTTCCGGCTGTCGGGGCGAATAAAGACACATACGAATTTTGCAGTCAGTACATATTCTGGGCGATAACGATAGGCGCGGCACCGACGGTACTCAATGCCGCGCTCGCGCATCTCGTGAGGTCGGAGGGCTACGCGAAACAGGCGAGCTTCGGCATGACGATGGGCGGTATACTCAACATCATTCTCGACCCGATTTTTATTTCCGTGTTCAGGCTCGAAATAGCGGGCGCGGCGATCGCGACGATGCTCTCAAACCTCACCGCGACGATTTATTTTATCATACTGATTATCAGAAAACGCAGCAACACCGTCCTAACTTTAAACCCCGCATACTACACGCTCGGAAAGAAGATACCGTTCGAGGTGCTTATGGTCGGACTGCCGAGCAGCATTATGAACATAATGGGCGTGTTCTCGAATGTCTGCATGAACCGCCTTATGGTGTCGTACTGCAACGAGGCTGTCGCGGGCATAGGCATAGCGAAAAAGGTCGATATGCTCACGTACGCCATGGCAACGGGAATGTCGCAGGGCGTTATACCGCTTATCGGCTACAACTATTCCTCGAAGAATTTCAAGCGCATGATGTCGGCGGTAAAGACGACGTTCGCGTACAGTCTAATAGTCGCGGCCGCGGGTACGGCGTTTTTGCTGCTGTGCGCGTCACCGGTCGTAAAGGCGTTCATAAACGACCCGCTGACAGTGCAATACGGCAGCACGTTCCAGCGTATCATCTGCATAACCGGACCGTGCATTTCCGTAACGATGATTATCATAACGCTTTTCCAGTCGGTCGGAAGAAAGGTCGCGCCGCTGATACTGTCGCTTTTAAGAAAGGG
>CANQIP010000015.1 GCA_947623955.1 uncultured Clostridia bacterium | reverse complement strand
TATAATGGAGTATGTATAGATTACGAAAATGAAAGGAAAAGATACATGGACAGTTTTAAACAGATGGCGGAGCTGCTTTTCGCGCACATCGACAAAACGCCGGACGACTACGAGGCGCTCTACCCGCCGCGCAACCTTGAAGAAGGCGCGGTCGTGACGCGTTTCGCGCCGAGCCCCACGGGCTTTCTGCACTTCGGCGGCTTGTTCGCGGCGTTCACGGAAAAGACAGCCGCAAAAACGACAAACGGCATTTTCTACCTGCGCATCGAGGACACCGACAAAAAGCGCGAGGTCGAGAACGGCGTGAGCCTTATCGTAAAAGGACTTAACGATTTCGGCATAGAGATAGACGAGGGCATGATGTCGGAGACCGAGGAAAAGGGCGCGTACGGCCCGTACATGCAGTCGAGGCGCACGCCGATATATCAGGCATACGTAAAATCGCTTGTCGAACAGGGTCTCGCGTACCCGTGTTTTATGTCCGAGGACGAGCTTAATGAAATACGCGCCGAGCAGGATAGCAAGAAGGTTCTCCCCGGCGTTTACGGAGAATACGCAAAGTACCGCGACATAACGGTCGAAGAGGCGAAAAAGCGTATAGACGCGGGCGAGGAATACGTCGTGCGTCTCAAATCCCCCGGCAGGGAAGGCGGACGCGTAAAATTCAAGGACGTAATAAAAGGCGAAATAGAGATGCCCGAAAATATTCTCGACGTGGTACTGCTCAAAAAGGACGGAACGCCTACATACCACTTCGCGCACGCCGTAGACGACCACCTTATGCGCACAACGCACGTGATACGCGGCGACGAATGGATCTCGTCCGTGCCGATACACCTGCAGCTTTTCCGTCTGCTCGGCTTTAAACCGCCGAAGTACGCGCACATTTCCCCAATCATGAAGGAGGAAAACGGCGGCAAGAGAAAGCTGTCAAAGCGCAAAGACCCCGAGGCTGCGGTAAGCTATTACAGCGAGGCGGGCTACCCGAAGGGCGCGATATGGGAGTACCTCATGACGCTCGCGAACTCCACCTACGAGGACTGGCGGCTCGCGAACAAGGACGCGGATATAGACGACTTCAAATTCTCGCTGTCGAAGATGAGCAAGGCGGGCGCGCTGTTCGACCTTGTAAAGCTCACCGACGTGAGCAAGAATTATATAAGCACCTTAAACGCCGAGGAGGTCTACGAGCTTGTGACCGAATGGGCGCAGGATAACAACGAAAAACTCTATAACCTGCTTTCGGACGACGAGGAGTACGCGAAAGCGATTTTCGCGATAGAGCGCGGCAACGCGAAACCACGTAAGGACATAGGCGCGTGGTCGGACGTTGAGGACTATATTTCCTACTTCTACGACGAGCTTTGGACACGCGAGCGCGACTTTGCCGACAACCTCTCAAAAGAGGACATGATAGAGATAATCGAAACGTACAAGGACGTTTATGACGAAAACGCGCCCGCGGAGGAATGGTTCCCCGCACTGCGCGAAATGGCGGTAGACTTAGGCTACGCGAAAGCGCCGAAGGAGTACAAGAAAAACCCCGACGCGTACAAAGGACATGTCGGCGACGTCGCGGGCGTAATACGCGCCGCCGTGACGGGCAGACGCAACACGCCCGACCTGTACGAGATAATGCAGGTGCTCGGCGCGGAGGAAGTAAACAAACGCTTTGACGAGGCGGCGGACATATTAAGGCAATAGCCGTCGGAAAGGAGCTTAC
This sequence comes from uncultured Clostridia bacterium, assembly GCA_947623955.1. Classification (GTDB taxonomy): domain Bacteria; phylum Bacillota; class Clostridia; order UBA1381; family UBA1381; genus Hominilimicola. Next base: position 33,683 of record CANQIP010000015.1, on the reverse strand, counting down.
AATTTTGGAAGAAGTAATCAGCAAAAATTTTATTCGCGAGGCGATAGACAGCGACCTCAGGGAAGGACGTTTCGACCATGTGCAGACGCGTTTTCCGCCCGAGCCGAACGGCTATCTCCACATCGGACACGCCAAAGCGATAAGCATCGACTTCGGCATGGCTGAACGCTACGGCGGCACGTGCAACCTGCGTTTCGACGATACGAACCCCACAAAAGAGGATGTCGAGTACGTCGACGCGATAATGGAGGACATAAAGTGGCTCGGCTTTAAATGGGACAAGGTGCTTTACGCGTCCGACTACTTCGACGACATTTACGCCGCCGCGATCGACCTCATAAAAAAGGGCAAGGCGTACGTGTGTGACCTGTCTCCCGACGAGATACGCGAGTACCGCGGCACTCTCACGACTCCGGGCAAAAACAGTCCATACCGCGACAGGAGCGTCGAGGAAAACCTCGACCTGTTCGAGCGCATGACGAAGGGTGAATTTGAGGACGGCGCAAAGGTGCTGCGCGCCAAAATCGACATGGCGTCGCCGAACCTCAACATGCGCGACCCTATCATATACAGAATTTTGAGAGCGCACCACCACAGAACGGGCGACAAGTGGATAGTGTACCCGATGTACGACTTCGCGCACCCCATATCCGATACGGTCGAGGGCGTGACGCATTCGCTATGCTCGCTCGAATTTGAGGACCACAGACCGCTCTACGACTGGGTTCTGCGCGAGGTCGGCTACAAAGCGCCGTCGCGCCAGATAGAGTTTGCGCGTATGAATTTGAACTACACGCTGACGAGCAAACGCCGCTGCCTTAAGCTTGTGAACGACAAAATCGTCACGGGCTGGGACGACCCGAGAATGTCAACACTATGCGGTATGCGCCGACGCGGCTACACGCCCGAGGCGATACGCGATTTCTGCGAGCGTATAGGAGTGGCGAAGGCGAACAGCGTGATAGACTTCGCGCTGCTTGAGGCGTGCGTGAGAGAGGATTTAAACAAGCGCGCACCACGCGCCATGGCGGTGTTAAGACCGATAAAGCTGATAATAGACAACTACCCCGAGGGCAAGACGGAGCAGATAGAGGTCGAGGTAAACCCCGAAAATCCCGAGCTCGGCAAACGGCTCGTATCGTTCTCGCGTGAGCTTTACATCGAATCCGACGACTTCATGGAGGACGCGCCGAAAAAGTATTTCCGCCTTTCACCCGGCAGGGAGGTACGCCTTAAAGGCGCGTACTACGTGACATGTACCGGCTGCGACAAGGACGAAAACGGCAACGTTACCGCCGTTCACTGCACCTACGACCCCGAAACGCGCGGCGGCGACTCGCCCGACGGACGCAAGGTCAAGGGCACGATTCATTTCGTAAGCGCCGACCACGCGCGTGACGCCAAGGTAAGGCTTTACGACAGACTGTTCAACGTCGAGAACCCGTCCGACGAAAGCGGCGTCACGGACTTTACCGAGAATTTGAACAGCGAGTCCATGATTGTCATAGACGACGCGAAGATCGAGGACACGCTCACGGATTTAAAGACGGGCGACACGTTCCAGTTCCTGCGTCTCGGCTACTTCTGCGTAGACCCCGACAGCACAGCCGATACCCCCGTCTTTAACCGCACCGTCGCGTTGAAGGACAGTTGGAAAAAGATAAATAAATGATGTTATAAATATGATATAGGGGCGAAATGCGGGACGTCGAGGGCGCCGTCCCCTACACCCGTAATTTTAAAAATCGTGCGCCGTAGGGGCTGGCGTCCTCGACAGCCCGTTTCCGTAGGGGCGAACCGTGTTCGCCCGAAAGACCCCCCTCTCCGAGGGGGTCAAAAGCCGCAAGCGGCTTTTGAGGGGTGTTGTTATCGAGAATTAGACATACACCCCCTAAACTTGCAAGCAAGTTTAGACCCCCTCATAGAGGGGGGTCATACGTAGGGGCGACCCTTGCGGTCGCCCGCATAAACCCCTCAGTCACACTACGTGTGACAGCTCCCCTAGTAGGGGAGCCATACGGCACGCGCCGCATATCGTGAGCCTCTCCTAATAGGGGAGGTGGCGCCGAAGGCGTCGGAGGGGTTTGTGCGCTGCATTGCGATACGTAGATAAATCATAATTTACCAAAAAAAAGGAGAGAACCCACAATGGAATACAAAACATACATGGCAGACCGCGTAAAAACGATGAAAGGCAGCGCGATCCGTGAAATGTTCAAGCGCATGGCGGATCCCGAGATAATCTCGCTCGCGGGCGGCAATCCCGCATCGGAGCTTTTCCCGGGCGACGAGCTTTCAAAAATCGCGGGCAAAATACTGATGACTAATCCGACGCTCGCGCTGCAGTACGGCACGACCGACGGCTACCCGAAAATGCGCGACTGCGCGCGTCAGAGAGCGGAGAAGGTCAATTCCGTCGGCGAGAACGACGCGATCCTCATAATGACCGGCGCGAACCAGGGCATAGACCTCACCGCCAAGGCGCTTTTAAACAAGGGCGATAAGGTGATAGTCGAAAGTCCGAGCTTTATCGGCAGCCTTAACGCGTTCCGCACATACGAGTGCGAACTCGTCGGCGTAACGGTCGAGGACGATGGAATGAGCATGGAAGGACTGGAGGACGCGCTTAAAAACAACGACGGCGTGAAATTCATCTATACGATCCCGACATTCCAGAACCCGACCGGCGCAACGATGTCGCTCGAAAAGAGAAAGAAAATGCTCGAACTCGCGTCGAAGTACGACGTGCTTATCTTAGAGGACAACCCCTACGGCGACCTGCGTTTCTCCGGCGAGGACGTGCCGACGATAAAGTCGATGGACACAGAAGGCAGAGTCGTTTACGCAGGCTCGTTCTCGAAGATTTTGTCGCCGGGTATGAGACTGGGCTACATAGTCGCCCCGTCGGAGCTTGCCGAGAAAATCGAGATGCTCAAACAGGTAAACGACGTTCACACGCCGATGCTCACGCAGCTCATGTGCGTGGAGTTTATGAAGAAGTACGACATCGACAGCTATATCGCGAAAAACCGCGAGCTTTACGGCAAAAAGTGTGCGGCAATGGTAAGCGCGATGGAGAAATATTTCCCGAAGGGCAAGGTAAAGTGGGTAACGCCCGAGGGCGGCATTTTCCTTTGGTGCGAATGTCCAACTATCACCGACATAACGCCCGTGGTTGACCGCTGCCTTGAAAAGAAGGTCGCGATAGTCCCCGGCTCAAACTTCGCGACCGATATATTCGCGCCGTCGAATATGTTCAGATTGAACTATTCGTCCGCGACGATTGAAAATATCGAGGAAGGTATCCGTCGCTTGGGCGAGGTCTTGACAGAATTGCTGTAAAAAGAAAAATATCCTATTAAGATATTTTATGTTGACAAATATATAAATTTGTGATATAATATAGATACAAAAATCGGATAATGATACGATGAATTGTGATTTAACGGTGTAAAACCCCTCCGACGCCTTCGGCGCCACCTCCCCTAGTAGGGGAGGCTTGCAGTGAGGCTCCCCTTGAGGGGAACTGTCGGCGGAGCCGACTGAGAGGTGGTTTCTTGAAATGCGTATTGCCACCTCTCCGTCATCGCTTCGCGCTGCCACCTCTCCTCAAGGAGAGGCTCACGATATGCGCCGCACGCCGTATGGCTCCCCTACTAGGGGAGCTGTCACGAAGTGACTGAGGGGTTTATTGAGCCAAATCCCAATTTACCACACCACACCGAAAGGAAGAAAGAACATGGATGAAAAGAAAACGATATTTTCCGGCATACAGCCGTCGGGAAATTTAACGCTCGGCAACTACCTCGGCGCGATACGCAACTGGGTAAGCCTGCAAAACGACTACAACTGCATCTACGCGATGATGGACATGCACACGATAACGGTGCGCCAGACTCCCGCGGAACTTCGGCGCAGAACGCTCGAAGTCCTCGCGCTTTACATCGCGTGCGGCATAGACCCCGAAAAGGACGTGCTGTTTATCCAGTCGCACAATCCGGCACACGCGGAGCTTGCGTGGGTACTGAACTGCTACACGTACATGGGCGAGCTGCAGCGTATGACACAGTTTAAGGACAAGTCGGCCCGCCACGCGGAGAACATAAACGCCGGACTGTTCACATACCCCGTGCTTATGGCTTCGGACATTCTCCTGTACCAAGCGGACTACGTTCCCGTCGGCAAGGATCAGATGCAGCACATAGAGCTTTGCCGCGACGTTGCGCAGCGTTTCAACGCCATTTACGGCGACGTGTTCACCATTCCCGAGGGGCTTTTGCCGAAGGTGGGCGCGAACATAATGAGTTTGCAGAATCCGACGAAAAAAATGTCGAAATCCGACCCGAACCCGAAGGCGTACATCTCTATGATGGACGATATGAACGTAATCGCGAAGAAAATAAAAAGCGCGGTCACGGACAGCGAGGGCGTTATCGAGTACCGCGAGGGCGACGAGACGAAGGCGGGCGTGAACAACCTTCTTTCAATCATGTCGGCTGTGACGGGACGCAAAATTGACGATATAGTAAAGGATTACAGCGGCAAGGGCTACGGCGACTTTAAGAGCGACGTGGCGGACGCCGTTGTGGAGTGCATAAAACCGATACGCGCGGAGTACGACAGAATTATAGCGGACAAGAAATATCTTACGGACATATGCGAAAAGGGCGCGGAAACGGCTTACAAAATCGCGCGCAGGACACTTAGCAAGGTATACAAAAAAGTAGGCTTTGTGATGAGATAAGCGGAGGTATAATATGTACACGGAAAGCTTTGTAATACTGATGATATACGTGTTCGCGGCGGCGTTCATATTCACGTTCGTCGCGACGCCGAACGTGCGCCGTCTCGCGTTCAAGATAGGCGAGGGCGCGGTGGACAAGCCGCGCGACGCGCGCAGAATGCATAAAAAGCCAACGCCGAGAATAGGCGGTCTCGCGATGATTTTCGGCTTTATCGTGCCTATCATAACGATACTGCTGTTCTCGAAAATAAGCGGCGACTCGTCGTTTTGGGGCAGCTATTCGATAGCGAGCCGTCAGACGGTCGGAATGTTTATCGCGCTCGCGATAATAGTCGTGATGGGCTTTATAGACGACTGCAAGGACTTGCCCGCAAAGCTGAAATTCCTCGTGCAGATCGGCGCGGCGCTTATCGTTATATTCGTCGGCGACATAAAGATTGACGTGTTCACAAACCCGAATTTTCTGAGCGACAACCCGTACCTCGTGCTGCCGGAATGGATTTCGGTGATAGTGACGGTAATATGGATAGTGTTCATAACGAACGCCGTAAACTTCATAGACGGTCTCGACGGTCTCGCGGCGGGCGTAAGCGCGATAATGTCGGTGTCGCTCGTGTTCATATCCATACGCGTCGGCGAGTACCCGATAGCGATTATGGGTATCGCGCTCATGGGCTCGTGTTTCGGATTTCTGCCGTTTAACTTTAACCCCGCGAAAATATTTATGGGTGACACGGGCTCGACGTTTCTGGGGTTCATGCTCGCGACGCTGTCAATTCAGGGCGTGTTCAAGTCTTACGCGGTAATATCGTTCGCCGTGCCGCTTTTGATACTCGGACTGCCGCTGTTTGACGCGCTTTTCGCGATGATACGCAGAATACTGCGCGGCGAAAGCCCGATGAAGGCGGACAGAGGACACCTTCACCACCGACTTGTGGATATGGGCTTTTCGCAGAAACAGACCGTGTTTATACTGTACGCGATAAGCGGCGTTTTGGGAATAACGGCTGTGCTGCTCGCCGAAAGCGGCGTGCTTAGAGCGATACTCGTCGTAATAGCGATGATAATGCTGCTCCTTATCGGCGGTATGCTCGGTAAGGGCAGCCATAACCACCATCCCGATACCAGGGATAAAACAGACGATACCGAGGAAAATGAGTAGGGGTTTACTATGAAAGACCCCCTCTACGAGGGGGTCAAAACTCACTTGTGAGTTTTGGGGGGTGTTATACCGCAAACCACACCCCCCGAAATCAAAGATTTCGACCCTTTTGCTACGGCGTTTGTTGCTGCGCAACACGCCTACGACGCTAAAGCGTCGCCCCCCCTCAGCGAGGGGGGTCATACGGGGTACGAATTTCGACCCCTCAGCGAGGGGGTCATACGTAGGGGCGAACCGTGTTCGCCCGCACAAACCCCTCAGTCACACTGCGTGTGACAGCTCCCCTATTAGGGGAGCCTCACCGTATGCCTCCCCTACTAGGGGAGGTGGCGCCGAAGGCGTCGGAGGGGTTTTGCACCCCAAAACCCACCACACCACAAAAAAGGAGAAAGACAATGAAAAAAATCAAGGTAATGACCGTATTCGGTACGCGTCCGGAGGCAATCAAAATGGCGCCGCTTGCGCTGGAACTCAAAAAGCACGGCGAGATCGACTCCATAATATGCGTAACGGCGCAGCACCGTCAGATGCTCGACCAGGTACTTGAAATATTCGGCATAACGCCGGACTACGACCTCGACATAATGAAAACGCGCCAGACGCTCGTTGGTATTACCACGCGTGTTCTGGAGGGTCTCGACGAGGTCATACAAAAGGAAAAGCCCGACCTCGTGCTTGTTCACGGCGACACGTCCACAAGCTTTGTCGCCGCGCTCGCCGCGTTCTACAACCAGGTGAAGGTCGGTCACGTCGAGGCGGGACTGCGCACATACGACAAATATTCGCCGTTCCCCGAGGAAATGAACCGTCAGCTTACGGGCAGAATATCTGACCTGAACTTCTCCCCGACGGAACAGAACAGACAGAATTTGCTTAAAGAAAACGTGCCGGACGATACGATTTACATTACCGGCAACACCGTAATAGACGCGTTAAAGACGACGGTGCGCCCCGATTACAGATTTAAGGACGACTGCCTGAACGAGCTCGATTTCCAAAATAAGCGCGTCATAATCGTGACGGCTCACCGCCGCGAAAATCTCGGCAAGCCGCTTGAAAACATATGCACCGCGCTTAAGGAAATCGTGACGGAGTACTCCGACACGGAGCTTGTGTACCCCGTACATTTAAACCCCGCGGTGCGCGAAACGGCGTTTTCGATACTCGGCGGTATGGACAGGGTACATCTTATCGACCCGCTTGACGTTGAGGATTTGCACAACGCGATGTCGCGCTCGTTCATGGTAATGACCGACTCGGGCGGCATACAGGAGGAAGCCCCCGCGCTCGCAAAGCCGGTGCTTGTGCTGCGGCGCGAAACGGAACGCCCCGAGGCGGTAAAGGCGGGTACGGTCAAGATTGCGGGCGTGGACAAGGACGAGATAAAGCGTCTCGCGAAGGAACTTTTGGACAGTAAGGACGCGTACGATAAAATGGCTCACGCCGCGAACCCCTACGGTGACGGCGAGGCGTCGAGACGTATCGCTGAGGCGATTTTGTACGAATTTGGTATAAGCGATAAAAAGCCCGACAATTTTTCTGTGTGACGGCTTAGAATAATTTTACGAAACGGAGGCGGTTAAAATTGGAAGAACAGCTTGACATGATAAACCGCCTTTTAAGGGAACGGCGGTTTTCGGAGGTAAAAAATTTAATAAAGGACGAGAACCCCGCCGACCTCGCGGAGCTTTTTGAGGAGCTTTTCGCCGATAATTTCGACGAGAAAGCGGAGTTTATGACGCTGTTCCGCCTGCTGCCTAAGGACAGCGCGGCTGAAACGTTCGCGCACATGAACCCCGATATGCAGGGTCACCTTATAGGAATGTTCACCGACAAAGAACTTCGTGAAATCCTCGACGAGCTGTATATAGACGATACGGTCGACATGATAGAGGACCTGCCGGCGAATGTCGTGTCGCGTATACTTTTAAACTCCACGACGGGCGAACGCCGCGCGATAAACGATATTCTCCGTTACCCCCGCGACAGCGCGGGCAGCATAATGACGATTGAATACGTCAGCCTGCACAAGGACATGACAGTGTCGGAGGCGTTCGAGAAAATACGCAAGGTAGGCGTGAACAAGGAAACGATCTACACCTGCTACGTCACCGAGAACCGCATACTTACGGGCGTTGTGACGGTCAAGGACTTGTTCACCGCCGACGAGGACGACAGGATAGGCGACATAATGGACACGCGCGTCATATCGGTAAACACACACGAGGACAAAGAGGTCGTCGCGAATATGTTCCAGAAATACGACTTCCTCGCGCTGCCGGTCGTTGACCGCGACAACCGTCTTGTCGGCATCGTAACGTTCGACGACGCGATGGACGTTATCGAGGAGGAGAACACAGAGGATATTTCGCGCTGGGCAGCTGTAACGCCGAACGAGGAAAGCTATTTCCGCACGGGCGTTTTCAAGCACGCAAAGAGCCGCATTGTGTGGCTTTTGATACTGATGATAAGCGCGACGCTGACGCAGCTTATAACGGCGCGGTACGAGAACGCGTTTAAGGTGCTGCCGCTTTTGGTGTCGTTCATGCCGATGATAATGGACACGGGCGGCAACTGCGGAGCGCAGAGCTCGACGCTTATAATACGCGGCATAGCCTTGGGCGAAATACGGTTCACAGATTTTTTCCGCGTTGTGTTCAAGGAATTTAGAATATCTATAATAGTGAGTTCAATTCTCGCGCTTGTGAACGGTGCGCGGGTATATTTGATGTACGGGCATAATTTCCCGCTTGCGCTCACGATTGCGCTGTCGATAATCGCGACGGTCGTAATATCGAAAATGATAGGCGCGAGCTTGCCGATGCTCGCGAAGAAGGTGCGTCTCGACCCTGCGATAATGGCTACGCCGCTTATAACGACAATCGTTGACTGCGCGTCGCTGATTATTTATTTTAATATCGCGACGGTCGTGTTTGCGAATTTGATGTGAATGTGGAAAGACCCCCTCTATGAGGTAAATGCTGTATGACCCCCTCTCCGAGGGGGTCTAAACGTGCTTGCAAGTTTAGGGGGTGTTATAATGTGATACGGAATAAATACACCCCCCGAAATCAAAGATTTCGACCCCCTCGGAGAGGGGGTCTTATTACGTGAGGCCCCTTGTCAAAGTGAACCACACGCTTGCGTGTGGTAGGCGTGTTGCGTAGCAACAAACGCCGTAGTAAAGGGGGCTGTCATGCGCAGCATGACTGGGGGATTCCTTTTTTATTTTATAATGAATCCCTCCACCGCCTTCGGCGGTCCCCTCCCTTTAACAAGGGAGGCATACGATATAAATTTTGTTTATTCCGTAGGGGCGGCGATTCGCCGCCCGCGGGCGACCGCGAGGGTCGCCCCTACGAGGCGCAATAAAATTACGGGTGTAGGGGACGGCGCCTCGACGTCCCGTTTTCCGTAAGGGCGAACACGGTTCGCCCCTACGTTATTTCTTAAGCAATTCTTCAAATTCATCGGGCGGGAGGGGTTTTGAGAAATAATACCCCTGAATAATTTCGCAGCCGAGGTTTTTGAGCAGTCTGCACTGTTCCTCCTCCTCGACGCCCTCGGCGACAATCGGCACTGACAAGAACGCCGCTATCTCCTTTATAAGCTCCACAAGGCGCAGAGCCTTTTCGTCCTTGTGCATGTTCCGCACAAAAATCATATCCAGCTTTAACACGTCGATAGGCAGCTCGGTAAGCATATTGAGCGACGAATAACCGCTGCCGAAATCGTCCATTTCTATCTTAAATCCCGCATCTCTCAGACCATTTATGACCTCGATTATCTGACCCGCGTCCTCGGAATACGCCGACTCCGTTATTTCGAGCAGCAAATCGTCGGTCGTAAGACCGTTGTCCGCGAGTATTTTAAGCAGCTTTGACTTTATTTCGGGGTCGTACATATCTATTCTCGACACGTTCACCGACACAGGCACGGTTTTGCCGTACTTATCCTTCCACTCCTTAATGCGCGCGCCCGCCTCCTGCCACACGTAGTAGTCGAGGTGCGACACGAGACCGTTCGTTTCAAACAGCGGTATAAAGTCGCCGGGGCTTATCATGCCGAGCTCGGGGTGGTTCCAGCGTATAAGCGCCTCCGCGCTGCAAAGGTACGGCTCTTCGCCGGTAATATTGTACTTCGGCTGGAAATACACCTTGAAATCCCTGTTTTCGAGCGACGCGGACATATCGTTTATGAGACGCTCATAATACACATCCTTTGAATTTTGCTCCTCGTCGTACAGCGCGACGCGCGTCGTGTAATTGCCGCGGAGCGTGTTGCAGACGCTTGTAGCCTTGTCGAACCGCTGCTCTATCGTGAGCGACTTGTCGGCGTTCGGGTAAACGCCCATGCGCAGCCTTACGCGCGGATTTACCGACATATCGGACAGCACGGAGCATATTTTGTCCATAAGCTCGTCATAGTCGGCGCGGTGCGGACAGTATATCATAAACGTGTCCGCCTCGGCGCGGCACGCGATACCCTTTGAATTTTCCAGTATGTTGTCGATGCCCTGCGCGATAGCTTTTAAGATTGCGTCGCCGAAATCTCTGCCGTACAGCTCGTTTACGAGGTGGAAACGGTCGGAGTTTATCACGATAGCGTCGTTTTCGCGCTCGGGGTGGTAACGTTCCTCAAGCTGCGCGTACTCAAAGAAGAAGTCCTTCGTAAACAGCCCCGTGAGTTCGTCCTGCGCGGCTGAACGTATAATAAATCTGCCCTCGTTAAGCTCTATGATACGCGAAATACGCGCAAGTATGACTTCGGGCATATTGTAAGGCTTTTTGATAAAGTCAGCCGCGCCCATGCGCAGGCTCTTAACCTCTGCCGACTCGTCCGACGTCAGCACGACGACGGGTATCTGTGAAAGCTCCGGCTCGGACTTCAGTATGCTCAAAAGCTCAAAGCCGTCCATTTCCGGCATGATGAGGTCGAGCAGCACGAGCGACAGGAGTTTTTTGTTTTCTTTTATTATTTCGAGAGCCTCCGCGCCGTTTTCCGCGTAAAGCACATCGTAACTGTCCTTCAGCATAAAACCGAGCAGCTCACGGTTTATCATCTCGTCGTCAACGATGAGCACCACTCTCTTAAGTTCCGTGTTGTAATTGTATTTAGACGCCATTTTTATACCTTCCGTTAATGAATAATATATATACTATTATAGTGTCAAATAAAAAATGTGTCAAGGCGCATTATGTAAAATTTATATAAAATTATGTTGACAAACGGAAATAAGCGTGGTATAATCAAATCAACAAGTGAACAAATGAGCAGATGTTCACATATAATACGGTCGGAGGGGATTAAAATGAAGAAAAGCTACAAGATTGAGGTTGACTGCGCGAACTGCGCCAATAAAATGGAGGATGCCGCGAATAAAACGGACGGCGTAAAGAACGCGGTCGTGAATTTTATGACGCTTAAAATGAACGTCGAGTTTGAGGACGGCGCGGACGAAAATAAAGTGATGAAGGCTGTGCTTAAAAGCTGCCGCAAAGTGGAGAGCGACTGCGAAATTTATTTTTGAGCCGAAGGGGGAAGGTAACGGTGACACGGAAACAGAAAAGGAATTTTGCCCGTATAATCGCGTCGGCGGCGCTGCTTGTCGTGTGCGCGGCTGTTGACAAATACATAGCTTTGCCGAGGTGGGCGATCATACTTATTTACGCCTTGCCGTACCTTACGGCGGGTTACGACGTGCTTATAAAATCGTTTAAGGGCATAATACACGGTCAGGTGTTTGACGAAAACTTTCTTATGGCTGTCGCGACGATCGGCGCGTTTGTGCTGGGCGAGTACCCCGAGGCGGCGTCGGTAATGATTTTTTACCAGACGGGCGAGATGTTCCAGTCGGTCGCGGTCGGGAAGAGCCGCCGCAGCATAAGCGAGCTTATGGACATACGCCCCGATTACGCGAACGTGGAGCGTGACGGCTCTATTGTGCAGGTCGACCCGAATGAGGTTGAAATCGGTACGGAGATAGTCGTTAAGCCCGGCGAGAAAATACCGATTGACGGCGTTATAACCGAGGGTCATACCACTCTCGACGCGTCCGCGCTGACGGGCGAGAGTATGCCCGTTGAGGCGGGCGAGGGCGGCGCGGTACAGAGTGGCTGCATAAATTCGACGGGGCTTATAAAGCTGCGCACGACAAAGGCGTTCGGCGAGTCAACGGCGTCAAAAATACTGGAGCTTGTGGAAAACAGCGGCGCGAAAAAGTCGCGCTCGGAAAACTTTATTACGAAATTCGCGCGTTACTACACTCCTATAGTATGCGCACTCGCGCTTGCACTTGCCGTAATCGCGCCGCTTGCGAGTATGGCACTCGGCATGAACGCCGATTGGAGCAAATGGATCATGCGTGCGCTGATATTCCTTGTAATAAGCTGTCCGTGCGCGCTTGTGATAAGTATACCTTTGAGCTTTTTCGCCTGCATAGGCGGCGCGGGTACGAAGGGCGTGCTTATAAAGGGCTCGACGTATATCGAAACGCTCTCGAAGGTTGACGCGGTCGTGTTCGACAAGACGGGTACGGTCACAAAGGGCGTGTTCGAGGTCGCGGGAGTGCATCATAATATAATGGAAGAGGAAAAGCTGCTCGAATACGCCGCGCTCGCGGAAAGCAGCTCGAACCACCCGATAGCGAAAAGCATAGCGAAAATTCTCGGCGACAACATGGACAAATCACGCGTCACCGAGGTCGAGGAACTCAGCGGTCAGGGCGTGCGTGCTGTGATAGACAGTAAAAGCGTGGCTGTCGGCAACGACAGGCTTATGGAAAAACTCGGCATAGAATACAAGCCGTGCCACAAGGCGGGAACGGTTCTGCACGTCGCGGTCGATAACAGCTATGAGGGGCATATACTCATTTCCGACGTTGTAAAGCCGCAGGCGAAACGCGCCGTTACGGAACTTCACGAGTGCGGCGTAAATCAAACTGTAATGCTTACAGGCGACAACGCGAAAACCGCAGAGTACGTTGCGAAGGAAATAGGCGTGAGCAAGGCATACTCGCACCTCATGCCGGAGGATAAGGTGGAAAAGGTCGAGGAGTTGCTCGCCGAACAAAAGAAGGGCGCGGCTCTCGCGTTCGTCGGCGACGGCTTAAACGACGCGCCCGTGCTGTCACGCGCCGACGTGGGTATCGCCATGGGCGCGCTCGGCTCTGACGCGGCAATCGAGGCGGCTGACGTGGTGCTTATGGACGACGACCCGCTTAAAATCCCGCTTGCGATACGCATATCGAAAAAATGTATGCGCATAGTGTACGAAAATATCGGCTTTGCCATAGGCGTAAAATTCGCTTTCCTGCTTTTGGGTGCGATAGGCGTCGCGAATATGTGGTTCGCGATATTCGCCGACGTGGGCGTAATGATTATAGCGGTATTAAACGCGATACGAATGTTGAGCAATAAATAAAAAAAGGGCGTAAAGCCCTTTTTTTGTTTACCAAGTTACCACCTTATCCACAAGCGTCTGCTGCTCGCTCGCGGTGCGGCGCAGGTAAATGCGCGTCGTTTCGATGCTTTCGTGACCCATAAGGTCGGCGAGCAGCGCAATATCGTTGTATTTGTCGAGAAAATTTTTCGCGTAACGGTGACGGAAGGAGTGGGGGTAAACGACCGTCGTGTCCATGCCGAACATTTTCGCGTACTTTTTAAGCTGCTGCGAAATGCCGCGCGTCGTGATCTGGTCGCCGTACCTGTTAAGGAAGAGATAGCCCGACCGTCTGCCCGTCAATTCGAGCCATTTGAGCGTTTCGTTTTTGAGACGTTTCGGGATATAGAGCCTGCGTAGCTTACCGCCCTTGGCGTAAATGTCGAAGTAACCCGTCTGCACGTGCTCGACCTTTATCTGCACAAGCTCGCTCACTCTCGCGCCCGTCGCGCCGAGATACCACACCACGAAATACCACTCCATAAGCCCGCGCCTGCGCAGCTGACTTTTAAAAAAGCTGTAGTCCGCGTTGCTTATGACGTTTTCGAGAAAGTTCTTCTGCTGCACCTTTACCGCCTTCAGTTTCAGCCTGTCCTTGCCGATGTAGGCGAGGTACTTGTTTATCGCCTGTATGCGCAGATTGACGGTCTTGGGTTTAAACGTCTCCATTAAATACCCCTTGTACGCGAGCAGATTTTCCTTCGTCGCGCCGTCGTAATGGTCGTCGAAAAACCGCACCGTCCACAGATACGAGCGTATCGTGTTTTCCGACAGGTTGCATTTCCTCAGACTTTCCTCAAATGTAATTTTTCTTCTCATGGTAAAAACCTCCAAAAATTTATTCGGCTTGCGCCAAAAAGTATTATAGCACAGGCAATAAAACTACATTTTTAAAATATTGTAAAAATATAGTGACAAAAAATAAAATTTTAATAAATGTTAAAATTATTACCAAAAACTATTGACAATTTACAGTATGTGAATTATAATCCAGATATATACTTTGATTAGGAGGTAAAGTTGCATGGCAACAGAAACAAAAAGAGAGCGTTTCGAGAGAATATCTGAGGCGCGCCGCGAAAAGGTGCTTGACGCGGTAAGGCTGCTCGAAAACTGCTCGAACAAATCAAATTACGATTACAAGCTCGACGAGATAGAGAGCATATTCGCCGACATAGAGGAGGCTCTTGCCGAGGCGAAATCCAAGTTTACGGGTAACGAAAAGCAGCGCGGCATAAAGACCTTTATAAAGGGCTTTCAGGAGGAATACACGTGGCTTTCGGGCTTTATGCGCAACGTTGACCGTTTCGCCGACAAGGAGGCTCTCGTGAACCCGTCGTCCGACCAAAGCTGGACATACAAGGAGCTTAACGCCGAGGCTAACAAATTCGCCGACGCAATTCTTAGGGCGGGGCTTAAAAAGGGCGACGTTGTGATGTTCCAGCTCCTCAACTGCCCAGAATTTGTGTTCGCGTACCTCGCGTGCCACAAGACTGGAACGGTAAGCTGTCCTATCAATTTCCGTTTAAGCTCCGGCGAAATCGCCGTGACGATTGAGGACAGTAAGCCGAAGATATTTATATACGAGGCGATGAACAGCGAGGTCGTGGAGCAGGCGTTAAAATTATCGAAGTACAAGCCCGAGACCGTTATAATGGTTGATTCGAGCAAAACAGAGCCGATAGACGGCGCGGTTACGTACTCCGAATTTGTAAAGGACGCGAGCACGGAAAATCCGCAGCTTGACTGGAAACTCTCGACATACGACGAAACGTCGCGCCTGTACACGTCCGGCACGACCGGCAGACCGAAGGGCGTATGTCTCACGAGCATCAACGAGGTACTTAGCGCGCACGACGTAATGATACATTTCCCGCTGTCGAGCGACGACAAGACGATGAACACTACACCGTGGTTCCACCGAGGCGGACTTCACTCCGGCGGCATAACTCCGACGCTTTACGCGGGCGGAACGGTCGTAATACTTAAAAAATTCGATGCGGCAGAAACGCTCAGACGCATAGAAAAATTAAAGCTTACGTTTATAATCGGCGTGCCGAACGTGCTGGAGCTTTTGACGGACGCGCAGATTAAAAACAACTTCGACCTTTCGAGCCTTAACGGCATAGTAACGATGGGCGCGCCGCTTGAAAGAGCCGCTTGTATGCGCTATCAGGAGGTGCTTACGCCGAGAATATTCAACGGTTACGGCACTACCGAAACGTTCTGGAACACGTTCCTGCGCCCGACGGAACTGCCTGATATGGCGGGTACGGCGGGCAGATCGTGTACCGACGACGACGTTCGCGTAGTAAAGGTGTTCGATGACCGCAACGCCATGCCCGACGAGCTTGCCGACATGGACGGCAGAGAGGTCGGCGAGGTTATCATAAAATCGTACGCGAAAGGCTCGTACTTCTACTACAGAAACGACGAGGAGAGCGAGAGAAAGTTCAGCAACGGCTTTATGTACACAGGCGACCTCGGCACATGGGATAAGAACCGTTTTGTGAGCATCGTCGGCAGAAAGGACGACATGATTATATCGGGCGGCGAGAACATATACCCCGTGCAGGTCGAGGAGGCGTTAAACACTCACCCGAAGGTGGTAGACTGCATCGTGACGTCGGTTCCCGACAAGACGCGCGGCGAGATCGTGACGGCTTACGTAGTGAGGGCGGACGAGACGCTGACCGTCGGCGAGCTTGAACAGTTCTGTAAGAACAGCCCGATGATAGCGAATTACAAGCGTCCGCGCTACTATCGCTTTGTGTCCGAAATCCCGCTGAACGCGACGGGTAAGAAACTTCATTATAAGATGAAGGAAATCGCCCGCGGAGATTTGAGAAACGGACTGCTGGTGAGAGTATAATGAAAATCATAGACTTCCACACGCATATCTATCCCGATAAACTCGCGGTGCGGGGAAGTCAGAGCGTATGCGATTTTTACGGGCTTGACTACCACAACACGGGCAGCGCGGACGTGCTGCTTTATGAGGGCAAAAAAGCGGGCATATCCGAATTTGTGCTGCTGCCCGTGGCTGTGAAGGCTGAACACGTAAAAAGCATAAACGACTTTACCGCCCGCGAGGTTAGGGAGCATAAGGAATTTTACGGTTTCGGAACGGTTCACGCGGAAATGGACAATATGGCGGAGGAGGTCGGGAGAATATTCTCCCTCGGTTTAAGGGGCGTAAAAATACACCCCGACACGCAGCGTTTTAACATAGATGACGAGCGTCTTTATCCGATGTACGACGCGGTAAGGGGCAAGGCTCCCGTCGTCATACACTGCGGCGACCCGAGGTACGACTATTCCGACCCCGAAAGACTTCGGCGCGTGCTTGACCTGTTCCCCGACCTGTGCGTGGTCGGAGCGCATCTGGGCGGCTGGTCGATGTTTGACAGAGCGTTCGAGTATCTGAAGGACACAAGCTGCTATTTCGATTTTTCAAGCTGTATGATGTTCATAGGCGCGGACGAGACGCTCAAATATATACGTGGCTACGGCGCGGACAGAATTGTTTTCGGAACGGACTTTCCGCTGTGGAATATGCCCGATGAGGTGGGAGCGTTTATATCTCTCGATCTCACAGACAGCGAGAGAGAAAAGATAGCGTACAAAAACGCCGAAGAACTTCTCAAACTTCGAGGGACATTAAAGTAAAAAGGGACACTAAAATACGGGGACACTAAAGTTAAACTTTAGTGTCCCCGTTTTGTGTATTGTTTTTGTTACTGAACGCCCAGAGCCGCGAACTCCGTGATCTCGCAGGGCTCGTCGTCGAGCAGCTGGAGCTTAACGGAATTTGTGTACTTCGGCACAGGGAAGATAAACGTCTGCGCGTCGGTGCTGCCGTCGCTTACAGAGTCTACAACGACCTCCCAACCGTCGCGGTTCGCCATATCCTTAACGTCCTCTTCGGGTATGTCGTAGCGCGTCGATACTCTGAACGGGTGCTTTTTGCCGTCCGCGAATTTCACGATTACCGCGCTTATGGGCCATTTGTCGGTTTTCATCATGATTATACCCTTACCGCTTGACTTCCACGCCGTTCCGTAATCGAAATCGCAAGCCGCCTTGCCGTCGCCCTCGCTCGCGTACACTTCAAGGGCGGTTGACTGCGTTCCCGTCATTTTCTCGCCGTTCGTGTAAACCTTGCCGCTTGCGGGCTGCATTGCCTTAGCGCTCTTAATCGTTTCGAGAGCCGCCTTGTCGTCGATTACCGTGTCAACATCGCTCACGGTGATAACGCCCGTTTCGCCGTACCACTCAACCTTTTTATTCAGCGCCTCCGATATGGCTCTTAAAGGAACGAACGTTCTGTCACTCGTAATCTCCGGCGCCGCGTCCATAGTCTTTGCCGCGCCGTCAACGGTGTAATCGGTGCTGCCTATCGTCATTACAACGGTTGCCTCGGGACTTTGCACCGTTACCTGCCGCGCGTCGGCGTCCCACGTCACATACGCGCCGAACGCTTCCGATATAAAGCGCATGGGAACCATCGTTCTTCCGTTTACGATATACGGCGCAAGCTCATTGTTGCCGCCATCGATGTAGTACGGCGCGCCGTTAATGAGCGCCTTTGGCTCGTCCGCCGCAAGCTGTGTAACGTCGCCCTCGTACAAATCGGAGATGTTCCATTCCTTTTTCGCAAGGTCGGGATTCGTTATTTTGTTACCGTTCTCGTCCACCGTGTAAATCTGCGGAACGGGGATCGTTTTCGTGTCGTAGCCGAGACAGTAGTCAACGTGCGTCGGCTGGTTGTAGCCTACGTTCTGAACGGCTACCGCGTCGCGGTACTGATTATCCGACATAAGCGTCGGCAGCTTGTAACTCGTCGGAATTGTGGTTGTGTAAATTCTAAGCTCCGAATTGTCGAGCGTCGGGTAAATTACCTCTTCGCGCCAGTCGCCGAGAATGTCAGCCGTAAGCGACGGGTTCGACTTCGCGGAGTTGTTCGAGTGGCACTCCGTAGCCGAGAATATTTCCTCTACCTTATACGTGTACGGGTTGTATTTTGAAATGTTTACGCCGTCGAGAACCTCGCGTCCGAGATCGCCGTCCCACCACGCGAAGAAGTTCGCGGGTATGCTGTAGTTGTCGGTTATAAGGCTGCCGTCCGACGCGATAAGCAAGCCTATCGACGACCAGCTTTCCGCGCCCTCGTGCGTCGGGTCTATGTCGTCGCTGCCGCCGCGTCCCACGTCAAGACTCGTTTTCGGCGACGACCACAAAATCTCGCCCGTGCGAGCGTCCTTCATTTGATGACCGTACTTGCCGCTTTCATGAACCGAGAATATTTCAAGTCCCGGGCGCGACGGAACGAGGTCGCCCATGTGCTGCGCGTCGCCGTGCGCCAAATCGGTGTTTGAATAGAGAGGTTCGCCGTTGTCGTCGTACGTCGTTGAACCGTAGATAATTTCGTCCTTACCGTCGTAGTCAACGTCCGCGACGCAAAGCGAGTGATTGCCTCTGCCGCGGTAGGGGAGCGACTCCTCCTTCGTCATAAAGTCGGTGTCGAAGATCCAGTCGTTTACTATCTTATTGTCAACCATCGAGTACGCCGCGAGAACCGTCTTGTCGTAGTAACCTCTCGCGAACATCATCGACGGAGTATCGCCGTTTTCGTAGAACACGCACGCGTTGTAACGCTCGGAACGGTTGCCCCAGTCGTCGCCCCATGAGCTTACGTCCCACTTAACGCCGTCGCGCTCGCCCTTTGTCTGCGGGTAGTAATCGGTTGTGTCGATAACCGAGCCCGTCTCGCCGTCAAACACGGTGAGGTAAAGCGGGCCGTCGAGGTTTTTGCCTATATCGTTTCTCCAGTCTTTTTTCGGGTCGCCGATAACCGTGCCGTCGCCCGCGACCGTGCCGTCGGCTGTACGCATAGCGACCTCGGCTTTGCCGTCATTGTTGAAGTCGGCGCAGAGGAACTGTGTGTCGTGCGCACCGCTGCGGACGTTTATACCCAAATCAATTCTCCAAAGTTTCGTGCCGTCAAGTTTGTACGCGTCGAAAAGCGTGTTGCCCGTCGCGCCGGAGTGCGAGCTGTCACGTGAGTTGGACGAGTCCCATTTGAGGATAATTTCAAGTTCGCCGTCGCCGTCGAGATCGGCGGTTGACGCGTCATTCGCGATATAGAAATATTCCTCCTCGGTTTCGGGGTTGATTCTCACCTTACCGCCTTCGGGAACGTCCAGCTTAAAGCCGATATAGTCCTTGTCGAGCAGCGTGACCTCGTCGCACTTCTCACCCTCCGCGCCGTTTATTACGGGCGCGACCGCGTAAGCGTCGCCCGCCTTCGCGTCGTAGTCAACGTAATTCGTCTTGTTCATCGGCTCGGCATTGAGCTTTTCGCCGTTTTTGTAAAGATTATATCTCGTGTCCGCGCTTTCCGTTCCGAGCCACCGCCACGAAATAAAGCCGTACGTCTCGGAGGAAACCGCTACAAGACCTCTGTCGAGCGTTTCCATCTTGCGCTGCATGTCGGGACGCGCGTCAATAAGTTTCTGCGTTTCGCTGCCGTCCGACACGCCCGTGTGAATTGTCAGCGGCTCGGGGTCGGGCGGTACGTCGCCTATCTCCGTGTACTCACCGTCGGCTGTATCGTTTAAAAGCTCCTCGCCGCCGGCCGTTACGACGATATTGTCAACATACGCGTAAACGCCAGGATCCGTTACATACGGCGTGTAGCCGATACGCGTTACGGGCGCTTTCGCGTCGGAGTAAGCGTAATCCTTGCCGTCCGCCTTTATGTACTCCTCGCCGTCCTTGTAGATTGTGAATTTTTTATTCTTCCATTCGAGCTTAAAGTTGTGCCACTCGTTCTTGATTGATACGTACTCGCCGCCCTCCGAAAATTTCTTCTCGTCCTTGACAAGCCCCTCCGTTATTGCGGTCGAGCCGCTGTCGGGGAAGAAGTAAATTCCCGTCATGCTGCCCTTGCCGAATACATCGGTCGTTCCCGTGTAGAACGCGTAGCGGAAACCCTGCGACATTCCGTACCAGTCAAACGAAACGCTCCAGTCGTCCTTCATCGTGTACTTGCCGCTTTTCTGCTCATAGAGGTAGTCCGACGGAAGTTCGATATACGGATTCACACCTTTCTCCGCGTCGTCGCCTCTGTTTGTCGAAAAGCCGTCAAACGCGAATACGTTTCCCTTGTCCGCGCCCGTCGGGTCGGCTGTGACCGTAAGACTTCCCTTTCCGCCGTATACGCCCAAACCGTCCTCCGCCGCCGCGGCGGGAACGATGAGGCTCGCCGTCATACCTATCACAACGGCTAAACCGATTAAACGTTTCATAAAAATTTCCCCTTTCATTTTTCGTTTATGCGCATTTCTTATGTTCGGTTTTTCTGAATTAACGCCGCCACGCGGCTGTTCTCTCATATGTAAAATATAACATGTATTTACCTGCCTGTCAAGTAAAAAAGCGGCTGCGAAAAACGTAAAAATATACGGTCGGACGCGCCGACCGTATACGGAAATGACGTTATTCGATTTTCTTTATAACCCGCGCCGGAACGCCGCCGACAACGGTGTCAGCGTCAACGTCTTTTGTTACGACCGCGCCTGCGGCGACCACGGCGTTATCGCCGATCGTAACGCCGGGGAGAATGGTGGCGTTCGAGCCTATCCATACGTTTTTGCCGATTGTGACAGGCGCGGGAATGTTGTCGTGCCGTTTTGCAGGCGTTAATCCGTGATTGATTGTCGCGATAACGACGTTGTGACCGATAAGCGCTCCGTCGCCTATCTGTATGCCGCCCCAGTCCTGAAAGCGGCAGCCGGAGTTTATAAACACGTTTTTGCCGAGCGTTATATTAAGCCCGCAGTCCGTATAAAACGGCGGAAAAAGTCCGAAACTCCCGTGAACCTCTTTACCCGTAAGTTCCGAAAAAATTTCGCGAAGTTCCGTCGGCTCGTGATACGCGCCGTTAAGCCGCGCCGTTATTTTAAGCGCGCGCTGACTTAATTCGTGCATTGCCATGTGCATATCCGACCCAGCCTCCGCGACAGTGCCGTTTCTCATTTTTTGTAAAAATTCCTCTGTTGTCATAATATTTCTCCGTGTATTTTTATTATTCATTACTCGGCGAGCGAGAATACAGCCGTAATATCGCCGCTGCCGAGAGCCTCGCGCCAACCCGTCAAGTCGTCGATGTGACCGAGTTTTGTGTAACTCCATGAGTTTGAGCCGTAAAACATGACAATTTGATTGCCGTTGTAAAGCACTATGTCGCCTGCGTCCGTCGTTATTTGGCTGTTGCTTGTAGTAAGGTTTCTGCCGAGAGAGCCCACCTTTTCAAATCCCGAATAATCGCTCATCTCAATCGTAACAGGCGATGCCTTCATCATCTCTATAAATTCGCCGACTGCCGCGTTATCTTCAAGCGTTGCGGTAAATACCGCGTCTCCTATCCGCACATTCATTTTTACATCCTCCTCCGTATCGGTTTTTGTGACGTTGATCGGTTCGAGCGTATCCATATCCCACAAGAACGTCTTTACGCTTACGGTGCCGGACGTGTCGGGCGCGGTTATCACGCCGTTTTCGGGCTTATACATTTTGCAGCCGACGAGCCTTCCGCCCTCGTTATACTCCGCTACAATCAGCCTTGCGCTGTTGTCCACTCCCGAAATCGTAACATTTTCACCGTCGGAATAATACTCCGCCGTTACATTTCCGCCGACGGACTGCTCCGCCATTACAAGCTCTATGCCCTCATCCCTGCCGAGATTGCGGCTGTACTGCTTATCGGTCGGGTTGTTCCAATGCTCATGCACGCCCAAATTGGTAACGGTTTTGCCGAAACTGTCGGTATAGACCGTGCCGGACGGCGCATTTTTAACAAGTCCCGCCTCGTGCAGATAATTCTCGTTCGTTACGTCACTCGCGGCATGATTGTTTTCCGTGACGGCAGGCTCGTTGATAATGAAATCCGCACCTACCGAATCTATTGCGACCGGATCCTGCGACATGAACACGCTTGACGTGAAATCTCCGTTAAACGACTCCTGCCGCCATTTTGAATTGCTGATCGTAATCGACGCGCCCTCCGACGGCGCGCAGATAATCGCGTCGAGTATATACAAAACCGTCTTGCCGCCGAGGTGCTTGTTTGCCATTAGATCCACGAGAGGACTGTAAATTCCCATTTCGCTGCGCGTCAGCCACTGGTGCAGATTAGCCCCTTCCGGTGGACGCATCGCGTTTCCGTTTATGAACGAGCCGAAGTGATTTTTGCCGCACAGCGTTATTCCGTAGCTGTGTCCCTTTAAATTCGCAAGATTGATCATATATTTCGCCTCGGTAACGCAGGTCGGAAGATAATTCACCGCACCGCTAAACTCATGCGACCACACGATCGGCGCGATTTCATCGGCGGTTCCGTTATCGCGGTTCACAAAATTCACGCCGCTAAGTATTCCCTCGGTACACATCTTTTCCATGTAATCGGGGAACAGACGCGACACGTCGTAGACCGTAATATCCGATGGCTTAACTCCCGCGTCCTCGACGAGCGAAGTTAAAAGCACCTTTAACAGCACCGGATTTGTATAGCTCATGCTCGTTTCGCCGGAGGTATCGTTATCCATTACAGCCGAGCCGTTTATATTGGCTTTTATCGCTATCTTCTCGCCCGCCTTGTAGCCGCCGCTTTCGCCGTTTCTCTCGTTGCGGTTTTCAAAAAGCGCTCTCCAGCCGTCCGCCGCCGTCGAAGCGCCGCCGAGCGTTGCGATCGAGTCGGAAACCATATTCCGCATAATATCCTCGTTAAAATTGTCCGGCTCCCACCAGTATCCGTTTCCGTCCCAGTCAACGGAGTCCGGCTCATACGCCCATACAACTCTTCCGGGCATAGCACCCACGCCCTCGCCGTAAGGCTCATGCGCTGGGAAACCGTCCGCCGCGCATGCCGACACGCTTACGAGGCACACAATCATAATCAATATTACCGCGGCAATCCTTTTCATAGCCGATTCCTCCTTTTTTGTTTACTCTATTATATAACGGGAATATAAAAATATCAAATACTTATATTGAATACCTTAATATGCTTGACAAGCATAATAACAGGGAAGTATAATATAAAAAAGGAAGTGATTTTATGGAAATCCGCGTATTGAAATATTTTCTCGCCGTGGCGCGGGAAATGAGCATATCGGCTGCCGCCGACACGCTGCACATAACTCAGCCCACACTGTCGCGGCAGATTATGGATTTGGAAAAGGAACTCGGCGCGCAGCTAATCGTGCGCAGCAGCAAACGTCTGAGCCTTACGCCGGACGGCATGAGGCTGAAAAAACGCGCCGAGGAAATAATAAGTCTTGCCGACAAGACGGCGGCTGAATTTTCGTCGGGCGAAAGACATATCGGCGGCGATATTTACATCGGCGGCGGAGAGACGGACGCTATGCGTATGCTTGTGCGTATCGCGGCGCAGCTGCACGATGAGCACAGCGACATTCATTTTCATATTTTCAGCGGTGACAGCGACGACATTACGGATAAGCTCGACAAGGGGATATTCGATTTCGGCGTTTTCGTCGAGCCTGCCGACGTCAGCAAATACGAGTACATACGGCTGCCGGCGGTTGACAAGTGGGGGATTTTGATGCGCGCCGACAGTCCGCTTGCCGCCAAAGAATACATCGAACCCGCCGACCTGCGCGGCGTGCCGCTTATCGTGTCGCGCCAGTCGCTTACGAGCCGCGACATACCGAAATGGATAGGGCGTGATTTTGACAAATTGAATATTGTCGCGACATACAATCTGCTCTACAACGCGTCTCTCATGGCTGACGAGGGGCTGGGGTACGTGCTGTGTCTCGACAAAATAATCCGCACAAACGAGGAAAAGACGCTCACCTTCAGACCCTTAAAGTCCGACATGGAGGTGCATCTCGATATTGTGTGGAAGAAACATCAGGTGTTTTCAAAAGCGGCTGAACTGTTTCTGCAAAGGCTGCGCGAAAAATATGAAAAATAAAAAACGGAGAGGGGTACACCTCTCCGTTTCGCATTACAGGAACAGCAGCAAACTCAGCGCGATAATCGCCATACCGATTACGACGCTGATGATAGTGATTTTGCTTTTTTCGTACTCCCGTGCCATAGGGAGTAGCTCTTCGAGCGATATGAACATCATAATTCCCGCAATCGCGCCGAACAGCACGCCGAATATCGTGTCGTTAAAGAACGGGCGCAGCAGCAGATACCCGATAATTGCGCCGCGCCTTGCGCCGACTGCCCGACGAATAATATATCGGCACCGATGTGGCAATTCCTTCGGGGTGATGAGCGTTAATGTCACAAGAAAATCTAATAGTTTTGAACAAGCGTTGTGAGGTGAAAACATTGGAATTACTTGATTTAGACAGAGTTTCCGACAGTGAAGGAATCATTCGGTTTTTTAAACTTTATGTAAACCATGGGGGTTCGGAAACACCAAACAGCTTTTGGACAAGCACCAACGGGTGCTATAGAGCAAAAGTGATAGTAAAATATCTTATAGAAAACCTATTAGGTTATACGAGGAGAGTTCAAGTAATTCGTCGTCTTTCAAAAAGTGATTTCACTATATAGAATAGATAAATACTTTGAGGCGAAAGTATTTATGGCAGAGCATGTGACTATTAACCGCAGGGTCGTCCATTCAAGCCGGACATCTGTAGCCACGAATGTACTCAAATATTGATACACGCAAAACGGCTTGATTTCAAGCCGTTTTCGCGGTTTCAGGGAAAAATTTTAGCCTACTTTATGATGATTTTCAAGTAGGCTAATTTTTTTTGTCCCCACCTAAAACTTTTCGGTTAGAAGTACCCCATCAAAAAATGGAAACGGTTAAAAGTACCCCATCTATGAAATTATTTGCTAATATTAATTGGCTCTTTGTCAATAGTTGAGGTGTAGAATTTTGATATTGAAAATGATAGCGGTGGAAACGGCACTCGTTTTCATGGTATTTGTCCTGAAGATAGCTATTTCGATGCTTGGAGTGAGCGATATAATTAAAACAATAGCGATGCAGGGGTAAGAGCGTTGCTTTTTGTTATGGCTATACATTGCTTTAACGGCGTTTGCGGTGTATGTGCAACGGGTTTGACACAAGATTGGGGATACCCAAACCTTTTTTGTGATATATGTTGCAATAAGATAATAGAATTTATAAAATTTGTTGATTATTTTTTTACCGTTTTTTTTATATTTGTTGATTTTTTTTTATTTATATGCTATAATAATAGGGAGATTTAGAAAGGTATAACTTTATTATGTATGATATAGAATTAACAACCATGTGTGCTATTGTAGATAAAAATATGGTCTTAATGATAAATCGAAAGAATAGTTGGAAAGGATGGTCTTTTCCAGGAGGACATTTAGAAGATGGTGAAAGTATGCTAGAATGCATCAAGAGAGAAATATTTGAAGAAACTGGATTAATAGTGAAAAATATTTCTTATATGGGGTTTGCGCATTTTTATAATACTGAAAATCATAAAAGGCATATTATAAGTAACTATTTTTGCAATGAATTTGAAGGTAATATTACTAAAATGTGCGATGAAGGAGATTTACGTTGGATAAGTATTAGTGATATTTTGAAATTAGAGTTATCAGAAGGCATGGAATATAGATTGCCATTATTTTTTAGTAGTCAACGTAAAGAAATGTATGTTGAATGGAATGAAGAGAATGGATATTCTTCTGTGGTTTATAATGATATATGAGGTGAAAAATGGGAAAAAATTTTGAGAAAGAGTTAAATACTCTAGAAATGATATATAATTGCGCATTAAATTGTGATACGACCGTGATCTCATCGTTTTTAGAAAAATATCGAGAAAAATTTTTTTTGTTAGTTGGTTCTGGTGGATCGTATTCCGTAGCTGTAGCTGTTGAATATTTTTGCACTCGAATTGGCATTTTAGCAAAAAGCATAACACCTTTGGAACTAAGTGAATATAAAGAGCAATTACAAAATAGTGCTGTGATTTTGTTTACTGCCAGGGGGAGAAACTCGGATTCAAAAAATGCATATACATATTTATCAACTTTAGAACCATGTGGGTTGTTAACTGTTTGTATGAATATAAATGCACCTATAAAGAAAATACAAGTTCAGAATATCCACAATTATTATTTTGAATATAGTATGCCCGTTTTAAAAGACGGATATTTGGCAGTAGAGTCGTTGATTTCGGCCATTGTTATTCTGTCAAAGGCATTTTCTGATATAGTTAAAAATGAATTTTTTATTTTACCTAAGAAGTTTATTTTTGAAAAAAAGATTGAAGATGATAATATAGACGGCATTTTAAAAAAAGAAACAATAATAATCTTATATAGCGGCATTACAAAATCAGCAGTAGTTGATCTTGAGTCAAAATTTTGTGAGGTTGCACTGGGTAATGTCCAAATGGTTGATTTTCGCAATTTTGCTCACGGAAGACATTTTTGGATATCAAAAAGAATGGAAAAAACATCAATAATTGCATTTATAGATAATGAAAATAGTAAGCTAGCAGAAAAAACACTAAACTTGTTACCTAGAGAGATTCCTTTAAAAAGATTATATATTGAGAAATCTAATATTAGAGGTGTTTTAGAGGCTTTTGCTTATGTGTTTGAAATAGTAAATCTTGCTGGAAAACTTGCGGGAATTGATCCAGGTAGACCAACAATAGAAGAATTTGGTAAAAAATTGTATCATATTAGCAGTCGACTTGGAGATGTCAAATTTGGGCAAAATCTCAAGAAAGATCCCGTTTTGCGAGGGGTATATCGCAAGACAGGACTGCATATAAAGAATTTTGATATTTTCTATCAAGCTGGAAGGATAGTATATAACAAAATCACAAATCATATATTTAAAGGGATTATATTTGATTATGATGGTACATTACATGCAAACAATAACTATGAATCTGAATATAAAATACAACGGAAGCTAAATGAATTATTAAAAAGTAACATTAAGATTGGAATTGCTACCGGTAGGGGTAAATCTGTCAGAAATGAATTGCAGAATGTCATAGATAAAAGATTTTGGGATCAGGTTATTATTGAATATTATAATGGTGGATGTATAGGTACATTAAATGATTTGGATGTTCCAAATAAGGCAATAAAAAATGTACCATCAGCATTTAATAAAATTATTGAATTAATTGAGGAAATGGGCATTGAAAATGTTAAATTTGATGGTATTGAAGATAAAAATCCATATCAATTAACAGTGATTACTGAAGATAGCAATGAAATAGATTTTATATATGAAGTTTTACAAGAAATTTCAGATATAAAAATATTACGGTCTGGACATTCAATAGATATTGTGCCAGTCGATAGTAGTAAAAATAATATATTAAAATTTCTTGAACTTTATGGGTTTTGTCAAGCAGATTTTTTGAGAATTGGAGACTCAGGATTTGTTGGTGGAAATGATTTTGAATTATTAAATTCTAATTATGGAATAAGTGTTGACTTGGTTTCTAAATCATTAAATGGATGCTGGAATTTTGCCCCATTAGGTAAGAGGAATTTAGAGGCGACGGAAAACTTATTAGATAAAATAATAATTATGGAAGATAAAGCGGGATTTATCATAGAGGGTATATAATATGAAAAGTGAGTTAGCGGAATCAATATTACAAGATGCTATGAAGCATTGGGATGTTGGAAAATTAAGTGAAGAGATTAAAGACATTCAAATCATATCAGAAATTAAATATGATGACTATCAGCAATACACGCATGGAATGCGCTATATTGAGAGTTTAGCACTATGGTTAAGACAATTTGAAACAGAAGAAGAAAGAGATGTGGCATATAATTTTATAAAAGAAAAAATGATATATATTTCTGAAGAGGAAATGCGACAGTTGGTAGATTATGCATATCCAGTTATTATAAAAGATTATCTATTAGAAAAGACGAAAGAATTTTGTATGAATAAAAAAATAGTAGACCCTAACAAGAAAAGAGAAGTATTTAAATTTTTAAGGCGGTCTGCTCTCTTTTTGGGACTAAGTGATGGTGCTCATATTGATTTTTTTAGAAGACAAAATCCTTTCTTAAGCAACGAACAAGTTTTTGTTCATTATGACTTTTCTGAGAGTAAGGCGGAGGATATGGCAACTGAGTTAAGTAAAGATTTGAGTATGTTTGACCAAAAGTTCCATGTATACGAAGACAATGCTTTTCACGAAATTTTCCTTATAGATGATTTTTCGGCTAGTGGACTTAGTTATATTCGCAAGGATGACAATGGGTGGCATGGCAAAATACCCAAATTTTATAAGCAATTACAAAATGTAGGATATGATAATGCCGATATTAGCATTCATCTTGTATTATATGTATCCACGGATAATGCTAAAGAGCATATAAAAAAGAATGTAGAGGATTTTTTTGTCGACAAACCAAGTGTTAAAATGACAGTTGATACACTACAACAAATTGTGCCATTAGATATGAATAAGGAGTTTGATATTGAGAGCTTATTAAAGAAATGCTATGAATTAGCAAAGCAAAAGAATGAGGTAAAGTATGTAGATAAACATTTTAAAGTGGGGGACACAAAATACCCATATAGGGGCTTTTCGGGATGTTCACTTCCACTAATTCTTTATCATAACACCCCTAA
This sequence comes from uncultured Clostridia bacterium, assembly GCA_947623955.1. GTDB lineage: Bacteria > Bacillota > Clostridia > UBA1381 > UBA1381 > Hominilimicola. Next base: position 4,673 of record CANQIP010000015.1, on the reverse strand, counting down.
CAATTCATTCCCTATTTTATGGTACTCGGGTTTGCATAATGCCCTTTTTCCTAGGGTAAGAAGACATAAGGAGGCATAATGTAATATGATTTGGAAAAATCCTTTTTTAATTAAAAATAATGAACAATATGAAAATGAATCGGAATATTTATCTTTATTTGATTCAACAGTATTGGAAATTATTGAAGAGCAAAATTTGGATAAAGTAAGCTATGTTTCAAGTACACCAGGTGCGGGAAAAACATCTCTTTTTCGCGCATTTTCATCAAAGGTTTTAGGCATGCTTTTAAAAGATAAAAATAATGATAACAATAGAGAGTTTCTTAAATATATGAGAAATCTAGGAGTAATAAAAGATGAAAAGATTTCACTAATAAGTGCAATGTTGTCTTGTGCGAGAGGATATAATATTATAGACGAAATGTTTGAAAACGGTAGAAGAAAACAGGTATTGTTTGCTCTCTTAAATTATAGAGTGACAATTGTTTTTTTAAAGAGTATATGTAATTTGTTGGATATGCACATTAATGATTTGGAATATGTTACATTTAAAAAAATTCCTGATGAGATGTTGAGTGATGAAAATTCTTTTAAAAATGCATTATGTGCATATAAATGGGCGTGCAATGGTGAAAAAGAATTGTGCAGATACCTTGATGGTATACATAGTGAAAGTTTAGAGTTATCATTTGTTCACACAACCTTGTTATCTATAAAGTTGTTTGAAGGATCTAATATATTAGTAAATGGAGAAGAAGTTTTTTCCCATAGCATACTAATTTTTGATGACTTCCACAAGCTAACAGAGAATCAAAGGAGTATAATACCAGATGCGATATATACGTTAAAAAGCAATACTGGAGTGTGGTTAGGACAACGCCTTGAGGGACTTCGTGATACTCAAGTCATTTCTATGGATGGTAGCTTAGGAAGAGACTATAATCCTAATATTGTAATAGATACATATTGGTCTTCAAAACAAAATGTATTTTATAAGATACTAGAACGCATTGCAAATAAGCGAATAAAAGAGTCGGGGATTGCTAGTGTACGAAATTTTAATGATTGTATAGACAGTAATATCAAGACACAGGATTATAAAAATATATTACTTAAATATATTTCAGATGTAAAAAGTTATATACAAAAATATGACGATACCGGAAAATATAAAGAGGCTGTGGAATATATTGACAAAATAAAAAATGATATATATAGACAAGCGTTATATTATGAAACTGTTAAAGTGAAAATAAATAGAGATAATTTTGGACAAATGGAGATTGACTTTAATGAAAGCGTTAGTTTTGAGGAGTTGACCCTTTTTTATGAGAAAAATAAAAATACTATTGAGTTTTATCTAGCTTATAATAGCAAAATACCATTTTATTATGGTCTTGAAAAGCTACAAAAATTGTCATCTTATAATATAGAACAATTTTTGTTTTTTGCCTCAGGTATTTTTGAGGATTATAGAGCAAAAATGTTGGGAAATAGACGAGCGGCGAGGCTTACTGCGGAGGAACAGGAGACGAGTTTGAGAAAAAGTGCAGAACGACGATGGAATGATATGGATTATAGATATAGTAACACACAGTCTATAAAAATATTCATTAAGAACATTGTGTTACTAGGTCAAAAATCAAGAGATATTGGAAGAGGATCTTATGCCGGGGGTTCGTATACTGGGATTGGGATTAATAAAAATGTACTGTCGGCATGTATAAAAAATGATAATTATAATGATAATTATAAAGAAGTTATTAATATATTAGCAAAATGTTTGGCTTCAAAATATTTGGAGCGGAGGGAAGTTGGAGACATGACAGTTTTTTATCTCAATAGATGGATATGTTTATATTTCAATTTGCCGCTTGCATATGGTGGATGGAAACACTGTGACATGGATCAACTAAAGCGTATGTGTAGAGAAAATAATGAACAAATGAGTTTATTAGACTAGGAGAAAACCAATGGAAAATTTTAACGATTGTCTTTTCTTAAAAGGTAGAAAAAAAGTTATAGAGTGTTTATCTCAGTTGGATGAAGTATTGATGATAGTAGGGAAAGGTTTTGATCCAAGGACTTGTAATGCCATAGAAGCATTGATAACAAATGGTATACATATCAATACTGCCTGGTTAATAGATTATAATGATAGGAGCTACTCTAATGATGAAAAAAATAATGAGTTCCGTAGTAATATTAATGTTCGGAGTTTTGAGGAAATATGTAAAGATATAATACATAAAACATTAAATGTTCCTACATATAAAAATGATGATGGAAAGAGAGTTTTAGTAATATCGGAAAGTGTGAAAAATTTTTTAAAAAAAGAATATATTAGTGAATTTAAGAACATTATTATAGATATTAGCGCAATGCCTCGAGCAGTTAGCTTTAGTATAATAAAATGGATAAGAACTATAAAAAATGAAAGTCAGAGACTATATATTATTGTGAGCGAGAATAGCGAATATGATGATAGTATTAACCCAATAATAGTAGAAGGATCTGCAGAATATTTGCAGGGATTTAAAACTTTTTCTTTAACTATGGAATCTGATGGAGATGATACTATTTGGTTGCCTGCATTAGGGATAAATGGGAAAGAGGCATTTAATATTATTGCGGACTACCTAAAACCTGTTGAGATTTGTCCAATAGTTCCATTTCCGGCTGTTAATGCAAGAAAAAGTGAAAACATATTAAGGAATTATGGGCAGATATTGTTTCAAGAGCAAAATATAGAAAAAAGAAATATTATATACGTACCAGAGAATTTTCCATTAATCGTATACAAGAAGTTGTATGATACGGTAAAATATTATGAGAAAGCATTGAATAAAGATAACAATAGATCAATTAGATATGCATTTTCATCCCAATCAAGTAAACTAATTGATATGGGAGTCCTGCTAACAATATTATCTTTAGAAAAAGAATATATAAAGGCGGGAGTAGTAATTGTTGAAAATAAGGGATATTCTCCAAAGCAGACGTATAATGGTGACAATGAAGAATTATGTTGTATATGCTTAGATAATTCGGAGTTTGATTGGTGACAAAAATGAAAGATATAAAAGATATAAAAGATATAAAAGATATAAAAATAATGGGTGCTGGGTTGTCTTGTATAGATATAATAAAACAAGAAAATCAAAATGATATTATTTCTATTGGGGGGACCGCAGCTAATGTCGCTTCAATTCTTTCTTTAATAGGTATGAAGGTTTCTTTTTTGCAAGCGAATTATTTATTAAAGCAAGGCGATTGGCTTAATGAGGAATTAGGAAAAAGAGGAATGGATATATTTTATTTTAATAAATTTAATTTGAGCGCACCAAGAATTATTGAAAATCTTAGGAATGGGGAACACAGTTTTACCACCAAGTGCCCTAAATGTGGGAAAAAAACTAACGAAATAAAATTGCCGCGGGTTGCAAATGTAAAACAAATTTATGATCATCTGGGGCAACAAAATTTATTTTATTATGATCGTATATCAGAAGGTATAAATTGGTTAATTAATAATAATGATACAGGCTGGAATTTCTATGAGCCCAATTCTATAAGGGTTTACGATACTCTTTTTAATAATATAAAAAATGCAGATATTGTTAAAATATCTGCAGAGAGGATACCACAGAGTTATATTGAAAAGATAAAAAATGATTTCAGTATGTGCAAGACTAAGCTATTCATTATCACCCTTGGCGAAAAGGGGATTAAGTATATATATAAAAATAATGGGAATGTGAGCCCATGGAATTATATAGGTGTCAAAAAGGAAAAAGATATTGTAGACAATGCAGGTGCAGGTGATTGGTTAACCGCCTCATTTTTATATTACTTTTTACAAGAGTACCCATATCGCGTAGAGTCAATTGAAAAAAAAGTAATAGAAAAAGCATTTAATGTAGCAAAAAAAGTGGCCGCTTATTCGTGTTATTTTTGTGGGGCACAAGGAGTTTTGGGAAATGAAGCAGGAATTAAATATTTAAATAAACTTTTGAAAACAGAAATAAAGATACAAAAAACAAAAAGATTATCAGATATAGGATGTGATTTTTGCAAGATATAGTGCATAGTAGGCTTTATTGATTTTATATATGAACATTAAAAAAATCATATAATCTCAAGAAAGTATAGTTCCTACAGTTGGGTAGCGCGTAAAGTTTTGTGTAAAGTCCGAACATCAGGGAAAACCAATTTACAGGGCAATGTTCACCCTATTTCCAAAATAGACCATTAAATTGTCTAAAATCATACCCCAGTTGCGGATCGGCATCGTCCATTTATCCACGATTTGCATGGTTGTTAAATACAAAAGCTTCATCAGAGCGTCATCGGAAACGAAGGCGCTCTTGGTTTTTGTCACCTTTCTCAACTGGCGGTTGAAATTTTCAATGGCGTTTGTGGTATAAATCAGCTTGCGGATTTCCGGCGGGTATTTGAACATAGTGGAAAGTTCATTCCAGTTGCACAAAAGGAACATTTTATTTAGAGCTATATCTATTAGCTTTCCTATGTTGCTTACCACTGTCATCGACAACAACATTGCTGCGCCGGGCTTTTTCGGCTTGTACGGCATCGAACATTTCTTTTGAAATAATAGCATCATGAGCCTCACTGAGCCGATATTGCGTTTTGGCTTGATTTTTGTTTGAAAT
>CANQIP010000014.1 GCA_947623955.1 uncultured Clostridia bacterium | reverse complement strand
AAATATGTGACGGGCTACAATAAGACCGATGTTACAATGTCATACGCGGGCAGAACGCACAAGGTGTTTATGACGCGCAGAAGATATAAGGATTTCGACGCGCGGTTTTTTGAGCTGGCAAAGGATTTAAGATGAGCGGTTTATTTGAAATATTTGTTGGCTTGTTTTCCTGTTTTGCGGAAGCGGTTCTGTTTTTCGTGTGTTATGAAGCCTTTTTAACCAAGCGGGAAAAGCTGAATAAATGTGTTTACGCGGCAGGCGTTATTATACTTGCGGCTTTGATTTATATAAGCAATCATATATTTTCAATCAGCATTGTAAACTTGTTGTGTATATTTATATCCGAAATCGCTGTGTCATTATTATATACCGGAAAATGGCAAATGCGAATATTCAGTTCCGTCTTGGGTTTAATGAGCTCTGCCATGGCGGAAATGCTTGTATTTGTATGCCTGTCTGCAATATTTAATTTGGATACTTCTATGCTTCTGGGAAATACATGGTACAGAGTTTTCGGAATTATAATTTCTGAATTTTTGGGAATTGCTACGGCGTTCTTTGTATACCATAGAGCAAAAAAAATAGATGATGATTTGCTGGGAACAAATTATTGGATCTTATTTTCTCCTGTCTTTGCCATGGTAATTATCAGTTCCTACCTTTTTTTCATTATCATTTCCAAAGGAGCTGATATTCGAACGAAGCATTTGATTTTAGCGGCAATGATCAGTATCATAATTACCGCTGTTATTATTTTATATTTGTACGAAACTATACTTAAACAGCAGCGGCTTACGGAGCAGCTTAAACACAAAAATGAAATTGACTTTACAAAGTATAATATGCTGAAGGACAAATACGCCGACCTGCAAATCATGGCGCACGACTTCAATAAATACTGCAAAAGCATAGAGGGAATGCTCGGTGAAAATTCCGGCGCGGCTCTTGAAATGATAAGAAGTCTTGAAAGTAAAAATCGTTCTTTACTGCTTGTGGAATACACGGATAACGATGCGCTCAACGTCCTGCTTACGCAAAAGTCGGAGGAATGTTCGCATAACGGCATTGATTTTCAGATTTATATTCAAGACGTGAGCCTGTCGTTTATAAACGAAGCCGACACGGTGGCGATATTCGCAAATCTTATGGACAACGCCATTGAAGCGAGCGGCAAGTCGGCGGCGAAAAAGATATTTTTAAGTATCTACGAAATGAACAACGCCTTTACCGTTATCCGCCTCGACAACAGCGCCGACAGCGAGCCTGTGACCGAGGGCGGCGCGCTTATGACGAGCAAGAGCGATAAAACTTTACACGGTATAGGAATGTCGAGCATTAAAAAGGCGTTAGCCGGTTATGACGGAAAGATCCGTTGGAGCTATAACAGCGAAACAAAAACCTTTAATACGACGGTTTTGATAAATCATCGTAATATAAACAATTAAATTTGACCAATCCTGCGTCAGAATGACCAATCCTGCATAAGGTATTGATTTTTTACCCCTGAGATTTATAATTTTATTGAAAGGCTTATTAAAGCCAAAAATAAAAAAGGAGCAATGTATTATGAAACAGAGATTACAGGGAATTGTCGCGGGATTGACAATTGGCTCGATACTTACGGCAGGCGTTGCCTTTGCTAAAAGCGGCACGGAAACGCTTGAGGTTATGTATGACAATATCAAAATTGTCGTTGACGGCAGTCAATGCGACCCGAAGGACGTGAACGGAAATTCCGTCGAACCGTTCATTTACAACGGGACAACGTATCTTCCGGCAAGAGCCGTCGCGGAGGCTCTCGGGGAAAAGGTTTTGTGGGATGATAAGGATAAGGTTGTATATATATCAGATTATACCAATCCATATTCACTTATATCAAAACCATATGAAGATTGCAGTGATTTCAGTTCGTTGGAAATCAAAAATAACGACAATGACAATAATTCATCCTTGAATTTTGTTTTAAAGCCGCAAAACTCTGATGATTCCTTTTGGTTTTGGGAATATATTACATATGATATTGAAGGCAATAATCGCTTGACTTGTAAGCTGCTGCCTCCCCAAAGCGATGATAAATCCGAAATAACATATGCAATACAAGCCGGAGGCGCTGCCAACAAAATGGTGACATTAACCAATGGTTCCGAACCGGTGGATATAGACATAGATATAAGCGGGAGCAGCACAGTTACAATTTATGTGGACGGAACATCGACTTCAGATAACGTTGTTATCGGCAGTATTCAGAATTTAATGGTTTGGAAAGATTAAAATTGTATAGGATAAAAGGGTAAACAAAAGAGCGTATCATTTTCCTCTGATACGCTCTTTTGTATTACGCTATGACTTCTACGCTCTGGGGTGGGCCTTTAAATACACGTCCTTTATTCTGCTGTTCACGACGCGGGAGTAAAGCTGCGTCGAGGAAATGTCGGCGTGACCCATCATTTCCTGTATTGAACGCAAGTCTGCTCCGTTTTCGAGCAGGTGCGCCGCGAACGAATGGCGCAGCGTGTGGGGCGTGATCTCGGCCTGTATGCCCGCCTCGGTTCTGTAATGCTTTATAAGTTTCCAAAAGCCCTGACGCGACAAACGCTGTCCACTCATATTGACGAACAGAGCCGCCTCGTTTTCATTGCGAATCATATAGGGTCTCGCGTCGGACAAATACTTTTCGAGCGCACTGTGCGCCGCCGCGCCCATGGGAATAATGCGCTCCTTCTTTCCCCCTCGGCAGCGGATAAAGCTCATCGTCATATTTACGTCCGATATGTTGAGGTTTATAAGCTCGCTCACGCGTATACCCGTGGCGTACAAAAGTTCGAGCATAGCCTTATCCCTCATGCCCTTATTGTCAACATCCGATGGCTGATCCAAAAGCCACTCGACCTCCGCGCCCGTGAGTATCTGCGGCATCTTCTTTTCAACGTGAGGCGCCTCCAGATTTGCGGTCGGGTTTGACGATACAAGACCGCGCCGCTGCAGGTACACATAAAACGAGCGCAGCGACGCGAGCGTTCTCGATACCGTCGCGCTCGCCTTGCCGTTTTTCTGCAGGTAAAGCAAATATGACAGCACGGTTGTCTTTGCCGCCGCCTCCGCCTGTATTCCGTTTTCGTCGAGATAGGCGATGTACTGTGTGACGTCGCGTTTGTACGATTCCACCGTGTTTGCGGACTTGTTCCCCGTCTCCGTCATAAAGCTCGCGTAATCCTCAATGTACCTGTTCATCTTGTGTGCCTCCCGCTTACCGTTTCGTTACTTATATTTCAGTAGTATTACATTTTTATTTCAGCAGTGTTATTGTACCACCATTTTTTTCATTTGTAAAGCCCTATTTTCCCTTAGAATGTCCTCCGAAGGGGTATTTTATTCTATTTTTTTCCATTTTTATGATATTTTTGGAAGTACCCAATTCATAAATGTTGTGGTCAGAAACCCGTCCGAAAATGACGCGGCACTAAATATGGCAATCATAAAAATTCCGAAAAAAATGTAAGAAAAAATAAAATTTTTTTGGAATTTATTTTCGCAGCGCGAAAAAATGACGCTCACAGCCGACAGTACCAGAGCCGCCGGCACGGTTATGAGCATCGACGGCGACGACGCCAGCATTGCCGCTATCCCCTTCGCGCCGTATGCGCGTATAAACGACGCCGCCGTGAAGCCGGTTATAAAGCCCTTTCTTATTATAACGGCTCCCGTAACGAGAAAACCGAAACGGAAGAAACCCATTGCAAAGATTATTGCGAATGTTATCAAATTGGAAACAAACGAGCTTTTAAAGACAACCGCGCCGCTTTCATGCACCGCGTCGGGCGAAAGCACGCTTTTTAAATATTCCGTGACGTTCGCGCCCACGCTGTCCCAGCCCTTTATCAGACAGGCGCAGCCCGCCGTCACCCCCAGCGCGAGCATAAAAAACAACGCGGCGTACACGCCCGTTCTCGCGCCTCTTTCACCGTTACTGCTCATCTTCATTGTCCCGCCCCCTCCTTCTATCCTATTCGCAAAATTTCGCGATATGTCACAGATTTATTTTAAAAACGGTTGAAATATGCCGCGATTTGTGATATAATAATTATGTATGTTTAACCAAAGGGGATTACAGTATGAAGAAAAAGATTGCGGCGATTGTGTGCGCGGCGGCAATGTTAATTCCGTCCGTGTGTATATGCGCCGACTACGACGAGAATAATTTAATAAAAACGATAAACGACGCAGCTGCGTGGAAGGACGAATACGACAGTCCTTTCTACAGCATAGGCACGGCAAGCTCCAATTTGTATATCACCGTTCTCCGCCGTCTCGGCAAAAGCTGTGATTACGAGTCGTATTTAAACGGTCTCGACGGCGTTGCCGCAGGCTACGGCGCGGAACATAACGCGGCGGATATGCAGAAAACCGTTCTCGCAGTCATATCGTCTTACGGCGACGCTCAAAACGTCGGCGGCAGAGATTTGGTTGCCGACAGCACATATATGAGAGACGCGACCGCGCCGCTGTCAAAGGACGGCTGCGACGCGTATTCGTGGGCGCTTATCGCTCTCGAGGCGGGCGGATACGAAATTCCCGATGGGGCGAGCGTAAGCAAAGACGAGATCATAGCGTCGCTGCTCTCGTACCAGAACGGCGACGGGGGTTTCGGCGGCGTACTGTCCACGGCTGCGGCGGTGACGGCTCTCGCTCCGTATGTGAATACAAGCGGCGCATATACAATAACGCAAAAGCAGACGGGCTGGACTATAGACGTATCTCCCGAAGATGCGGTCGAGAGCGCTCTAGCGTACCTTTCCGAGGCGCAGATGAAGGACGGCGACTGGGGCAACCTCAATGCCACAGCCATGACGATTATCGCGCTCGACTCGGTAGGCGTCGATTGTGAGACAAGCCCTTACTTTTCCGCGAGAGACGGTAACGCTCTCGACGGGCTTATGTCATATAAAAACAAAGACGGCGGATTTTCGTACGACGAGATGAAGTCGGACGGAGAGTCCACGTCATACGCGCTTTGCGCGCTTGCGAGCCACCTCGGCTTTAAACAGGGCCGCACGGCATTTTTCAGGCTCGACGCGGGAGATACGATTTCTCTCGCCGTTCCCACGCCTTCCCCCGCCCCGTCGCAAAGCCAAACAAATTCAGGCACGTCGTCAGGCGCGGCGACAACGCGTCCTGCGGCTACGCAGCGTCCGACGGTAACGGCGCGTCCGGCGTCAACGCCGCGTGTCGTGACGCCGCGCCCGACGACGGCTCCCAAAAATACGATGCGTCCGACAAAGACGGCTGCGCCCGCGCCTTCAATATCGCCGTCCGCACGCCCGTCGGCTCTGCCGACCCCGCGTCCCACGAGGCGGCCCGCGCTTGTCGGTCCGGTGGAAATGCCCGGTCCAATGCCGACGGAAAGCCCCGAACCCAATCTCAAAGGCGGCGGTACCGCGTCACACAAAACAGGAAACGGCAAGACCGCGGCTATCGTTTTAAGCGTAATCGCGCTCTTGCTTATAGCGGCGTTCGTAACGCTTACGACGCTTAAAAACAGAGGTAAGCTTAAGAGTAATTCGTTCCTCGGCAAACTCATGGGAGTTGCTCCCGAGCCGCCGAAAACGGCAGCCAGAGCGCACCGACGAACGGAGGAACACCGAAAATTCGAAAAACGCGAACGATACAAGGAGCGCCTGAAATACAATAAACGAAGATAATAAAAAGCCCGCGCACGCGGGCTTTTTTATTATCTTCATATTCCTCACTTAAAATTTTTCTTCAGCATTTTCTTTATGCTTGCAAGCGAAAGTTTCGGTGCGGTATAAACTCTGCGGCGGTTTGACACAAGCCTGTACGCCGCCGTCTTGGCGGTCGTCACGGTAAATTCCTCGGTGAATACCGAGCCGTCGCCGTCGGCGAAGTCGCCCGACACGGCGAGGTTTGTCACGCCCGTGGGTATAATTTCAAGCTTCGACTGAACGGGCGCAAGGTACGCTCCGTCGTACCGTCTGTGGCACGGGATTACGTTCACTACCGTTTCGCGTATGTCATCCCACGCCTCGTCAAGATTGAGACACGACACAAGTTCGTAGAGAATTTCCGCACCCGAGCAGTTCGTCATCGGCTTGCCACTCTTTTCGCCCTCCACGTCGTATCGGCTCGCCGTTCCCCATATTACAGCCGTTTCCTCGTCCATATCCTTGAAGTGCGACGCGGGTACGGCGCAGATTGTCATTTTCCACGCGGAGTTGTCGAGCACTATAACGCCGTCCGAACCGAGCGCGCCGCACGTTACGCGGTCGATAAGCTCGGGCAGCATATGATTTTTGAGCGTTATCGTAAACTCCTCAGCCATTGTATCGTCGCTTTCGTCGAACAACGCCGACGGATTTTTGAACGCGCTGTGTTTCTCCGCTATCTTCTCCCAAAGAAGGTACGGCTCGCCGAAACAGCGCGGCGCGCTCTCGTCAAAGCTGCCGAACGTTTCGCACTCAGCCATTTCGTCGGTCGGGAGTATGCAGACGTCGCCCTCGTTCAGGTAAACAATTCTTCTCACACCGTTATCGGTGTAGTGAATTGCCCCGACCGCGCCGCTTTCAAAATCAATGTCGGTCGCGTAAGCTCCCTCGCACACGTCTATACCCATCGAAATAATATGCGCTTTAAGCGGCTCGGTTATTTCCTCATGCCTGTCAAAATCAAACGGCATCGTACCCGACAGCGCGTCGTCCATATGCGCGACGGCGTTTACAAACTCGTAAGCGGACGAGCCCTCGTTGAACCCGTAGGACGCGCGAACGAGTTTCCAAAAACTCGTGTCGAAGAAATCGTCGTCGAACACGGTTCTCAGCGGCAGCGATACAAGGTTTTCCTTTCTGCCGCGCATAAGCTCGATTATATCGCGTCTGTACTCCTTTGACAGACGGATTTTCGTTATATCCGTAACGTCGCCGCTTTCGTCGATAAACGTTATACCGCGCATTGCGGGACGGGTGTTGTATATATTAAGAATTTCGTCGCATACCGTGAGGTCGGGAATTTCGAGCGACTGCACGTCCTTTATAACGTCGAACAGATTTTTGCTGTTCTTGTCGTCTATGATTTTTCCTCTGCGGCAAATGTAACCGTCCTCGGCGTTTCCGCGCTCATATTTTCTGTCGGTGAGGACATGGATATTCTCGGGCTTAACGCCGCAGTCACGCGCCAAATAAAGCGCCGCCGCGTATGCGCTCATGCCGCCGCCCAGAATGTAGGCGTTGGCGTTTTTGATTTTTTCAATTTTCGCCGCGTCCTCGCGTCTGTTTTTATTGTAGCGGTACACCAAATAAGCCGCGCCCGCAGCCGCAGCCACCACCGCGCCGACCGCCATTATCTTTTTCAAGTCGCTCTTCTTCATTTCGCTCAACCCCCGAACGGTATAATCAATATTAGTATTTCTATTTTATCACAAAAAATTTGTTTTGTACAGTAAAAATAATAAAATTTCTTCTTAATTACTTTTTTTCGCGTTCAAGGAGCGGCGATATGAGAACATTACGTTGTTTTGCGTCACTCCTCCGCGCTTATATTCATTCTTATACGCGCGGTGAACGTTTTCTTTTCGGCGTTGTAACGGAATTTTGCGCTGCCGCCGTACTTCTGCGCCGTATGCGATATGCTGCGCAAGCCGTACCCGCCTCCCTGACAGCCGCTCAGAAACGCCTCCGCCGGCAGAAAGCCGTTATCCGACTGAAAATGCCGGTCAAGCGTGGCACTGCCGCATGAATTGGATATTTCGATTGCGAGCGAACTCTGCACGGTGCCTATTTTTATATCAATCCACCTGTCCTCGCCGCATTTTTCACAGGCGTTTATTGCGTTTTCCATGGCGTTGCCGAACATTACCGTCAAGTCGGCAGGCTCGACCGCAAGCTCGCCGCAGTCCGCCCAAGCCTCACAGCGTATGCCCTTGTCGCGCGCCAGACCTATGTAATACTGCAGAAGTCCGTTCACCGTCATATTTTGGCAGTACATCTCGCTGTCGCGCTTTACGGTGGTGTCAATCACTTCGGCAAGGTAATCCTTCATTTCGTCCAAACGCCCTCTGTCGAGCATATCGTTAAGAGAGTTGTAATGGTGGCGCATATCGTGGCGCATACGGCGCGTGCTTTCAATATCACCCGCGATTTTTTCATACTGAATCCGCTGTATCTCCATTGTCCGCCGGCGGTCGTTGTCGCGCTTGCGCCTCACCGATTCGCGGAAAATCAGCCAATAAATCACCACTTGATACACAAGCAAAACGGCAAGCATTGCGAGAAACCGCAAGTATGTTCCGTATGCGAGGTGATAATACGTCATATCGACGCCCATTTCCGCCGCTATAAAAATGACGGTCGAGATAATCAAAATCAGGAATTCGCGCCTCATGCTCTTTGTCTCGACGCTGCTGATATATTCGCGCAGCGTGCGCAGTACAAACGTCATCATAATAGGCAGCATAACAGCGGCGGTAGCTATATACATTATAACGCCGCACTGAGAATACGCCGAATGTTCCTCGCATTGCGTGGACAGACCGAGAACGTCCGACAGTGCGGCGGTGAGCGCGTTTACCATGCAATACTGCAGCGCGGCGCAGAACATTACGACGAAAAACACAAGCAGCTTTTTTATCAGCGTTTCGCGAACCAGTAAAATATAAGCCGCAAGCGTGAGACATATTACGGAAAACATAAACAGGTCAGCCGTGAGCGCGGTGTCGGCGGCAACGCCGCTGTGCAGTATCACGGGAAGCAGCGCCGCGACGGCGGCAGCCGCAGCCGTTATCCATACGAAAATCCATTTACGCCGAAAACGATAGGCTCCGTTCGGGAAGGGCAGAAAAATCATCAGGGCGCACGGAAAATACTGCACGAAAAAACCTACGGTATTTTCAAGAAAAACCATTGTAACCACCCTCCTTAAAAGCCTTTCCTCCCGGCAAGCCTGTCAAACACATAATCGTCATACGACGCGCGTATCGCGGCGCTCTGCCGTATCGTAATCGGCAGACGGATACCGTTCTGCATAACGCACGTATCCGCACCCATACGCATGATATAGTCCATGTTTACCATTATACCGCGGTTTATCCGCAGAAATTTTTTATTCATCATTCTTTCCAGCTCGCCGAACGGCATACGAACCTTCAGCCGCCGACCGTCCGAGAGAGAAACGTTCACGGTATGATTGTCGCTTTCAAGAATACAGATTTGATCCAGAAATACAATGTGTCTTTCGCGCCCGACCGTAAGCGTAATGCTGTCCCTGTGACTGTGCCGCAGCTCCGTCAGGCGGCTTAAAGCCTGCTGAATCCCCTGCGCCGTCACAGGCTTTATCAAATAATGCATCGCGTAAAGAGAAAATGCTTCGACCGCGTGTTCCCTACTCGTCGTAACGAACACCAAACCCGTTTCGGGCGAAATTTCCTTAAGCGTCTTTGCAATGTCCACACCGTTCGTGCCGGGCATATATATGTCGAGAAACACGGCATCGAACGGCGGCATTTTTTTCGCCGCTTCGAGAAATGACGCGCCGTCGGCGAACTGCTCCGCGTCGATCGTCGGAGCGCACTCCTTCAAGGTCTTTGCAAATTTCTCTCTGTCAGCCGCGTTATCGTCGCAAACGGCTATTCTCATAACATATTCCTCCCCCACATCGCTGTTAAACATAAGCTGCGTTTATCTTATATGCAATTCTACCACATTTTTATACCGTTTTCAATATTTCGGCTTTGCTTTTTACGAAACAAAAAATGCTTTTGACGTAAAAGTCATTTTATCCGTCGTGAAATACGGCTCGAACAATGAAGATTTATGGTATAATATAATTATAATAGTGTACTATAAAAAGCAATAAGGAGGATGTCATGAAAGCAATATCAAGATTAAAGAGGGGTATAAGCGCCGTTTTGTCGGCAGCGCTTATCGCTCCGTTAATAGCGTTTCCCGCCGAAGCGGAAACGACGGACGTGTATATCCCCGAAATCGAAATGGAAGAGGGTATACTCGAAAACGACGTATTCTACCTCACCGCTTCGAGCGCACAGCTCAAGGAGGGCGCAAACGAGCGTTATCTTCTGCGTCTCGCGAGAGGCGGAGACTGCGCGTCCGCGTCGGATGTGACGGTCAAGATTTCCGACCTCACCGCAAAGTACGGCAGGGACTACAGGGTTTCTCTGCTCGGCGGCGATACGGAAGCCGTAAGCCCCGACGACAACCTGTCGTTCCTCGAACGTATCGAAGGCGAGGAATACACGGAAGCCAAGCTCGAATCGGAAGAAGAATTTAACAAAATGCTTGAAAACGACGAGGAGCTTAAGGAACAAACTCAGACCGGACTTCAGGACGTCGTTGACTACATGGAGGAAGAAAGCGGTCTGCTCTCCGCGGATGAGCAGCAGAACGCCGAAACGGAAGCCGTGCCTTCGGACAGCGGCACAAGTTCGCTCCAACAGGCGCGGGCGATGTTCACGGGCATTGAGGGCGAACCGCAGAACGTCACCGCAACGACCGATATGATGCAGCAAATTCAGCAGATGGCAAACGTCATAACAAATGTTGTTGTCGGTGCGACGCTCAACGTTGAATTTGCCGAGGGTGAAAAGGAGAAGTACATAGCCATAGACGTTGAGGACAACGGCGAGGGTGACGGCGACCGCACCTTCTTTATGGTGCTCGCCGATCCGCACGGCACGACGACAATAAGCGCGTCGTCAACGTGCGCTCTTACCGTAGTTGACGACGAGGAACAGCAGCCGTCCCGGATTTACTTTGCCGAGGAAAGCTACAATGCCGAAGGTGACAGCGTCACGGTTGAGATTAAGCGCGAGGGCGCGCTTAACACGATATCGGAAGCGCACCTCACGTCGGAAAACGGCACAGCCGAAGCGGGACGCGACTTCTCCCCCGTCGAAATGGATGTAATATTCCCGATGGGAATTGACACACGTAAAATAGATATACCGATACGCGGCGAATACATACTCGGCAGCGCCGACTTTAAGCTGAAGCTTGAAGAAAGCGAGGTATGCAGCATTGACGGCGGCGAAGCGACCGTCACGATCGACGGCACGCTCGGCGAGACCGTCAAGGGCAGCGACGGCAGCGACGCGACGCTCTCGTCGGTGACAACCGCTTACAACCTGCAAAGCATCGTCACGGGCAGCGAGCTGGATTTGTCTAAGGCTGAGCATGTACAGCAAGACTCACATTATAACGGCACCAACGGATACGATTCCAACAACAAATACTGGGACATGATGTGGAAGGATGACAGCAACGGCTGGGATCGAGCATTCAGTTGGCTGCCCGGTGTTGATGGCGCCCATAACGGTAATCTGTACGCAAGCTGGAAGCTTACCGATACCACATATAACGGCTACGACATCGCCGGCGCTCAAATCAAATGGAAAACGACCGGATCCTGCCCAAGGGTGAAAATCGGTTTTGTCACGGCGCCTATCGTGAATAACCCAGAACTTTTGTGGTCGTGGTATTCGGGTACTTCGTGGGACTACAACGCCCAAGCCACAATAGCGGATAATACGGTCACAAATATTTTCTGTCAAAATAACGATCCGGCTTATCTTGCGGTACAGTATGAGTCAAACTGCCGCGACTGTAACCATGTGTATATAAGCAGCATAAAGCCGATATACAGACCGTTCCAAATTATGCTTACCGATCTTGAGACTGAAGATCAGCCGCAGTTCCTCGGCGAGGACAACAAATACCATGCTTGGTCGGACGCGGCATTCCTCGCGCTTTTGGGTGCGGACAACACAAGCAACAATGAGATTATCCGCTACACGAAAGACGAAGCGAACCAGATAGGCTACTCGCAGAGCGTCGGCGGCAACACTACCTCTCCGTACGTGTACCTGTCGGGCATGTCCATTGTCAATGAGGACGGCTCTTCGCCGAAGCAGATCGCGTCGTATGAGTACGACGGTTTGCTGGAACACTCGTTCACGTTAACTTCGAAATTCATATATGACAATAAGTCGTACATAAAGTTTCTGAAGAACGACATTGATGGTTGGGGTAACCAGACAACCCAAACAAACGCTTCACGCGGCACGATATATCTTAAGCCGAGTTTCGGATATATAACCTCCAACGTCACAGTCAAGGCTCCGGAGCAAAAGATGGGCAATATTGTGATAAACGGCGATACAAACGGCAAGATTTCAAACGCATCGGACGTGACTAAGGAATATCACTACGGCGATATACTGAAAATTTCCACGGTTATGGATCCGGACTACGCGAAATACTACGAGCCCGCGGGTTTCGAGCTTAAATATAAGGCAAACAAAAACAGTACAAAATGGGACAGAGAAGAAATTATATCCTACACCGAGGACAACGGAACAAGCGCGTATCTCGATGCGAACAAAAGGCTGAAGAAAGACTGCTACGAGATTACTCCGCTTTTCAAGAGCAAGCAGGGCGCCATGACCGTGCGCGTACGCAAGGACGAGCTCGCCAATTTCGATACGTCGTACAGCTTTATGAAAGCGGCGGCGCACAATACGATGACCGACAAGGGTGTTACATATGAGGAATACGTTATATCCGACGATCCCATTTACGGCAAGGTATATCCCCTTTCCGTACGTATGTCGGATACGGCGGATGCCAATATCTACCCCTTGTGGACCGAAGCGAACAATAACAGGTTCTACAGCGGCGAAGTATTTTTACACAAAGCGCTGCCGTCCACAGGCTCGGATACGAACAATAACATTATAACGCTGTCCGTCGAAAAGGGCACAGCCGAAAACGTGTACCAGTCCGTTACCGGAAGCGTTTTCAGTCCGTTCTACAATTTACAGACGAGAACCGCTACCGACGTAAATTCACGTCCCGCGCGTAACGCGATAGTAAACTTTGCCGGGAACGTCACGTACGTGAACGATGACGGTTCCTTCACCGTTCCGCCGTTCCGCGCGATAAGCTCTACAAGCTCCTCCGACCGCTACGTGAGATATATGATCTCGCTGAACGGTCAGGAATTATTCGATGAAATAAAACTCGTTGACAACGGCACGGAGGACAGAGAAATTACCGTGATAGACGGCGAGCAGCAGGTGACGAAAAAAGTGCCGGTATGCGACCAAACCGCGGGACTTATACGCATGACGTCGGAAACGGGCAGCATACTCGAAAACATATCGCTGTCGAGCGCCGGCAACAGCGGTTCCACGATTAAGCTTAAGAGCGGCGACGACAGCACGGTCGAAATAACCGCTACGGTAAACGGTACCATGCCGTACAAGAAAACCTATGTTAAGGACAATACCCTTGTAAGCGAGGACGCCGAGGAAAAGGTAACGGGAATAGAGTTTGTCGTGTACGACAGAACCACCTTCGAGGAGATTGACTCATGCAAGGCGGAGCCCGTTGAGGGCAGCGATGACCAATTCACTGCCGATATGCCGCTTTCCAAGATAAACCACGATGATTTGCTGTATATACGCGTTACAACCGACAGGTCCCACGGTGTAACGGGTGACCGCACCGGCTTTGACGACAGCAATCCGCCGGATGAGGAGACCGTAAAGGCTATGGACACCACAACGTATACCGACACGTTCACCGGCTTTACGTTCATAGAGGATACGGAAATGGAGATCCCCGTGCTTCAGTACATAGACCTGCCGCTCAGCATAGACTTCTTCGAGGAGCTTCCTCTGCTCGGCGACACGGGTACACGTTTTGATTTACCGTTTGTATCCTTTGGCTGCATAAAGACCAGCACGGGTTACAGAATGTATATCGGTTTCAGTCCGGTTCAGCTTGTGGACACGATTAAGCATACGCATCTCAACAAGTACGAGGGCGATAACCATAAGTACTGGCAGGATGAATTTGAAATCGCGCATCCGATAGAGACCTTCCTGAACGGTCTCGGTCAGTCGTTTGAAACGGCATTCGGACAAATTCCGCACGACGAGGCGCTCATGGAGAAATTCGGCGGAAAGCTTTCGCTCGGCGCGCCGACATGGAAAATGGATATTCAAATCGGCATCTATTGCGACTTCACTTATGCGCGTCTCCTTGACACAAGCGGCAAGACAAAGGGGAAAAACGCGGTGTTTACCGGCATCGGCCTGTATTTGGGATTAAGCGCGGGATTTAGGATGACATGTTATTGGTTCCTTCCCGTCGTGTTCATACCCGCCTACTTCGGTGTTGAAATAAGCGGCAACGTACTCGGCTTTATCGGCGCGGGTACCGACCTTTCAAAGTCCCAAATTACATACACCGACGCTCAGAAATCACGGGTTGATTTTAACAATGTGCTCGGAGAATTTGAAGCGTCCGTTCAGATGGGAGCGACCGTTCAGATTTACGTTGGCGTCGGACTTGCCGGAACGATCGGTCTGCGCGGCGGCGGCACGTTCTCTGCAATGGCGCTGTACGAACCCGATCCTTACGTTGATGACTGGGGCTGCGATCTTGTGCTGAAGCTCGGTATTTGGGTGGATTTGTTCCTGTTCTCGATACCGCTGCAGTACTCATTCCCCGACTGGAAATTCGGCTCGTTCGAGCAGTACGCGCAAATGGGGCCGGTAACGCCCACCAGTCTTTCCGACAACAATGATATATCGCTTACAAGCGCGGAAAACGAGCCGACGTTCTCCGTAAGGCAGCCTTACAGCGATGAAAAGAGCGAATGGCGTCCCGACGGCGATATTTCGCTTATGTCGGCGTTCGGTGAAGCATCGAGCGAAACGATAGTGGATAACGCTTACGAGCATCCCGACACGCAGCTCATAAAGCTCAGCGATGACAGTGTTTTCGCAGCATTCCTCGATTCCGACACATCGCGCGGCGCAACGGAGAGAACCGTACTCAAATACGCGGTGTATAAGGGCGGCACATGGAGCGATCCTAAAGTTGTTCAGGACGATAAAAAGGCTGACTTCCAGCCGAGCGTATGCGAGATCGAGGACGGCAAGGTGATGATTGCGTGGCTGTCGAGCGATCCCGATAAGGCGACTACGGAGGATTCCGCCGATTATTTGAGAAATTTGGAGGTCTACACAGCAGTAATCGATCCCGCAAACGGTACGGTCAGCGGGGAAACGCGTCTTACAACGGATGAGTATTACGATTACAACCCGACCTGCGTCTACGACGAAAAGACGCACGACAGAGCGGTATATTACGTAAAAACCGGTAATTCCGAGGGAACGGCTGCGGATCTGGCTAACTCCTACACGAACGACTGCGCCGTTATATATATGCTGTACTCCGCCGAAAAGAGCAAGTGGATGGTCGACGAGTATTACCCCGAAGAGCTGTCCGACAGCAACGGAAACGGCAGCACGGAAGATGAAAAGGAAACTCTCATAAACGAATGGCACGGTCAGCGTTTCCTGTCGTCGCCGCTGCCGGAGCTGGGACTTGATGTTCCTAACGTGTCCGACTTCACGGCAATAACGTATAACGGTATAGCCGTTTACGCGTACACGATCGATCAGGATTCGAACGGTGATACGACTAACGACAAGGAGTTGTTCGTGCAGTGCTACGACTTTGAGAAACACACGACGTATAAACCGGTAAGAATTACGGACGACAATGTGGCGGACGCTCTGCCGCAGTTCGTGAGAACGGAAAACAAAGCGTTTGCCGAAGCTATTGCCGAGCATCCGGAAGCCAAAACGACGAAAGCGGAAGCGGCTGATACAAAGCTGTTCTGGTACAGAGACGACAGGACTGTCGCGTACATAGACATAACGTCGCTCGTGCGTGACGGCATTGACAATGACGGTCACATCAAGGATGAGTATCTCAATACCGAAAACAGCAATGAGGTAAAGGATATCGACTCGCTTTACTCCTATGTCGCGATGCCTGCAGAAAATTCGGATAACACGCGGTACATGGCTGACTTTAAGGCGGTTACGGACGGCGACGATATATACGTCGTTTGGACACAGCCCGAAACGAAGGATAAGGACACGGACGACTTTAACGAAAAGCAGGGAACCGAGATATACGCGACGGCTTTAATTCAAAACGATCCGATACCTTCGTCCGACCCGAACGAGCCTGCCGAGGCGATCGGTTCCGCGTGGGCGCCGGCATATAGGCTGACAAACACCGGCGCATTCACCGATGAACCCAATGCCGTGATAGATGACAGCGGAAACCTCATGGTTATGTATAACAGCTTTAAACAGAAGATAACCGATAACGCCGAAAACCCCGTTGAAATAAGCGACTTTAAGCTCATGGCTTCATATATGACGCCGTGCGGAGCGGTCGATGTTACGGATATAACGCTGTCCGATGAAACTCCGGGCGGAGGCGACACGGCAGATGTGTACGTCGACATCACAAACAACGGTCTTACTTACGCAGACGGTTATACCTTAAACGTTTACGAGGCTAAAAACGGTAAAAAGCATGGTGAGCCGATATATACGCTTAACAGCGATAGCAAGCTGCTCCCCTCCGGCACGGATACTTTAAGATTTGAATGGACTGCCCCCGCAAGCGTAGAAGGCGTAAGCCTTATTGCCGAGGTAAAAGAGGGCGGTATGGAAAATGTATCGTCTTATGAGAGTGACAGGCTTGAAGATAAGCCTCAATATGTTGTGGATGACGTTTATCCGTATCAGGACAGCAACGGTTATCATGTCAAATATAATATAACAAACACGGGCAATGTGCCGTCAAACTCGGACGACACGATGAACGTTATTTTCTCCGGTCCGTACGGAGCCGCCACGGGCTACACGGTTGACGAGTGCGACTGGGGCAAGGCTGCAATGGACGGAATAGGCGTCGGCGAAACCAAAAGCTTTACGATAGATATAAATGCCGTTGCGGAGCCGTTTGAAAAATACGGATTTGTGGATTGTCTGTTATTGGGCAAGAATAAGGACGGAGAATATGTAACGCAGGGTGAAAATATTTCTCTTACCGCAGCGATGCCGATGGAATTTATGTTAAACGGCGAGCCGTTCCCGGAAAAGATAGAGCTTGCCGAGGGTGAGACGATGGACTTCAGCATAACGTGCGAGCCGAGTGCGCTTAGCGAAGGCATGAGCGCGGCTCTCGGTACGGACGATGCGGCGGTCGCGGCATTCGACGGCACAACGCTTAAGGCAATCGGCGAGGGTACGACCGTGATACACGGTAACGTCACTCCGTACGGCAATGCGATACCCGACATAACGGTAACGGTAACGCCGCGTAAAGCAGAGCCTACATCCAGACCGCACGGTTCGGGTTCCGGCGCGTCGCGGCGCGCGGAGGCAACCCCTGCCCCGACAGCGTCGCCCGAGCCTACGGCAACACCTGAACCGACGACCGAACCCGACGGCGGCAATACCGCGGAAACACAGTTTAATGACGTAACTTCTGCGGACTGGTTCAGCGGCAGCGTGAAGTATGCAACTGAAAAGGGTTACTTCGCGGGTGTAAGTGAGGACACGTTTGAACCCAATACCAACATCACAAGAGGTATGCTCATAACGGTAATAGGACGCATGAACGGCGTTAAGCCCGAAAGCACGGATATGACGTACACCGATGTAAACAAGGATATGTACTACGCGCCGTATATCGCATGGGGTACGGAAAACGGAATAGTCTCCGGTTACAGCGATACGGAGTTTGCACCCGATGAATTGGTAACGCGCGAACAGGTCGCGGCTATGCTGTGGCGGTACGCGCAGTACATCGGAAAGGACGTGTCGGTCGGTGAAAGCACGAATATACTAAGCTACGCCGACGCGGAAGAAACGAGCGAATACGCAATACCCGCCATACAGTGGGCATGCGGTTCGGGCGTTATGAGCGGCTACACGGACAACACATTAAGGCCGCAAAACAACGCCACACGCGCCGAAGCCGCCGCGCTGACGGAGCGGTTTGACAAGACAATCAAATAAATTTTAAGGAGGATATAAAAATGGCTGAAAATGAGAAAGAGAAGAACACTCAGGAATTGGACTTGGAGGACTTGGAGCAAGTAACGGGCGGCGGCGCGTTTGACAACGTACCGCGCGTACCGGAACACGAGATTGACGACTCCTTGAGACGCAAGATATGATTTGCCGCAAAACGGGCAAATAAATCGTCATCTTGATTTTTTCCCCCTTCTGATGTATAATATATCGGAAGGGGGATTTTTTATGAAAAAGTTTATTTTAGGTTTCGTAATAGGCGGCATTATCTGTTCCGCGCTGACGGGATTTGCGGTTGAGTATGCCGTTACGGCGAACCCGTTCCCGGTTAAGGTTGACGGCGTTTCTAAGTCAATCGAAGGCTATAACATAAACGACAGCACATACTTTAAACTCCGAGACGCAGCCGATGCCGTAGGCGGATTTACTGTAGATTTTGTGAATAATACAATTACCATAAGTACGCAAGCCGAGCCGTCGGAAACGGCAAACGACGATGACCCGATTATAATCCACGAGGGCGAGGTATCGCAAAGAAGATTTGCGAGAGAAGGCGACACCGTTATAAAAGCGGACGGTACGGCGGTAGTGCTGAAAAAAGGGGTACATGGCATTTTAGGTGAAGAACAGGGCGTTGCGCCGGATCTCGGTTTGGAAGTTCCAACAGGTGGTAATAGAAGAGTTGAAGCATATAAGGTCTTTTCCGGTTTGACAGACTTCAAAGACTCAACGGGTAAATCTGTTATAAATGCTCATTATTATGTCAATAAATTAACAGGAGAGGGTCATTGGGGTTCAGAATGGATGGCTATGACTTCAGAGCCGACAACAGAGGGTACATTTGAGTATCAGTTGTCTGAGGATAAAAATTGGATTTGGTTATATGGCAGTTGGGCAGATATGTCTGTTCAAGAACCCACAGAAGCAGATTTACAGACAATACGTGATGCAAACGGTTTGAATTGAAAAATAATTACCTTATAAAAAATCCGCCCGCATACAGCGGGCGGATTTTTGTTTTACAGCATTTTACTTGCCGCCGTGAGCGGCGACATATCGCTAAGTCCGTTCCATATCATCATTTTAATCGAGCCGACCGAAACGTTTGCGGGTATGCTTATCGTCTTTTGGAATACGAAGCTCGTGTCCGACAAATCGGTTTCCATTACATTCAGTGCCGCAAGCGCACCGCTTCTGTCGTATACCGCGAGGAGTATATTCGCTATCATCGGCTGTTCGCCGTCCGTACCCTCAACTTCGTCAATCGTCAAGCTCGCGTCAACCTCGCCGCTCATGCTGTCCATGTCAACCTCGTTTCCATCGCTATCGGTAAACACAGCGTCGGCTGACACCTTTATGTCGGGAGTTGAGAGAGTGACCTTGCCGTTCGCGCTTGTCACGCCGCAGTACATGTTTCCGACAGAGATTTCCGCGCCGCTCACCGCTAACGTGTACTCACCGTCAGCCGCACCGTCAAGCGCCTTAAATCCCACGCGGCACACCTCGCCGCTCTTTACCTCACTGCTGCCTCTATACAGTACAGTAACGGCATTTTCACCGAGCGAAGTGAATATATTCCCTGCCGCTCCGTCAGTCGATGAAACCGACGCGTAAGCGAGCTTTGTGCTGTCAAATGTCAGCGTGAAACGGTAATCGGTTATATCGCCGTCAGCCGTTATATATATCGGCACGTAAACCGTATCGCCCGCCTTGCCGACTGCGGAGCCGACCGAAAGATTAGCCGTGTTCGGCTCGCGCTCCTTAACGGTGTAGCTCAACTCGCAGACGTCGCTTGCCGCGTAACCGTTTTTAACGGCTATCGCCTTAATCGTCATCTCTTCCGTTACCGTTATCGCGCCGCCATAACGCGCGCTCTCCGTCGTCGGGGCAGTGCCGTCGATCGTGTAGAATATTTCCGCGCCGCTCGACGCGCTCCGGAGCGTTACGAGCGTACCCGCTTCAACCTCGCCCGCCTCAATGCTCGGCACGATAGCGTCGGTTTTTGACACCGATACTTTACCGCTTGCAGCTCGACTCGGCTCCATACCGTCCTTAACGGCTATCGCCTTAATCACTGTCGTTGCCGTTACCGTGAGCGGCTCGGTATAAAGCGTTGACGCGCTTGTAGGAGCGGAGCCGTCCGTTGTATAATAAATCCTCGCATCCGCTGCCGCGCACGTAAGCGTCACCGTCTTACCGCCGTAAAAACCGCTTGTTTCTATTACCGGCGTCGGCACTGTGCCGCTCGGAGCCGTTACTTCCTCAACCGTCACCGTAAATTCAGCCGTAAAACCGCCGTATGAAACGGCAACGGTCTGCGTTCCTACCGTCTGCGGCGAATATCCTTGTGTGGTGTAGTCCGTGATTTGCGCTTCCGTGCCGTTATTGTACGACGCAGTTACGACCATACCCGCTGTGTCAAGGCTGTCACCCTTATTGTAAAGGCGTTTATCGGGTTTCTTTGTAATCGTAATTCCTGTAAGCTCTTTTGCCGCGACCGTAATATTAAACGCCGCCGTCTTGCCGCCGTATTCGACCGTTACCGTCTGCGTTCCAACCGCGGAGGTGTCGTAGCTCAGCTTACAGTCGTGCGTAACGTCAGCCGTTGAATTGTCCGAATACACGGCTTCGACCTCAAGTCCCGTCACGTCGAGCACCATACTCTCCGTGACCGTTGTGTCCACGGGGTTGTTTTTCACGCGTATTTCCGTTACAACAAGCTGCGGTATGATTTCGGTAACAGTGCCGTATTCGGACGTGTACTCCTGCGAGCCTTCCCTGTCGGGAGTAGGTCTCATGTATGTGCCCTTTGTCCACACCGAAGCATCCGTCAAATTTGGCAGCGCATACCTGTCGGGTGCATCGTTATCCGCGCTCAGGCAATCACGCTCCGCCATGCCGCCCATTGTCTGCGTGGGTTCTTCGGTAATTGTCCACTCGTCCCAGTTGTGCGTTATTACAAAATCATCGGTCACGGTCACCTCATTGTAATTGTTCGTCGCCTCGAATACCGCCTTAACAGTGTACTCGCCCGCAAGCAGCGGCTTTTCCTCGCCGTACTCGTCTGCGTCCTTTACCGAATACGTGTACGTGACGTTATTTATACCGTTCGTATCCGATGCGGGAACAGGGTTTATGCTTTCGTCGCCGCACTTGTAATCCGCCATAGTGACTGCCGCAATGCCGTCCGCTCTTGTGATTTCAATCCCATCCTTCAAGTCCGCTCCGCTCTTTTCGGTTTCAACGCTGTAATACTCTGCGTCGTCACCGTCAAGGGCTATTTCAGTCAAATCAACTTTGTCATAGCTGCCGACGTCCGCGGACGATACCGCTCCCTTTGCCGTAAGCGTTACATTATCTTCACCGACCTTATTTGTTGGCGTCAGCGTCACATTTACCGATGTATTTTCATCATACACCTTGCCGTCAGCCGTCACCGTGTACGTCAGCGGCTTTTTATTCATCGTAACGGTGATTGAATTGTTTTCACTGCCGTTAAGGTTCACGCTGCCGCCGTACTCCGCGCGGATTGTGTTTGCGCCGATTTCAAATTTCTTGTCAGCCGTTATTGTGAGTGTCGCCGTGCCGCTGTCGTTAAACAGGCTGTCGTATGTAACCGTTCCCGAACCGAGAGGCGTTTCGCCGAGATAAAACTCTACCGCATCCACAGCCGCCAAACGTATATCGTTTGTATTGTCTCTC
Organism: uncultured Clostridia bacterium; assembly: GCA_947623955.1. Taxonomy (GTDB): domain Bacteria; phylum Bacillota; class Clostridia; order UBA1381; family UBA1381; genus Hominilimicola. The sequence continues at coordinate 15,249 of CANQIP010000014.1, read as the reverse complement.
GCAACGGCTGCGGTAAGCGTGATCGTATCGCCGTATGTCACCTCACCGCCGTCAACCGCCAGCGTTGAATCTGCTTTTTTAATCGTCACGTCCACAGACTGCGGCGTACTGTTGTTGTGGTTCTTGTCGCCCTCAACCATGTACCAAACCGTGTATGTATCCGCCTCGGTACCCGTCGGAACAGCGTCCGTATATTCGCCCGCTTCGTCCGTCGCGTATTTAAGCGTACCGTCCGCTGTTTCGCCCGTCACAAGTTCCTGCGCCTCGCCGGTGTACGTCAAATCCTTCGGCGTTACAACCGCGATCGGCTCCGCCTTACCGATATTTATATTTTCAATTTTCACAGGCTCCGTGTCATTATGGTTACTGTCGCCTATAACCTTGTACCAAACCGAATACGTGCCGGCGTTCATTTCCGTAGGAATATCGGCTGAATAGTTTTCATTGTCCTTGCTGTACTGTATTGTGCCGTCCGCTGTTTCACCCGCCGTTACAAGCTCCTGCGCCTCGCCCGTGTACGTCAAATCCTTTGCCGTCGGCGCAGTCACTTTTGGCGCCGCCCTCTTTATTTCAACATTTTCCACCTGCTGCGGCTCGCTGTCGTTGTGGTTACTGTCGCCGACCACCTTATACCAAACCGTGTACTCCTTCGCTTCTGTACCCTTGGGAATATCCGTCGAATATGTATCGCCGTCCGTGCTGTACTCTATTGTGCCGTCCGCTGTTTCACCTGCCGTGACAAGCTCCTGCTCTTCGCCGTTATACGTCAAATCCGCCGCCGTCGGAACACTCGTTACGGACGGCTCGGCTTTTGATATGCTTACCGTAATCGTGAGCGTCACATCTTCCGCGCCGTTGCTCTCCACGCTCATAAGCGAATACTGCGGCTCTTTTTCATGTGCCTTAACCTTAATCGTATAATCATTCGCGTCAAGTCCTATGGGTACCGACAGCGTATTCTCGCTTTCTATTTTCGCCTGCGTATAATTTTCATCACTCTCTATACTGTACGTAAACTTATTCTTGGACGTAACACTCTCGTTCGCGTACTTCATATAGTCGTCCAAATTCGCCGTAATCGCCTCTTTGTAGCCGTAAGTCTCATTCAGCGTGATGTCACTGTCACCGCCGAAATAATCACGTCCGACGGCGTGAACCGTCATATCTGCGCTGACGGTGGTTTTCTCATTAAATTCCGTACCCGCAGCGTCATTACTTTGCGACCACTTTTCAAATGTATAATTATCCTTTACGGGCTTTTCCGGCATTTCCACAGTGCCGTTCGAATTTGTATACTTCGCGGCGTATGATTCGTTATCATTCGTCGCAAACGTAACCTTCAGCACCTTCGCGTCCGTGTCACCCGTCAGCACGGGGTACTCATCCGCCGCTGCGCCGATCTTCTGTCCCCACACCTGTGTATCTGGCGCGGTCTGACCTTTCTGCAAAAGCCACGTTACCTCGCCGGAATTAAACTCCTCCTCCGTTTTCGACTCCAAATTTTCAATCGGACTCAAGAAATCGTTTGAACTTCCGACGCCTTTTAAGTTTTCTTTCTCAAGATAATAACAATTCGTTACCCTGCAGCCCATTGCTGCGTATCCTATAATGGCGCCGGCGTACAGAGTTGAGCTTGCCGTAATATTTTTGCTTGTATTATAGCAGTTTTCTATGGTGCCGCCGACGCCCGCGATACCGCCTGCATAAGCCCCATTAACACCTATCTCAATACTGCCTGTATTATAGCAATTCTCTATTTTACCGGAATTATCTCCGACAATTCCTCCCACATATGCATACTCAGTATTGGATTTTACATTAGCACCGTTATAACAACATATTATCGTTCCGTTATTGCGTCCCGCGATACCGCCTCCGTGTCTGCCTGCGGTAACAGAGCCTTTGACGCCGAGATTTTTAACCGTTCCCGCCTCGTCTATATATCCGAATAAACCTTGAATATCGTCTTCGGTATTTATATAAAGCCCGCTTATTTTATGCCCGTCTCCGTCAAACGTGCCTTGAAATTTATTGGTTTCCGTTCCAATCGGCGCCCATTGATCATCCGCGCTGCCGGCGATATCAATATCCGCCGTCAGCTTAAAATGCTCGTTGCTGCTGCCGTTAACATTTATATGGTCGCGCACCGATTTCAATACCGACAAAGACGGTATAAGGTACGGAGTGTTCGCCGTTCCTTCACCGACAATTTCGGAAACGGCAATAAGTATAGGTCTGCCCAAAAACTCGCTGTCCTCCCACGTTCCTTCAACGCCTGCATTCAGCGCCTCGGCAAGCGTCTTAAATTCCTCCGCCGTTTTCGCTGCCGTCTGTTCGCTCGGTATCTCTGCACCGTCCTTTGTGGTTTCATCATTGCCTACGCCGTACTCCGCCGTGTCTTTGAGGTAGTAACAATTTTTCACGGTTGTCTTTCCGCTTCCGTCCGTCGTGTTTTCACCCACGATACCGCCGACATTTTCACTGCCTGTTACGCTGCCGTAGCTGTAGCAATTTGTTATGCTTGTCGAGCCGCCTGCCGTATAACCCACAATGCCGCCGACGCCGTCTACACCTTGAACGTTAGCCGCGCTGTACGAATTCTTCACCAGATTCGGCGAATAGCCTGCCACGCCGCCGACATAATTACCGTCTCCGGTAACGCTGCCGATATTAAAGCAATTGCTTATCGTACCGATATTGCTTCCCGCTACACCGCCGGCGTCACTGTCGGTGTCACCGAATTCCTCGTCAATATGGCTTATTACGGTGACGGCGCTGTAACAATTCTCTATATTTCCTTCATTATATCCGACTATACCGCCGACCTCAGTTCCGCCGTTAATATAGCCTGTCACGCCGAGATTCTTTATCACACCCGAAGCTCCGACAACACCGAACAAGCCTTGCTGCATCCACCATTCATCGTCTATGTACAGTCCGCTTATCACGTGTCCGCAGCCGTCGAATTCGCCGTTAAACGAATAATTGTTTTCGCCGTAGCCTGCCCTGCCTATCGGATCCCATTGCTCGGCTTCGCTGCCGCCGAGATCTATATCGTTTTCCAGCTTAAAATACTTTTTATCTCCGCTTTGCGAGCTTGTGTTAATATAATTAGCCACAGCTCTGAGATGTTCCGCGGTAGATATGGTATACGGATCCTCTTTCGTACCCAATCCGTCAGCGTCGTGCTCAGGATTTGACAAAAGTATAGGTCTTTTCAGGAACGGCGAATCCTGCCACACTGCGGTTTTGCCGTTAAGCTTCGCCGAAAGCGCGGCAAACCCATCCGCGTTTTTTCCTTCCGCCGAGCCTTCGCCGCTGCCGATACCTTTATCCGACGTGCCGGTAAGGTAGAAACAATTCGTGACCGTACCCGTGGTTGTACCGACGACCGCGCCGTACACGCTGTCGCCCGGTTCTTCTTTTTTCTCTATTTCGCCGTAATTATAGCAGCTCTCTATTGTACCGCTGCTGCTGCCGGCGATACCGCCGTAATTCGTTTGACCTGTAACGGACTTTGAAATATTGTAGCAATTTTTGACGCTGCCGCCGTTATTGCCGACAATACCGCCTACCGATTCGGCGGCGGCGCTGCGCAAAGCAGCCTCATTATAGCAGGACGTTACAGACGCGCCGGTCTCCGAAGCTCCGACAATGCCTCCCGCGTTTTTGTTTCCGGCAGCTCTGCCCGTCGCGGCGCAATTGTCGATTGTTCCGCTCTTTAAGTATCCCGCGGCAAGACCGACATTTTCACCGCCCGTGACCGTGCCGTCCACGTCGAGATTTTTTATCGTGCCGCCGTCGACGTACCCGAACAGACCGACGTTATTACTCTCCGCACTGTCCGTATACAGTCCGCTTATCGTGTGACCGTCGCCGTCAAACGTACCCTTGAACGGATTTTCCTCGCTGCCTATCGGCGTCCACGGCTTTTCTCTGCCGCCGAGGTTTATATCGGCTGTCAGCTTGAAATACTCGTTCGCTCCGTTACCCGTGTTCACGTAATCGCTCACGGCTTCCATATCCTTTAAGCTTTTGATAAGGTACGGGGCATCCTTCTTACCGTTACCGCTTATACCGCCGCTTGAATTTTCTTTGTTATTGACGAGACGAGGTCTGCCGAACTCCGACAGTCTGTAGTCATTCCATTTGTCCCCGCCTGCGTTAAGCGCCGAGGCAAGCGTATAAAATTCCTTTTCGGTTTTTACGGCTGCACCCTTATCGCCTGCATCGGCTGTACCCTCAAGGTAATAACAATTTGTACTGCCTCCCCCATATCCCACAATTGCGCCGCTCATAGAGTCGCTCGCATTGACTTTGCCGTAATTGTAGCAGCTCGTCACACCGTGCTCGTCTACATAGTTGATTCCCGCTATACCGCCGACCGAATCGCGGCCGGACACCTCGGCGGTATTATAGCAGCAGCTTACTGTGCAATGTGAGCCTACCTCACCCACAATACCGCCCACACCGACGGCGTTTTCGCCGCTGACGCTGTCGGTGTTATAACATTCCTCTGCTGCTGCGCCTTCAAGCGCACCTACGATACCTCCCGAATTCATACTGCCCGTGACTGTTATACTGCCCGCATTGCTGCATCTTTCTACGTCACTGAACTGTGCACCTCCCGCTATACCGCCGACATTCATTTCTCCCGAAACTTCACCCGTATTATGGCAATCTGATACGGAATCGCTCGTACTTGCGATTCCGACGATACCGCCTATTTCTTTTCCTTTTCCCGAAACGGTATTGATGTTGTGGCACGCTTGAATATTGCCCACTGCTTCTCCCGCTATACCGCCCACAATGTTTACTCCCGTAACTGTGCCCATGTTACGGCAACCCCATACGAACCAGAATCCACTATAGCGGCTGTTATAATCTCCTATGATACCGCCTATTTTGTCTCCTTTCCCCGAAACGGTACCGCTGTTGTCGCAAGATGTAATATCGAAATCGCGTCCGGAGCCTACAATGCCGCCCGCACATTCAACATTTACGGAAACGGCGGATTGGTTGCTGCAAAACTTTACATCAGACTCATCTGAAAAACCTACAATACCGCCGACATTCATTTCTCCCGAAACTGTTCCCGATGAAACAGAGCAATGATTTATTACTGCACTCTGCTTAGCATGACCGACAATCATACCGACATAAGATGTGCCGATAACAGCGCTGTCGCTGATATTGACATTTTGAATCATGCCGCCCGAAACAGTGCCGAAGAGTCCGACTGACTCCGTTAATTCAGGATTTTCTCCTTTTTCCTCCAAATACAGTCCGCTTATCGTACGACCTATTCCGTCAAACATACCCTCGAACGGTTTTTCCTCGCTGCCTATCGGCGTCCACGGCTTTTCTCTGCCGCCGAGGTTTATATTGGCTGTCAGCCTGAAATACTGACCCCTACCGCCATCAGGCGAAGTAATATTTATATAATCACGAAACGCAATGAAATCTGCGGCGTTTGCTATAATGTACGGACTGCTTGCGGTTCCGTTGCCGCTCGATGCGCCGGTAAAGCTGCCGGTCGCCGACGCGGTCAGTGAAAACGCCGGTATCATGGCAAGCGCCATTGACAATATGACCGTTAAGCTTACAATTCTTTTTTTCATCTTACACTCCTCCGTCACTCTTTAATGTCCCCAAACAGTCCGCTACATAAGCCTTTCCGACAGTATGCGGCTGTATAATATTCAATGTAATTATACCATAAAACAAATGCCCTCTCAATAAAACGGGAGTGACGTTTACGATACCAAAACTGACTTTTACGAAGGTATCCGTATCCGCAATTTTTTGTCAGAGATATTTTTAACAAAAAATTCGAAAAATTTTTGTAATCTTATTTACACATTGCCGAAATTTTGTTATAATATATCTACTAATAATGATTTTGCGGAGGATATGTTATGATAAAGAGAACAGCCGCTGTGACGGCGGCTATATGTATTGTTTCGTCCGCGCTCTGTACGGCGGCGTTCGCCGCGAAATACGATGGCGCGGCAACGTACAGCGTCACCTTCGACGAGGGCGGCGGAGCGTACGAGCTTATGGACGGCGCGTCGCTCGCGGACGGAATTGACGGCAAGGCGGTAAAGCTTGACGGAGAGAAAAATCAGTACGTAAAGCTTGCCGACGATATTACGGAAGGACTTACGGGCGACTACTCGATCTCGGTTGACGTGTACCCCGAAAACGAGGCGTCGTTCGCGCGTGTGTTCGACCTTGCGAGCGACCAAAATAATTTTATGTACTTCACCACCTGGGGCGGCGGCGTGCCGAAGTTCCGCTACAAGGGCGACGATTTGTATTCGGACAGCATTTTCTTCAAGCTGAATGAGTGGAACCACGCCGTTATCACGCGCAGGGGCGGTGAGGCACGGCTGTACATAAACGGTGAAATAGCGGCAACTTCAACGTCGTTCGTAAACGATTTGGGACTGCTCGGCAAAACGGGACAAAACTATCTCGGCAAGTCGCAGCAGCCGCAGGACGTGTACTTTACGGGTATGATCGACAACTTCGAGATACGCGACTACGCGCTCACCGAAAAGGAAGTAAAGCTCGCGTCAAACGCCGACACGGTCGAGGTCAAGGCGGGATTTGATTACACGGCGGACGGGAATGTCACATCGTATGCCGAGATTAAAAATTACAAAAATAAGCCCGTGCGCTGCTCGCTCGTGAGCGCGGTTTACGATAGTGACGGTCGTCTTGTTTCGGTAAAAACTACGAACAGCGTCACGCTCGCGTCCGGTGAAACGGCTGACGGTATGGCTAACACGATTAAGATAAACGACGACGCGCACACGGTCTCCGCGTACCTGTACACCGACGCAAGCGGTATCGGGCGCGTCTCGTCGGAGGTAATTATGAAGGGCAGATACAGCATTGAACCGCTACCCGCCGACACTCTCGACAACACAGTCGGCGTGCATGACCCGTCAATTTTCAAAGACCCGAAAAGCGGTACATATTACGTGTATTCCACGGGCATGATCGACATTTTCAAATCCGACGACCTGAAAACGTGGACAAAAACCGTGAACACGCTACCCGAGGTGCCGAAGTGCGTTTACGACGCGTACAAGCACGACGACAAATCGCAGTATTCCAACATCTGGGCGCCCGACATGTACTACGACGAGAGCGATACGGCTACCCCCTACCACCTCACCTGCTCGTATTCGGACGCGTTCGGTCAGAACAATTCGGCGATAATTCTGTTTAAATCCGCGTCGCCGGAGGGCCCGTGGGAGAACGGACAAATCATATTCCAAAGCAAGAGCGACGACAAGGAGCTCGGCAGAGTAAACGCGATCGACTCCAACATCTGCGCCGACCGCGAAACGGGGCAAAAGTATATGGTTTACGGCTCGTTCTGGGAGGGCATACATATTAAGGAATTGAACGACGACGGCACGGTCAAAGACCCGTCTACCGTCGGAACGCGCATTATGAGCCGTTTCCGCGGCATAGGAGGCCCCGAGGGCGCGTATGTTGTCTACAACGAGGACACAGGCTATTATTACCTTTTCACGTCCTACGACAGCCTGTCCGACACATACCAGATACGCGTGGCGCGTTCAAAGAGCATAACAGGCCCCTACGTTGACGAAAACGGAAACAGCGTTGACCGCTACGACGACCCCGAAAGCGAGGCGAACAACACCTACGGCTACAAGCTTATCGGCTCGTATCAGTTCCCGATGGGTACGACGTACTACGGCCCCGGTCACAACAGCGTGCTGCACGACGGCGATGACTGGTACCTCGTTCACCACGTCCGCACCGTAAAGGGCGGCTACGCGACGCTCAACGTCCGCCCGATGTACTGGAACGCCGACGGCTGGCCCGTTGTAACGCCCGAAAGGTATCAGGACGGCGATAGCGGCGACGGCAATAAATTAAACGCCGACAATATCGCGGGTCAGTGGGATTACATTTCAATCGGCGACAACACAAACGCCATGCTCACATCGAAAAAACTCGTGCTGAACGCCGACAAAACGCTGACGCTTGGAGATATTTCGGGAACGTGGAGCTATACCGAGGGCGGCACGGACGTTATAACGCTCAATATCGGCGATGAGGTCGTGACGGCGTTCGTAAGTCTCGCCTGCGACAGCGACACCGGCGCGCAAACGATACAGTTCACCGGCACAAATCAAAACAACGTAACAAAATGGGGCAAAAAAGCGATAAGCTCCGTTGTATATAAATAAATTCAAAATAAAGGAGAGAGTGAAATGAATAGACTTATTAAACGTCTGCTGTGCGGCGCGGTAAGCATCGGTATGGTAATGAGCGTACTCGTGCTGCCGCAGCAGGCTTTGGCTGCAACCGACCCCGTTGTCAGCGTCACGTTTGACGGAGGCGGCAGCGCGTACACGCTGCACGGCGCGGCTGTTGAGGCAAAGGGATACAGCCATGTACTGACGATGTCCGGCAACCAATACGCCGACATCAACGACGTGTCGGCAATCAACTCGCTCACGGGCGACTTTACATTCAGCGTGCTTGTCAATCCGTCAAGCGACGCGGCATGGACACGCGTTTACGATATAGGCTCGGGCGAGACGGCAAATATTTTTCTCGCTCCGTCCTCGTCGTTCGGAATAGGACAGCCGCGTTTCGTAATCAAGGACGCGGCAACTCACACGGAGCAGGTTCTTCAAAGCACGGCAACGCTTAAAATCGGCGAGTGGAACTCTGTTGTCGTGACGCGCTCCGGCAATGCGGCTACCATGTACGTAAACGGCGTTTCCGCAGGAACGACCACGGCAATCACCTATGACCCGAAGGACGCGGGTACAACCACCCAAAACTGGCTCGGACGCTCGCAGTACTCCGCAGACCCGTATTTCGGCGGTTCGATAGACGATTTCCAGGTTTATGACAGAGCGATAACCGCAGATGAAATTGCGGCTGTTCAAGCGAAAGCCGAAGAATATGAGGCGGCGGACAAAATCGAGGAGGGCAAGCAGCACGCCTTCGAGGACAACTGCTACATAGCCGAAACGCATTTTTACAGCGGTGACACGGAGATATTCGGCGCAAAGGATTTGACCGCCGACAGCCTGACAATCAAGGTAAATGTTAAGAACCACACTATGAAAAACGGTTCTGTCACGGCGGCGGCTTATGTCGGCAATTCCGAGACTGCGGCTGCCACAGGCGACGCAGACATTAACTCGATTACGGAAAGCACGATTACTCTTACCGTGCCGAAAGCATCGGTAACGGGCGATGTTACGGTAAAGCTCACAACGCCAAACGGCGAGACAACGGCAACCGACACGGCAGGCACGCTTTATTACAATGTTGACGGCCCCGTTACCGCCGCGTCCGACCCCGAGAACGGCGCGCACGACCCGTCGATTGTGAAATTCCCGAACAACGATACATATTACGTATACACCTCGCACCATCTTATCTTCACATCGGAGGATTTGATTAACTGGAAAAAGTATGATTTCGCAGGCACTCACACCACAAATACCAAATATACCGCAGATAACGGAGACATGCCAAATGCGGGCAAAATACAAATGCTTGATAAAACCTTTAAGTATATGGTGGATAACGGCTACGGTGAAACCAAAATCAACGGTACATATTGGGCTCCCGATGTAATCTACCGTCCCGACGATACCGCGCATCCTTACTGGATGTATATTTCCATGTCCCGCGAACTTGGCGGCATGAACTCCGTTATTGGCTTGATAAAGTCAAGCTCGCCGCTGTTCTGGGCTGACCCTGACGCGGATATAGTCGACGATGGCGTAGTGTTCGCGACAAAAGATGGACAAAGCAAAACAAACGCGATTGACGTAAATATTTACACCGATTCAAAGGACGGACAGAAATATTACATCTGGGGTTCGTTCTGGGGCGGCATACAGGCGGCAAAGCTCAAGGACGACGGTTTTGTTGAAGGCGTGACATATCAGGATGGCAACGCTACGCTCGCGAGCAGTAAGAATTTCGGCACGTCGATATTCACGCAGCCGGGCAACGGCACGGCTGGCCCCGAGGGCGCGTGGATGTTCGAGCACGGCGCTTACCGCTACGCGTTTACCTCCTACGGTTGGCTCGGCTCCAACTACAACACGCGTATCGCGAGAAGTCCGCTTTCAACGTCGTTCGGAACAAACATGGGAACGCAGCTTGTTGACGCGAACGGCACGGTAATGGGAACGGCGATTTCGACCGGAAATCTCAAGAGCGTCCCCACGGGCTACAAGCTGATAGGCTCGTACCGTCTCGGCGACGGTTCGAGAACAATAGTAAACGACACACATAACTATTACGTTCAAAACAATTCCGGCGACGCTATAACATACTACGGTCCCGGTCATAACAGCGCAATATCGCGCGGCGACGAAAGCTTTTACGTTTCGCACACGCGCGTCAACCACGCGGAGGGCGCGGCTACTTTGCAGGTAAGAAAGATGCTCTTTACCTCCGACGGCTGGCCCGTTGTCGCACCGGTTACGTACTGCGGCGAGGTTGAACAGAAATTGCCTAAGGATATGATTGTCGGCACATACGATCTCGCATCCGTGGGTCAGACAAAACGCGGCGAGGGTGACATAGGCGCAGCGGCGGGCGGTATAGTAGACCCCAACCGCAACTATGACCTGCCCGTGCTCTCGTCAAAGGTAACGCTTGGCGCGGATATGAAAATGACAAACGCGGACGGCGCGGAAATCGGTACATGGACGTTTGACGACGACCACACCGTAACGCTTAAATTCACGAAAAACGGCGACACGTCGGGCAACAAGGACGAGTTTTACAAGTCGGGCGACACTATGACTATGTACGCGATGCTCGAATATGACAGAGACGCGGCTAAGCCCGTAATCGGTCTTACCGGTACGGATCAGAACCACATCACGCAGCTTGCGACAAAATCGGCTGTGAACGTACTTCGTACCGAGCCCGAAACGATTACCGAGCCCGCAGCGAAGTCGATAACCAAGAGTGCTGGCGGAAACCCCGAGCTCGGCTTTGACACGAACGGCAACACGGTTTACGCGGGCGACCCTGCCGCGACCGTTATCGGCGATACCGTTTACCTTATCGTAGGTCACGACACGACGACCGACTCGGTAACGAACGCCAACGCGGGCTACACCATGCCCAACTGGCTGCTCTACACATCGAAGGACATGGAAACTTGGGAATACAAGGGCTCCGTGCTTGAATGCAGCTCAATTTCATGGGCGAGCAACAAGAACGCGGCATGGGCAAGCCAGATGGTTCCGTACAAAGATAAATATTACCTCTACTTCTGCACATGGGACAGCACGTCCGGCGGCAAGCAGTCGATAGGTGTGGCTGTCGCGGATAATCCCGAAGGCCCGTATACAGACATAGGTCACCCACTCGTAAAGGGAACTTTCACAACGCCGGAGTCAAGCGGCTGGAACGATATTGACCCGACCGTGCTTATCGACAAGGACGCGTCGGGCAACGAGCACCGCTACCTCGCATGGGGCAACGGCAAATATTACATCTGCGAGCTTAACGAGGATATGGTCTCCGTTAAGGACATTGACGGCGACGGCGACATCGTAATGCACAAGGACGTTAAGGAAAAGAAAATCAAGTCGATGGGTAACGGCGTATTCACCGAGGCGCCGTGGCTCTACAAGCGCGGCGATAAGTATTACCTGTTCTACGCCATGAACTGGCGCGAGGAAATGGCGTACGCCATGACCGACGACCCCATGAACGGCAGATACGATTTCAAGCAGATAATAATGCCGCCGACGGCGACCTCGAACACAAACCACCCGTCGGTAATCGACTTCAATAACAAGACGTACTTCATATACCACAACGGCGCGCTCCCGAACGGTTTCGGCTTCCGTCGCTCGGTATGTATCGACGAGCTTAAATTTGACGAAAACGGCTACGTATACCCCGTTACGGAAACGTCGATAGGTCTTACCGGTACGGCGAGCACGATCAAGTCAAAGAGTGGTAAATACGTCGGTCACAGCGCGTTTGAGAACTCGCTCGGTGACGCGGCGTACCCCATTCATACCGGCGTGACCGTTTCCGACGCGGAGAACGCGTACGCGACGGCTTGGGAAATCATGCCGGCTAAGGCTAAGAAGGGCGAGGCGGATTACGCAAACTACGTTTCGATCCAATCCGTCGACAAGCCGGGTCTGTACATTTCCTCGACCGGTACGGGCGTGGAGCTTACGCAGGATATAGACAACAACATGAACGACAAAATGACATTTAAGACGGTCGGCGCGCTTAACGGCGACGCGGACGGTGTGTCGTTCGTAAGCGTGAGCGACCCCGGTAAGTACCTGACCGTTCTCGGCGACACGCTGACGCTCTCCTTCGGTCAGGACGCCGACGCTTCGACGTTCACCGTGGGCGCGGCAACCGCAAAGCCCGAACCCGTAATAAACGTGGCAACGCCCGAGGCTGACCCGCAGCCCGGAGCGGATATTACGCAGGACTTTAACACAACTGTGGGAACGCTGAAGAGCCTCACAAATGACCCGACCCCATACACCGCTCTCGAAGGCGTAACGCTCTATATGGGTACGTGTGACGGCGACCTCCAGCCCGGTCAAAACTTTGCGATACAGACCGGCGGCAGAACAGGCAACGCGCTTGTGCTTAACAGCGGAAAATATCAAAGCGCGTCACGCGGCGGTCGTATGAAGATCACCACGCCTGTTATCCCCGACGGATATATAGCGACGGCAAGCATATGGATAAAACAGGGCGCGGCGGGCTCCGTACTGAGATACAACGACTCCACGTCCGCCGAGGCGGGAACGGAGCTCACAGGTCTTACGACTGAATATCAAGAGCTTGTGATTACGATCAAAAACGACGGCGATGTATATACAAGAACGATGACATTCGGCGGTAGAACAGTGTTTACCGACTATGTTGACACATTCCCCGTATTCTGGGGTACAACGGAAAACAGCAAAAGCCAGTCAATATACTTCGACGATTTGAGCATCGTTACGGAGCCGACAACGCTCACGGGATCGCTTGTTTACACGGCTCTTACCCAAAACGCCGACGGCAGCGCGGCGGCGACCGTTGTCAACAACAAGAACGGCAAAGCGAAAGCCGCGCTTATATCCGCATCGTACGCCGACAACAGGCTGCTCAAAGTAAGCATGAAGGACGCGGAAATAGCAAAGGGCGAGAGTGCGGAGCTCAGCGTTGACGCGCCGACCACGGACGGTACGACGGCAACAAAGGTATTCCTGTGGGATATGGATACCTATGCGCCTATCGAAAAGGGTGAGGCTCCTCCCGAGGTGACTCTCCCCGACCCCGCCGCAAGCTTCAGCTTTGACGGCGATCTGACCGACTCGGTATCGGAGCAGTCGGGAACGCTTATCGGCTCAAAGATAACCGAAACGACAACAGTAACAGCGGCGACATACGTTGACGGAGCATCGGGCGAGACTGACGACAAGGCGATTTCGTTCACGGGAGAAGGTTCGTACGGTGTCGCGCTGCCGACAGTGGTAAAACCCTCCGGAGCAAATTACACGGTGTCGTTCGACGCTAACATAAAGGCTGCAACGGCGAGTACTGCAATGGTATTCTGGGCTGACTATGACGGCGACACGATAAAAGGCGGCGATGAGGACGCGCGGTGGATTTCGGTTATTCCTCAGGGTCACTGGCTGCAGCTTGACGACGCGCCGCTCGTATGGTCGAGAGACGTAACCGACGCTAACACCGACGATAGCAAATTCTATGCGCTGTATGGTGAAAACAACAATAAAATACAGCTAAACACATGGCATACAATCACCGTGACCGCAAGCGGCACATCGGGCAAGGTTTACGTTGACGGTGCGCTTGTCGCAAGCGGTAATATCGCGAATATAATCGACGATACAACAAGAATGTTTGTCGGTGCAAACGCGTGGGATACACCGTTCAACGGCGCGATTGACAATTTAAAGCTGTTTAACGAAACTCTCACCGACGAGCAGGTTAAACTGCTTTGCGAATAACAACGCAACACAAAAGACCCGATTTTAAATCGGGTCTTTTTAATTTGTCAGTCAACATCTATACTGTCCACAAGAAACTCGCGCCCGTGGGTGAGCTTTAAGTCATTGCCGCCGCAATGGGCGCATATAAAGCGGTAATCGGTAAGCGGCGTTTCCTTTCCGCACGAACGGCACAGCGCGGACGCGGGTATTTTTTTAAACTCAAGCTCCGCGCCCTCGGCAATCGTGCCGCAGCTCACGATATTAAAATACTCCTGCACGTACTTGGGAACGTAGCCGGTCATCTCCCCCGCCGCTATCGTTATTTTATTTATCTTTCCCGCGCTCGCCTTTTCGGCGCTTTCGAGCGCGATGTTGAGTATACTCTGCGTTACGGACAGCTCATGCACTTATTTTATCCTCAATTCTTTTACCGAGCCAGTCAAGAAACTCGTCAAGACCGTCGCCCGTTTTATTCGATACCTTAAATATTTTCACGTTCGGATTGCGGTCGGTCGCGTCCTTCACAACGCGGTCGGTGTCGAAATCGAAATAGTCAACCATGTCATACTTGTTAATGACAAGCGCGTCGGTGGTGCTGAACATCAGCGGGTACTTCGCCGCCTTGTCGTCGCCCTCCGGCACTGACAGCAGCGCGACGCGGAAGTCCTCGCCTATGTTGAACTCGGCGGGACACACGAGGTTGCCGATATTCTCCACAAAAATAACGTCGAGCGCGTCAAGGTCGAAGTCGGGCAGCATATTGTCGATTGCCATAGCCTCGATGTGGCACGCGCCGTCGGTGTTAAGCTGCACAACGGGTATACCGAGCGACTGTATCTTCTCCGCGTCGATCTTGCCCGCGATGTCGCCCTCGATAACGCCTATCCTGAACCTGTCCGACAACCTTTCTATAATCGACGTTATCACCGACGTTTTACCCGCGCCCGGGCTGCCCATTACATTCACAAGGCACACCTTTTTTTCGCGCAGATCCTTCTTTATCTTGTCCGAGCAGTCCTCGTTCCACTCCATAATCTGATGTACGACTTTTATTTCCATATCCGTAACCCTCCGTGATTTGCTTGGTATATTCTATCACAAAATCCGTGTAAAATCAAGTCAAATAATTACACTAAAAAGTCTGCATTTCGATTGTCCTATATTTGTATTTTGTGATAAAATTAAATGGATAATAGGTAGTTTGTTCTGTGGAAAGGAATGAAAAATATGA
>CANQIP010000013.1 GCA_947623955.1 uncultured Clostridia bacterium | reverse complement strand
ACGCAGGATTGGTCAATTTTAATCATTCATATTACGATGATTTATTAAAACCGTCGTGTTAAAGGTTTTTGTTTCGCTGTTATAGCTCCAACGGATTTTTCCGTCATAATCGGCTAACGCCTTTTTAATACTCGACATTCCTATACCGTGTAAGGTTTTATCGCTCTTGCTCGTCATAAGCGCGCCGTTCGAGATTATCGGCTCATTGCCCGCGCTGTTGTCGAGGCGGATAACGGTAAATGCGTTGTTCATTTCGTAGATACTTAAAAATATCTTTTTCGCCGTCGATCTGCCGCTCGCTTCAATGGCGTTGTCCATAAGATTTGCGAATATCGCCACCGTGTCGGCTTCGTTTATAAACGACAGGCTCACGTCTTGAATATAAATCTGAAAATCAATGCCGTTATGCGAACATTCCTCCGACTTTTGCGTAAGCAGGACGTTGAGCGCATCGTTATCCGTGTATTCCACAAGCAGTAAAGAACGATTTTTACTTTCAAGACTTCTTATCATTTCAAGAGCCGCGCCGGAATTTTCACCGAGCATTCCCTCTATGCTTTTGCAGTATTTATTGAAGTCGTGCGCCATAATACGCATATCTTCATACTTTTCTTTTAACAAATTATATTTCTGAAAATCAATCTCGTTTTTATGCTCAATCTCCTGTAAATATTGTATTCTCGCGTTTCTTTCAACAATTCGGTCACAAATAATATATACGGCAAAATTCGTCGCGATAAGCATAATACCGAGAACGATAAATACTGCTCTCGCACCGTAATCAACCTGCGCGAACATCTTATTGAACAGCATAAAAAACAGGCAGCTGCATATCGGCAGCGGAATGAGCCATACCATTTCCGGAGTGCTTTTACCGCTCCTACCGGGCGCAAAGCGTTTCAGCATTACGAGTGATATAAAATACATCGTTTTGGAGAAAATCACCATAATCGCATCCAATACGGGATTTATGTTGCCGTAAGTGCCTTGCTCGATTTTCGTATCGGTAAGCAGAGAGAAAACCAATTCCCAAAACATCATAATTGCGGTCAGGATTATAACACGCAGCGCGGTTGCCTTCGCGGAATCGGAAAAGCCCCAATGCAGCACGATAAAATTTATAATTATAAAGCTCAATATATTCAGAGCGGGAACATAGAATGCGCATATAACGCCATAAACCGCATATCCTGCAATTATGAGCAGATTACTCTTTGTCCTCGAATTTCTGTATTGCATAACCGAATTTGAAAAATAAATCAGCGCAATACATTCTATCAAAACAGATAACTCCGTATTGATAGAAATAATCAATGAATTACTCATCTTAACTGTTGTATTTATATTCTTTCGGCTATAAGTTTCGCCATTTCCTTTGTGCCGACCTTCTTCATGCCGTCGGACATTATATCGCCCGTTCTGTATCCATCGTCGAGAACCTTCGAAACAGCCGCCTCGATTGCGTCCGGCTCGTCCTTCATGTCGAGCGAGTAGCGTAAAAGCATGGCTGCCGAAAGAATTGTCGCGATAGGATTGGCTATATCCTGCCCCGCTATGTCGGGTGCGCTGCCGCCCGACGGCTCGTATAAGCCTAATTTTGTCTCGTTAAGGCTCGCCGAAGGCAGCATGCCTATTGAACCCGTTATCATTGACGCCTCGTCGGATAAAATATCGCCGAACATATTTTCCGTAACCATTACGTCGAACTGCGCGGGGTCTTTTACGAGCTGCATAGCCGAGTTGTCGACAAGCATATGTTCAAGTTCAACCTCGGGATAATCCTCTGCAACCTCGTTTACTATCTTTCTCCATAAGCGAGACGAGTCGAGCACGTTCGCCTTATCGACGCTTGTGACCTTCTTCCTGCGTTTCATGGCGACCTCGAACGCCTGTACCGCAATTCTGCGGATTTCGTTCTCGTTATATGTCAGTGTGTCAACTGCGGTCATAATGCCGTCGATTTCCTCTGTTTTGCGCGCGCCGAAGTAAAGTCCGCCGGTAAGCTCGCGCATGATAAGCATATCAAAGCCTTTGGTGCTTATTTCTTCCTTCAGCGGACACGCTCCGCTGAGCTGCGGATAGAGTAAGCACGGTCTTAAATTGGCGAAAAGACCGAGTTCCTTGCGTATGCCGAGAAGTCCCACCTCGGGGCGCAGATTTGCCGGAAGTTTGTACCACGGCGAGGTGGTGGTATTGCCGCCTATAGAACCCATCAAAACCGCGTCGGATTTTTTGCATGTTTCAAGCGTTTCGTCCGGCAGCGGCACACCGAATTTATCAATGGCGCAGCCGCCCATGTATACTTCCGTAAAATTGAATTTATGTCCGTACTTAGCCGAAACCGCGTCAAGCACATTGACCGCCGCCGCGACAATCTCCGGACCTATCCCGTCGCCCGGAATAAGGGCGATATTGTATTCTCCCATGATTATTTTCCTTTCTATTATGCCGCTTGCGTGTAATCCACAACGGCAACGTCGTTTATAACCTGTTTAAGCGTCAATACAATCTGTTCGAGCCGTTCAAAAACATCGTCCGAGTAATACGCCTCTCCGCACGAACAGATATATGCCGGCACGTTTTTTATAACTATCACGCAGTTTTCAAGATTTGCAACATACGTTTTGTTTTTCATAATCATTTCTTTTCCGCATTCAGCACATTTCACAGCGTATTCCTCCTTGTTTTGAAATCATTTTCCCATTTTAAAAGATTAGGCTTGTAAGCGGTAATAACGTAAATATATCCGTTATCCATACTGCAGACAACATGAATAGGTCTGCCATATTTGATAAATCCCAGAATAAGGCAGCTCGGTATCGGATAATCTTCCGCGTATTCCTCGATTATCTCCCCTTGCATAACACACCGAATAACCTCACTTCTTAATATCCCGCGTTCAAGCATCTTATCAGCCGCGTGTTCGCGCCATATAATACGCCTTTGTTCACACGCGGTTCTCAATTCATTTATAGTATATGGCAGCATTGACACTTCTACACCTATTACCTTTAACCGTTATTCTTCTTTATATACTCCACCAATCCGCCGGCGTTGATAATTCCCTGCATGAACGGCGGGAACGCTGCGGCTTGGTATGTCGCGTTCTTTGTCTTGTTCGTGATAACGCCGGTGTCAAAGTCTACTTCCACCTCGTCGCCCGCGTCAATGTCAGCCGACGCCTCGGCACATTCAAGTATCGGGAGACCGATATTTATCGAGTTCCTAAAAAATATTCTCGCGAAATCCTTTGCTATCACGCACGAAATACCGCTTGCCTTGATTGCTATCGGAGCGTGTTCGCGCGACGAACCGCAGCCGAAATTCGCGCCGCCTATCATTATATCGCCTTTGGAGTGATTATTTACAAAATTCTTGTCGATGTCCTCCATGCAGTGCGACGCAAGTTCCGCGGGGTCGGTCGTGTTCAAATATCTCGCGGGGATTATTACGTCGGTGTCTATATTATCGCCGTATTTTATGGCTTTTCCGTTTGCTTTCATTTTACATTACCTCCTCGGGTGCTGTTATTTTCCCCGTAACCGCGCTTGCAGCCGCAACTTCGGGGCTGGCAAGGTATACCTCGCTCTCGACGTGTCCCATACGTCCTACGAAGTTTCTGTTCGTGGTCGAAACACATCTCTCGCCCTCGGCCAAGATACCCATGTGACCGCCAAGGCACGGTCCGCAGGTCGGAGCAGAGATTACGCAGCCCGCCTCAACGAGAGTTGCGAGAGTTCCGTCCTTTAATGCCTCAAGATAAACCGCCTGAGTAGCCGGGAACACGATCGCGCGTATACCCTTCTTTACCTTTTTACCCTTTAAAATTTCAGCCGCGCGTCTCAAATCGGAAATTCTGCCGTTTGTACACGAGCCTATCACCACCTGGTCGATCGCGACGTCGCCCCAGTTTTCGGGAGTACGCGCGTTTTCGGGCAGGTGCGGGAACGCTACCGTGTGCGGTACCTTTGATAAATCTATGTCTATGACCTTCACATACTCCGCGTCCGCGTCGGCTGTGAATACCTTGTATTCTCTGTCTGAATGAGCCTTCATATACTCAACCGTGAGATCGTCAACCTCGAAAATACCGTTCTTCGCTCCCGCCTCAATCGCCATGTTCGCGATAGTGAAACGGTCGTCCATTGTGAGCGAATGCATACCATCGCCCGTAAACTCCATCGACTTATAAAGTGCGCCGTCCACGCCTATCATGCCGATTATATGCAAAATCAAATCCTTACCGCTTACGTACTTGTTAAGCTTGCCCGTGAGATTAAACTTTATCGCCTCGGGAACTTTGAACCACGCCTTGCCCGTAGCCATACCGGCAGCCATATCCGTTGAGCCGACGCCTGTCGAGAACGCGCCGAGCGCACCGTATGTACAGGTGTGCGAGTCCGCGCCTATCACAACATCGCCCGCTACTACGAGTCCCTTTTCGGGAAGGAGTGCATGCTCAATTCCGACCTCTCCTACCTCGAAGTAGTTTACGATGTCGTTCTCGTTTGCGAATTTGCGTACCTTCAGCGCCTGCTGCGCCGATTTAATATCCTTGTTCGGCGTGAAATGGTCGGGTACGAGCGCAATTTTCGCCTTGTCAAACACGCCGCCGCCAATCTTATCAAGCTCGTTGATAGCTACCGGCGACGTTATGTCGTTGCCCAGAACCAAATTCAAATCAGCCATAATCAAATCTCCCGCTTTAACCGAGGGCTGACCCGCGGCAGCAGCGAGAATTTTCTGCGTCATTGTCATTCCCATGTAAAAATCACCTCTATGTTTTAATTGTTATTATTTTATCACTTTTTTTTAAATCTTGCAATACGTTTTCGGTATTTTTTATTCACGCAGTATGCGTTTACTTCTGAACGCAAACATGACCGTGGTTGTGCAAGCCGCTACAACGTCGCTTACGGGTTCAGCCAAAAGCAGTCCCCACACGCCCATGCCGCCGATTTTCGGCAGTATCAGCGCGAGTGGGAAAAGCAGAATTATTTTTCTAAGGCACGCCAGAAACATTGATATTTTCGCCTCACCGAGCGCAAGAAACGTCTGCTGGCACGCGCTCTGCGCGCCCATTATCGTCATGCCCGCCAAAAATACGCGAACGCCGTTACGTCCTATATGTATAAGCTCCGCGTCGCTTGTGAACATTCGCATGAATAAATCGGGGAACGCCTCGATCACGCCGATTACCGCGACCGAAAATATTACGCTCGTCACAAACAGAACCTTGAACGCCTTTTTAACTCTGTCCATATTCTTCGCGCCGAAGTTGTAGCTTATGATTGGCTGCGCACCCTGCGAAAAGCCCTGCATCGGCATCCAGATAAGCTGCGTCAGACTGAACAGCACCGACATAAGCGCGACATACAGGTCGCTGCCGTATTTTAACATTCCGTTGTTAAAGGTAAGCTGTATAAGGCACTCCGTCGCGTTCATCACAAACGGCGAAATACCGAGAGACAGCACCGACAGCACTACCGCGCTGCTAAGTTTTAAGTTTTTGAGCCGTATTTTAAGTATCGTCTTTTTACCGATCAGGAATTTAACGACCCACACGCACGACACCGCCTGCGCTATTATCGTCGCGAGCGCCGCGCCTTTGACACCCATATGTAACGCGTAAATGAAAATCGGGTCGAGGATTATATTTATCACCGCGCCGATACAAACCGTCGCCATGCTGATTTTCGTAAAGCCCTGGTTCGTGATGAACATATTAAGACCCAGAACAAGCTGCACAAACACCGTTCCGAGAAGATAAATCCCCACATAATCCGACGCGTACGGAAGGGTGCTTTCGCTCGCGCCGAACAGCAGGAGTATTTTATCCTTCGTAAGCAAAAAGAACGCCGACAGTACCACCGAAAATATTATAAGGAGCATGGTGCAGTTGCCGAGAATTTTCTCGGCTCTTTCGTTGTCGCCCTCACCCATCGCGATAGCGGCTCTCGGCGCGCCGCCCGCCCCGGCGAGCATTGCGAACGCGGATATAAGCATTACGATCGGGAACGTAACGCCCATTCCCGCAAGCGCGAGCGAGCCCGTTTCGGGGATATGTCCGACGTAAATTCTGTCAACCACGCTGTAGAGCAAATTCACAAGCTGCGCCAGCACCGTCGGCACGGCGAGGCGGAACAAAAGTCCTGTTACGGGGGCTTTACCGAGTATGTTTTCGTCAGCCATTTAAATCACTTCCGTAAATGTGTTATTTCACCTTTTTTAGCTTTGCAAACGCAGCCATAAGCCTTTTAAATCCGACGCTCTCAAAATCTATTTCAAGTATGCAGTCGTTACCCGCGGGCGTGGCTTTAAGCACCGTACCGCGCCCGAATGAACGATGTTCAACTGTGTCGCCCTCTTTGAACGACAAAAATTCGGCAGCCGAAACCGATTTCTTCTCCGATTTTAAGTACCTGTTTCTGTTTGTCGTCACAATATCGCCAAAACCCGACGCACGAACAGCCTCGGCGAATTGCGGAAATATCTTCGTTCTGTCATCGAGGTACTCGGTCGGTATCTCCTCGAAAAATCTCGACGGCAGCTCTATATTTGTTTTGCCGTGTACTGTTCGCCTTATCGCCTTTGTGATGTGGAGCGTGTCTTTTGCGCGCGTTATCGCGACATAGCAAAGACGGCGTTCCTCCTCTATGTCGTCCTCGCTGTTTATCGAGCGTATACCGGGGAAAAGTCCTTCCTCCATACCCGTAAGGAAAACGACGGGGAATTCAAGACCTTTCGCACTGTGTATCGTCATAAGCACAACAGCGTCCTCGTTTTCGTCGTAGTTGTCGAGATCGCTTATAAGCGAAATACCCTCAAGAAATTCGGCGAGCGTCGCCTCCTCGCTTTCCTTTTCAAACTCCGCTATAACCGACATAAACTCGCCGAGGTTTTCAATTCTCGTTTTGCTCTCCGTAGTGTTCTCCAAAACGAGCGCGGGCATATATCCCGTGTCGTTTAAAACCCTCTCCGTAAGCTCATGAAGGGGAACCGCGTCCTTTATTTTACGGAGCGACTCTATCATTTCCGAAAAGTCAAGCAGTTTTTTTGTGGCTGTTTTAAATTCGGGGTAATTGTCGGCGTGAGACACAACCTCGTAAAGCGGCAGTTCGTTTGCAAGTGCAATTTCACGCGCTCTGTCGAGCGTCGCGTTGCCTATCTTGCGCTTAGGCTCGTTTATTATACGCGCAAGGCTAACATCGTCTTTCGGGTTGTGGATAAAGCGCAGGTACGCGATAATGTCCTTGATTTCCTTGCGCTCGTAGAACCGCAGTCCCGACAGCACCTTATACGGGATATGCTCGCGCATCATAACTTCTTCTATAACACGCGACTGGGCGTTTGTTCGGAAAAGCACGGCGCAGTCGCCGAACACGCCGTTTTCCTCGTAATATTTTTTTACCTCGTTCGCTACGTAACGAGCCTCGTCATACTCGTTCGCGCCCGTGAATGTTATCACCTTGCCGCCTTCGCCCTTCGCCGTCCAAAGCTCCTTGCCGAGCCTTCCGCGGTTATGCGCGATTACGGCGTTCGCGGCGTCGAGAATATTTTGCGTGGAACGGTAGTTGCGGTCGAGCGTGATTTTTTTCATATCGGGAAAATCATCCTCGAAATTCAGAATATTTCCTATATTCGCGCCGCGAAATTTGTATATACTCTGGTCGTCGTCGCCGACCACGCAAAGATTGCGGCTGCCCTGCGCGAGCAGGTTTATAAGCATATACTGAGAGTTGTTCGTGTCCTGGTACTCGTCCACGAGTATGTAGCGGAAACGGCTCTGATAACGCATCAGCACGTCAGGATTTTCGCTTAAAATTTTGACCGTGCAGAATATTATATCGTCAAAATCGACCGCGTTGTTGTTGTAAAGCTTTGTCTGATAGCGATAGTAAATTTTAGCAATAATGCTCATTCTGTAATCGCTGCGGTACGTGTTCTCAAATGTCGCGGGATCCATGAGGTCATTTTTTGCGTTACTGATTATGGACAGCACGTTGCGCGGCGGGAAACTTTTTTCGTCAATATTGAGCTCGCGCATACACTCCTTTAAAACGGTGCGCGAGTCGGCTGTGTCGTATATGAGGAAGTCGCGTCCGTAGCCGAGGAAATCGATACAGCTCCTTAATATTTTCGCGCACACGGAATGGAACGTTCCCGCCCAAATATCAGCCGCCTCGTCGCCGAGAAGTCTCTCTATACGCGTTTTCATCTCGTTCGCAGCCTTGTTCGTGAACGTAATGGCAAGAATGTTCCACGGATTTATTTTCTTCTCCGAAATCATATAAGCAATTCTGTTCACAAGCACCGTCGTTTTACCGCTGCCCGCGCCCGCGAGCACAAGAACCGGTCCCTCTGTCGCAAGAACCGCCTCTCTTTGTCTGTCGTTCAATTTGTCAAGAGCCTTATACATGATATTTTCTCCCGTAAAGGTAATTTATACTAATTTAAATATCCGCCCGCGTCTGCGGACGGACGATTTTTCACACATTGTATTTTATCATACGAAAACATAATTTGCAAGTCAAAATTAGACAAAACGGCGTATATGCCGAAATCGGCGCATATTGCGTTATAGCGCGGTCAAAAAAATTAAAGCCAGTTCTGCAATATCTTTTGCCGTATACCAATACGTCTTTTCGGCAAGTTTAAATGAGTGAAAGGTGGTGAAAGCGTTTGACAAAAAAATCTTCAAAATTTTTATTGTTTTTTATGATTTGCTCGCTGTGCTGCCCGTGCGTATACGCAGAGGAAATGCGCGTCGTGCCTATGGGCAGAACAGCGGGAATACAAATCTACACCGACGGACTTCTCGTAATCGGTCTTAATGAGATTGACGGTCGGTGCGCCGCCAAAGAGGCGGGCGTTTGCGTAAACGACAGAATAATCGGCATAAATGGCGGCGGCGTTTCCTCGTCGGAGGAATTTGCGAGGTTTGTAAACGAGCATCCCGAGGGTTTCAGTCTCGACATGGAGCGAGACGGACATCCTTTTACGGTTAACGTCTGCCCGACGCCCGATAACGACGGCGTTTACCGTCTCGGGCTTTGGGTTCGCGACAGTTGCGCCGGCGTCGGAACGGTGACGTATTACGACCCTCAAAGCAAAACTTTCGCCGCGCTCGGTCATTCTGTAAATGATGTTGATACAGGAGATATTTTATCCTTAAAATCGGGAATTATACTCGATTGCAGCATTGTTTCCGTAACAAAAAGCAAGCGCGGTTTCCCGGGTGAAATAAACGCGTCCTTCGGCGACATGGTTCTGGGTGACGTAAACGCCAACACCGGCGAGGGTATTTTCGGCGAAGCGTCGGAGAGTGGTTTCTTTTCCGGCGGTGAAACGCTGCCGGTTGCCGCGAGAAATGAGGTTCACACGGGCGACGCTTATATCATGTCCGATATGTTCGGCAGCAAATGTGAAAACTACTCTATTCAAATTAAGAAAATCACAGACAGCGCGGATAAAAGCCTTGTCGTCGAAGTGACCGACAGGAGACTTCTCGACAGCGCGGGCGGTATTGTGCAGGGTATGAGTGGCTCGCCGATTATTCAGGACGGCAAGCTCGTCGGCGCGGTTACGCACGTTTTTATAAACAGCCCGTCAAAGGGCTACGGCACGCTTGCCGAAAGCATGATTGACGCGCAGCGAAACGCGGCGTAAAAAAAGACCGCGTCCGCGGTCTAAAGTTCTATCAGTTCCTTCGGAGAGTGGGTAAGATTATGAGCCTTACCGTCCTCTATGGCGATAAGATCCTCTATTCTTACTCCCCCGAAACCATCTACATATATGCCCGGCTCAACGGTTATTACATTACCGTTTTCGAGCTTTGCATTGCACCGAGGCGCAAACGAAGGACTTTCATGTATTTCTATGCCCACGCTGTGACCGAGACCGTGACCGAAATTATTACCGTAACCCGCGTCCGCGATAATGTCGCGCGCAGCCTTGTCCACGTCGCTGCAGATTGCGCCCGCACATGCCGCGTCGATCGCGGCTGTCTGCGCTTTAAGCACAACGTCGTATATCTCTCTTTGGCGGTCGTTTGCCTTGCCGACGACGACCGTCCGCGTCATATCGGAGCAGTAGCCCTCAAAAACGCAGCCGAAATCGAGCGTCACGAGGTCGCCCTTTTCAATCGTCTTGCCGCTCGCAACGCCGTGCGGCATCGCGCTCCTCACGCCCGACGCGACAATCGTATCAAACGACAGCGCCGACGCGCCGTTCGTTTTCATAAAAAATTCGAGTTCACGCGCTATATCGCGCTCAACCGCACCCGCGCGTATCATGCCGAGAACGTGCGCAAACGCCTCGTCTCCTATACGTTCCGCCTCGGCGATACGCCGTATTTCTTCGCTGTCCTTTACTCTGCGCGCCTCGTCTATAACCTTCTGTTTTTCCACAAGCGCCTGATGATTTGCAAGCTTGGTCTTCAGACGCTTATGCTCGCTCACGCACATATGCTCGGACTCGTAACCTATATAGTTTGCGGAAATTTTTGAAAAAATCTTTTCAAACCCGTCCTTTATATCTATTATCTCGAAACCTTCGGTCTGTTCACGCGCCTGTATTGTATAACGCGAGTCGGTTATTATAAAGCGCGAGTCGTGCGATATTAAAAGGTACGCGTCGCCCGATGTAAAACCGCTGTAGTAAAATATATTCGGGTAACTCGATATAAGCGCGGCCTCGTTATCGTACAGCTTTTCGCACAGTCTGTCAACTCTCTTGTTCACCTTCATCATTCCTTACCCGCAAGATATTCGAGCGCAAGCACATATCCCTTGAAACCGAGACCGCAAATCTGACCGTCACATTCGGGAACGGTCACGCTCGTGTGACGAAATTCCTCGCGCTTGTGTATGTTTGAGATATGCACCTCGACAGTAGGGATCTTAACCGAGCCGAGCGCGTCTCGTATCGCGTAGGAATAGTGGGTGTGCGCGCCGGGGTTCATTATTATACCGTCGTACACGCCGAGAGCCGAGTGTATTTTCTCGACTATTTCTCCCTCGAAATTGCTTTGGTAAAAGTCAACCTCCACGCCGAGTTTTTTCGCCTTTTCCGATACGAGCGTTTCAAGATCGCCGAGCGTGTTTTTTCCGTAAACATCGGGTTCGCGCACACCGAGCATATTTAAATTTACTCCGTTTATTACAAGATACTTTTTCATAACGTTTCCTCCAACTTTTTAATTTCGGACATAAGCTCGTCCACAATTTTATCCTCGGGTACTTTTCTTATAATCTCGCCCTTGCGAAATATAAGTCCTTCTCCCCTGCCTCCGGCAATCCCTATATCAGCCTCGCGAGCCTCTCCGGGCCCGTTTACCGCGCAGCCCATAACGGCTATTTTAAGCGGTTTTTTAAGATTTCTCGTGCGCTTTTCAACCTCGTTCGCTATCGGTATGAGGTCGATCTGCGTTCTTCCGCACGTCGGACAGGAAATGATCTCCGCGTTTGTTCTGCGCAAGCCGAGTACCTTCTGTATATCGTAGGCGGCGTACACTTCTTCTACGGGGTCGGCGGTGAGAGAGACGCGCATTGTGTCGCCTATGCCTTCAGCCAGTAACGCACCTATACCGACAGCCGACTTAATCGTGCCGGAACGGAGCGTTCCCGCCTCGGTAACGCCTATATGTAACGGTATGTCCGTCATCTCGTCAAACAGCCTGTACGCCTCAAGCATTTTCGGCACGTCGGAAACCTTTATGGACACTACTACGTTGTGAAAATCAAGCTCGTCCAAAATACGGACGTGACCCATAGCGCTCTCGACAAGCGCGCGGGCGGTAACGCCGCCGTGCTTTTCGAGCAGATTTTTTTCGAGCGAGCCGCCGTTTACGCCGATGCGTATCGGCACGGCGCGTTCCTTTGCCATCTCCACGACCTGCCGAACTCTGTCGCGGTCACCGATATTGCCGGGGTTTATTCTGACCTTATCCGCGCCGTTTTTCATACATTCGAGCGCGAGACGGTAGTCAAAGTGTATATCGACTACAAGCGGTATTTGAATTTGACTTTTTATTTCCTTAACCGCCCTCGCCGCCTCCATATCCGGCACGGCGACGCGTATAATCTCACAGCCCGCATTTTCAAGTTCCGCTATCTGATTTACGGTCGCTCTCACGTCGCGCGTATCGGTGTTGCACATGGACTGTATCGCGACGGGGTTATCGCCGCCTATTTTAACGCCGCCGATGTTGACGGCTCTCTTTTGTTTTCTCATTGATTAACCTCCGAATAAGCTCATAACGTCCTTAAACGATATGACAATTACAAAAAGCAGCAACAGCGCCATTCCCACAGCGTGTATTATGCCCTCTTTGTCGGGCGGCACGCGTCTGCGTGTAATCATCTCCCACAGCACGAACAGTATTCTGCCGCCGTCGAGCGCGGGTATCGGCAGCAGGTTGAATATGCCGAGGTTTATCGTGAGCAGCGCGACAAGATTTAAAACGTCGAGCCAACTGCTGCTGCCCGAGTGTACGGCTGTGTTTACCTCGCGGACGATGCCGACCGGTCCCGACACCTCGTGTATGCCGATTTTTCCCGTTATTATCTGCCAGAACGACTGGTATACAAGCTTTACGACGAATTTCGTCTCGTTCCACGCCTCGCCCCAGACGTTAAATGCGTTTATTTCCTTCGGCTGCGGCGTAAAGCCTATTATATACCGCGTTATGGTTTTCGACGTTCCCAAAAGCGACTCGTCCTTAGGGTTATCCTCGGAGTACGGCACAAAGTAGCTTTCGTCCTCCGTTCCGTTTACCTTAACGCTTACGTTTACGCCGTCGTCGGTATAGGTTTGGTCTATAACCTGCTCCGTCGGCTTAAATTCAAACTCGTGCGTTTCGTTTCCGCGCTTTACTTTAATTGTGGCATACTCGTCTTTTCTGAAATTTTGAGTATAGAGCGTGATGTCGTTATAACAGCTTACGCCCTTGCCGTTTATTGCCACGATTTTGTCACCCGCCATCATGCCGCTTTGCTCGACGTAGCTGCCGTGCACGACCGACTGCGCCACATTTGTTGCCACGGGCGATATAGCGGGTACTATAAGCATAAACAGCATAAATCCGAGTATTATGTTGAATATGCCGCCCGCCAAAAGCACGATAAGCCTTTTCCACGGCTTTTGGTTCACAAAGGATCTCTCGTCCTGCGTGTCCTCGTCATCGTCGTCAAACCGACAGTAGCCGCCGAGTGGAAGAAGGCGCAGCGAATACTGCGTTTCACCCTTTTGCTTTTTAAATATCAGCGGGCCCGCACCTACGGAAAATTCGTCCACCTTAAATTTAAAAGCTTTAGCAACTATAAAATGACCGAATTCGTGAAACGAAATCAGCACAAGAAACATTATGACGGATACAATCGCCGTTACCACAAGAAAGCCTCCCGTATTTACATACTGTATACAATTTCCTTCGCCGCTCTGTCCGTTTCGAGAATGTCGTCAAGCGAGGGATTTTCTATGTTTTGAATTTTATTCATCGCGTTTGCTATAGCGTCCGATATGCCAAGGTAAGAAAGTCTGCCCTTCATAAACATATCGACCGCCGCCTCGTCCGCGCTGTTAAAGACCGTCGGCATGACGCCGCCCGCTTTCATCGCGTCGTATGCGAGTTTAAGAGCGAAAAACGTCTCCGTGTCGGGTTCTTCAAACGTCAGATCGCGGTACGCAAATAGGTCAAGTTCGTTGCCGCACATAGGCAGACGGTGCGGGTACGTGAGCGCGTACTGTATAGGCAGTTTCATATCCGGCACGCCAAGCTGCGCAATTACGGCGTTATCGCAGAATTCCACAGCCGAATGTACGACGCTCTGCCTGTGTACGAGTACCTTTATGTTCTCCGTACCGAACAGCCACCGCGCCTCCATGACCTCCAGCCCCTTATTCACGAGAGTGGATGAGTCTATAGTGACCTTCGCGCCCATATCCCAGTTGGGGTGCTTTAACGCGTCGGCGGGCGTTACGTTTGTAAGTTCCTCTCTTTTTTTGCCGAAGAACGGGCCGCCCGACGCGGTAAGCAGTATACGCTTTATTTCGCGCCTGTCGTGGCAGCATTCGAGCGACTGGAAAATCGCGCTGTGTTCACTGTCGACCGGCAGCAGCTTTACGCTGTGTTCACGCACGAGACGCGTTACTATATGTCCGCCCGTCACGAGCGTTTCCTTATTGGCAAGGGCTATGTTCTTCCCCGCTTTTATCGCCTCGATTGTCGGCAAAAGACCCGATATTCCCACAACAGCCGTGACGACCGTCTGAGCGTTCCCCGACGCCGCCGTTTCCGCAAGACCTTCCTCTCCCGACACTACCTTTGTATCGGTGTCCGCAAGCTTTATTTTAAGCTCCTTTGCTTTTTCCTCGTCGGTAACGCATACAAGGCGCGGCTTAAACTCGCGTACCTGCTTTTCGAGCAGCGCGATATTTTTCCTTGCCGTCATTGCCTCGACGCGTATACCCTTGTACTCCCGCGCAATTTCGAGCGTCTGAGTACCTATCGAGCCGGTTGAGCCGAGCACTGATATTTTATGCTCAAATTCCATATTATATAACTCCGTATCAAATCTCATGCTACCGAAAGTATCGCGGCAAGTATGCCGAACACAAACGGCGCGATAAACATAACGCTGTCAAATCTGTCCATAAATCCGCCGTGACCCGGGAAGAACGTTCCGAAATCCTTAACGCCCGTGTCTCTCTTTATTGCCGACGCGACAAGGTCGCCTATCTGACCGAACAGAGAACCGACAACACCCGTGACGGGGCCTATTATATACCACGGAACATCAAGAGTGAGCGCGTGGTTTAAAATCAGCAGGTACACCGTGCAGACAACAGCCGCGCCCACAATACCGCCTACCGCGCCCTCGACGGTTTTGTTGGGGCTTACGTGCGGTATCAACTTATGCTTGCCGATAAACCGTCCGGTGAGGTACGCGAAGGAATCCGACGACCACGCGCACAGAAATACGAGCATCATATAACCGTTTCCGAAATATTTTTTTGACAGCATTATACAAGACATCGAAACCGTAACGTACATGGTGAGGAACGCGTTTGAAAGCACATCCTTGTAATTCCACCGTCCGTGCAGAGCAACCACGAGAACCATGTTTATAAATATAATGAGTATCGCCGCCATCGCGCAAAGCTCTGCCGTTGTGTGGAAGTTATAGCCGATAACGAACGGAACGCCCGCAGCCATAAGTATAGCCGAACATATAAAGCCCGTCACGCGCATCGCCTTTGACGCCTTTGACGCGGCGTAACACTCATACAGCATGAACAGTATTACTGCGGCAATCGCGGCGGCGAACACGATATCTCCTACCTGCTGCCCGAAGAATATCTCCGGCAAAAACAGCAGCGCGAAGAACAGCAGCAGCGCAGCAACCGAAGTTATAACTCTCGTTTTCATTGGTCATATCCCCCCAAATCTTCTTCCTCTTTGCCCGAACTCGTTGACGGCGTGTCTGAAGTCCGCCGGTTTAAAGTCGGGCCACAGCTTGTCTGTAAACCACATTTCCGCGTAACTCACCTGCCACAGCATGAAGTTGGAAAGCCGCATCTCGCCGCTTGTGCGTATAAGTAAGTCCACATCGGGCTGACCGTGGGTATAGAGTCTGTCCTCAACGGCTTTTTCATCAATATCGTTCGCCTTGAGCGCACCGCTTATCACATCGGCGCATATCTCCCTCACGGCGTGAGCTATTTCCTCTCGTCCACCGTAGTTTAGGGCTATGTTTAATATTGTTCCCGTATTATGCTCGGTAAGCTTTTCCGTCTTTATAATCTGCTCCTGTATTTCCTCGCTTAGCTCCGTGCGTGAACCGATAACTCGTATGACCGTGTTGTCGCCCGCAAGATTTTTCTCGGCGTTTTTGAGGTAGTCGAGCAAAAGCGACATAAGATATTTTACCTCGTCCGCCGGTCTTTTCCAGTTCTCGGTTGAAAACGCGTATACCGTTACGTACTCTATACCGAGATTATTCGCCTCGGTGACTATTTTTTTCAAAGCCTCCGCACCCGCGCTGTGACCCGCGCTGCGCGGCAGTCCTCTTTTCTTCGCCCATCTTCCGTTGCCGTCCATGATTATTCCCACATGGCGCGGCAGCCGGTCTGAATTGATTTCGACTTTTCTTTTACGTCCAAACAGCATTTTGTATTCCTTTCGGGCTTTATTTTTGATATTAAAACGCGGGGGCGGATAATATCCGCCCGCGCAACGTTCTTATACTTCCAATATTTCCTTTTCCTTTGCGGCGCAGATTGAGTCAATCTCCTTAACGTACTTATCGGTAATATTCTGCACGTCCTTTTCCGCGCCCTTAACGTCGTCCTCGGTCATTTCGCCGTCCTTCTTCTGCTTTTTGAACTCTTCGAGAGCGTCGCGGCGAATGTTCCTTATCTGGATTTTTGCCTCCTCGGTGTATTTTTTTACCGTTTTCACAAGCTCTTTTCTTCTCTCCTCCGTAAGCGGCGGGAAATTGAGACGTATAACCTTGCCGTCGTTCTGCGGCGATATACCGAGGTCGGAGGCGTTTATAGCCTTCTCGATCTCCTTTAATACCGTCACGTCCCACGGCTGAATTACGAGCAGTCGCGGCTCGGGCGACGAAATCGAGCCTACCTGCTGTATCGGCGTCATTGTGCCGTAGTAGTCGATTGCCACCTTGTCGAGTACCTGCGCGTTTGCGCGTCCGGCGCGGATTGTTTTAAGCTCCGACGCGTACGCGTCTATTCTCTTTTCCATTTTACTTTCTATTTCGGGATATTTAGCCATTGTGCGTGTCCTCCTTTATATTTATGTATTAAAGCTTTCCGTCCTTGTTTACGAGCGTGCCAATCTTCTCGCCCTTTACGGCTCTTACTATATTAACGGGGTCGTTAAGACCGAATACGAGAATGGGCAGATTGTTGTCGCGGCACAGCGACGCAGCCGTGGAGTCCATAACGCCGAGGTTTTTTGAAAGTATGTCGCTGAACGACAGCGCGTCGTACTTCTTGGCGTTCGGGTTAATATTGGGGTCGCTGTCGTATACCGCGTCGACCTTTTTCGCGAGCAGTATCACGTCCGCCTCTGTTTCAACGGCTCTTAACGCCGCGGCGGTGTCGGTTGACATGAACGGATTACCCGTACCGCAGCCGAATATAACGACCCTGCCTTTGTCGAGATGTCTTATCGCCTTGCCTCTTATGTAAGGCTCGGCTACCTGACGCATTTCGATAGCGGTCTGCACCCTTGTCGGCACGTCAAAGTTTTCAAGCGCGCTGCACAGCGCGAGCGCGTTTATCGCGGTCGCGAGCATACCCATGTGGTCGGCTCTCGTTCTGTCCATATTCTCGCCGCTTCTGCCGCGCCATATGTTTCCTCCGCCCACCACGATGGAAACCTGCACGCCCATATCGGTTACTTTTTTTATGTTCTCGCTTATGCTTGAAATGGTCGGCTCGTCAAGTCCGAAACCGTTCGGACCGGCAAGCGCCTCGCCGCTTATTTTAAGCAGCACTCTTTTGTATTTTGCTTTCATGCGCGAATTCTCCCTTCGTTAAAGAGACCGTTTATTGCCTGTTATATCCATTATACACGAATATAATGCTTTTTTCAATACATATTTTACCGATAACGAAAATTATTCGCCGCGCGCGGTCATAAACTTATATACCTCGGTACACATCATGATGAACGCGCCCGCACCGTGAAGGTCGTTCGCGACGGTCGGACGGTAGAAATAGTAGTCCTCGCGTCCCACGCCCGTGCCTACGCACACGCCCGTGACGCTCAATTTATTGCCGTCTATCTCCGTCTTTGAAAGCGCGCCGTTATATCCCGCAATAATCATATCGTCGTATTCCTCGCCTATTACGCCGTTGTTGCGGAACTTCGCCGCAGCGTATGTTATGAGCGACGTTGCCGACGTTTCGAGCCAGTTGCGCGGGTCGTTTACCTTGTCGAGCACCTGGTACCACATACCCGTTTCCTTGTCCTGATACGTCTTCAAAACATCCAAAAGCTCTTTGCCTATTTTTACGGATAACGCGTACAATTCGCTGTCCTTCGGCGCGAGCGACGTAAACTCGGACAGTGCCACTACGTACCAGCTCATGGCGCGTCCCCAGTGAACCTTTATAAGTCCCGTCTCACGGTCGGCGAAAATATGCTGATGCGTGTCGTCCCACATATGGTAGAGCAGTCCCGTTTCGGGGTTTGTCATGTTCTCGCGTATCAGCTTTACCTGCATGCAAATCTTGTCGTACATATACGGCACGTTAAACTTGTTCGCGTACATGGCTGTGAAAAATCCCATCATATACATCGTGTCGAGCCACATCTGATTTTTGTTGCGGTACTTGTGCCACACGCCGCCCTTTGCATTCGTGGGCCACTTTTCAACCGCGTCGAACATTCTGTCGAGCATTTTCTTGTACTTCAAATAGCCCGTCGATTCAAACAGGTTAAAGAGCAAAACACCCGGCTGAATGTCGTCAAACTCCGTAAGGTCGGCGCTCGAACTGTTGCCGTCCTCGTCGATATGCTTGTCAACCCATTCGCGTATGTACGTTCTGTACTTTTCCTCGTGCGACAGGTGGTAGATTTTCTCAACGCCCGTCAAAAATACGCCCTGGTGATAATGGAAACGGTCTGCGGGCGGCAGCGTGTCGGGTGTGTAATCCCCCATAACGCTGTCGGCGCACATTTTCGCGTAATCCAATGCGGTAGGATTAGCCATGATACATCATCCTTTCTTTTTATATTAAATCATATTTTTTTACAGTCTTTGCGCAAGCTTTGCCGTATTTTCACGCCGAAATTCCTCGAACCTGTCCTCCTCGATTGCCGTTCTTATCCTTTCCATAAGCTCGTTGTAGAAGTACAGATTGTGAATTACGCAAAGCCGCATCGCGAGCATTTCGCCCGCCTTAAACAGATGTCTTATATACGCCCTCGTGTACCCTTTGCACGTCGGACAGTTACACTCCTCGTCAATCGGGCGCGCGTCGAGCGCGTATTTTTCGTTTTTCATGTTCATCGTACCGTGACGCGTGAATATGAAACCGTGACGCGCGTTTCTTGTCGGCATTACGCAGTCGAAAAAGTCAACGCCCCGCGCCACCGACTCTATAATATTCGACGGCGTTCCCACACCCAT
This sequence comes from uncultured Clostridia bacterium, assembly GCA_947623955.1. GTDB lineage: Bacteria > Bacillota > Clostridia > UBA1381 > UBA1381 > Hominilimicola. Next base: position 20,806 of record CANQIP010000013.1, on the reverse strand, counting down.
GAGATAGCGCGGCTTGTTTTTTGGCGCGTGCGGCACCGTCACGTCCAGTATGTGGTACATTTCCTCGTGACTCTCGCCCACCGCCAAGCCGCCTATCGCGTAGCCCGTAAGGTCAAGCTCCGCTATGCGCTGCATATGCTCTATACGCACATCGTCATACGTGCCGCCCTGATTTATGCCGAATAAAAGCTGATTTTTGTTTATCGTGTCGTCAAGAGAGTTGAGCCGTTCCATTTCCGCCTTGCACCTTACGAGCCAGCGGTACGTTCTGTCAACCGACTGCTTGACGTAATCCTTCGGCGCGGGGTTTTCTATGCACTCGTCAAACGCCATTGCGATTGTTGACGCGAGGTTAGACTGTATTTGCATACTTTCCTCGGGTCCCATGAATATCCTGTGACCGTCTATGTGTGACGCGAACGAGACGCCCTCCTCGGTGATTTTGCGAAGTCCGGCGAGTGAGAACACCTGGAATCCTCCGCTGTCGGTCAGTATCGGTCTGTCCCAGTTCATAAATTTATGCAGTCCGCCGAGCTTTTTTATAACCTTGTCGCCCGGGCGAAGGTGCAGATGGTACGTGTTCGACAGTTCGACCTGACAGCCTACCGTCTTTAAATCCTCGGTTGACAGCGCGCCCTTTATTGCCGCGAGCGTGCCGACATTCTGAAACACGGGGGTTTGTATTTTGCCGTGAACCGTGTCGAACTCGCCGCGTCTGGCAAGTCCGTTTGTGTGCAGTATCTTAAATGTTCCGTTCAAATTTTTCACCTCGCCGCGTTTCTATTTAATGAACATAGCGTCGCCGAATGAGAAAAATCGGTACTTTTCCCTAACCGCCTCGGCATACGCGTTAAGCACGTTCTCCCTGCCCGCAAGCGCACTCACAAGCATAATGAGAGTGGACTCGGGAAGGTGGAAGTTTGTGATAAGCGCATCAATGACGTGAAATTCACTTCCGGGGCTTATAAAAATATCCGTCCAGCCGGTCGCGCCTTTAAGCGGCAAGCCGTTCATACCCGCCGTTTCGAGAACGCGCGTAGCCGTTGTACCGACCGAAATTACGCGTCCGCCCTTTTCCTTCGTCCTGTTCACAAGCTCGGCTGTTTCGTCGGGCAGAACGTAAAACTCGGAGTGCATTTTGTGGTCTTTTATATCCTCCGCCTTTACGGGACGAAATGTTCCCAATCCTACGTGAAGTGTCACAAAGCCGATATTTACGCCCTTTTCCCTGATTTTATCAAGCAGCTCCGGCGTAAAGTGCAGTCCCGCGGTGGGGGCTGCCGCGCTGCCGTTGTTTTTCGCGTACACCGTCTGGTACCTGTCCTTGTCCTCCAGTTTTTTCGTTATGTACGGCGGCAGCGGCATTTCGCCGAGACGGTCGAGAACCTCCTCAAACACACCCTCGTACTCAAATTTTACAAGGCGGTTGCCCTCGTTTACAACATCGAGTATCTCCGCGCGAAGTTCCCCGTTGCCGAATACGAACCTTGCGCCGGGCTTTGCCTTGCGCCCGGGCTTTAATATTACCTCCCACACGTCGAGAGAGCGTTTTGTAAGGAGCAAAAACTCTATCGCGCCGCCCGTGCCCTCTTTAACGCCGTGCAGTCTCGCGGGAATTACCTTTGTGTCGTTTAATATAAGCGTGTCGCCCGCGTTGATGTAATCCACTATATCATAAAAATGTCTATGCTCCGTTTTCCCGCTTTCCTTATCGAGAACCATCAGTCTCGACGCGCTCCTGTCGCTTATCGGCTCCTGCGCGATAAGCTCCTTGGGAAGTTCGTAGTAAAAATCCTTTGTTTTCAATATGCGTACCTCATTATGACTTATTTGTATTATTATAGCAAAAAATACGCCGCGTTGCAAGTAGAAAATATCAAAAACCTCCCGCATAAAAGCGGGAGGTCTCATATTATCGTTTTTTCGCGTCCGCGCGCGTCGTTTCGTCGGGAGAATAGTCGTAAATCGCCTTGTACGATTTCCGTTCCTCCCTGCTTTCCGGCGCGAACGGCATAAGCCCCGTACAGTCGGTTGCCGACGCGATATGTCCGCTGTCGAGGTCGGACATTTCGGGGCTGAAAATCACGTGGTTATTGTTTTTCTTTTTCATATTCCGATGCTCCTTCCGGTATTATTTTACCCTTGCCGCGCCGATTTATTCCGAATGTAGCGCGCTTTGCTCAATCCGACACAAAAAATCACAACATCTTGAAAAAAATATATTGAAATTTTCAATATATTGTGGTATAATATAGAAAGTATATATTAGCATAGGAGAGTAGCGTTATGAGAACATTCAATACCGAAGATATACCCAGAACCGAACGAATAGACAAGCTTTTGGACGATTTGTTCGCGAAGATGCCGGAGATAGAGGCTGACAGAGCCGTACTCCTTACGGAAAGCTACAAGCAGACCGAGGATTTGCCGAACGTAAAACGCCGCGCAATGGCGTTTGAACACATACTCGAAAACATCCCGATAACGATCCGCGACAACGAGCTTATAGTCGGCAGCGCGACGAAAGCGCCGAGAAGTTGTCAGGTATTCCCCGAATACTCGTATGAGTGGCTGGAGGCTGAATTTGACACGGTCGAAACGCGTGAGGCTGACCCGTTCCACATAAGCGAGGAAACAAAGCGCGCTCTGCGCGAGGTGTACCCTTACTGGAAGGGCAAGACGACGAGCGAGCTTGCGACGGCGTACATGGCTCCCGAGGCAAGGCTCGCGATAGAGCATAACATGTTCACGCCGGGCAACTATTTCTACAACGGCGTCGGACACGTTACCGTTGACTACGGCAAAGTCGTGCAGATAGGCTTTAAGGGCTACATGGAAATTCTCGAAAACGAACTTAATAAGGCTAACGTCTACGACAGCGACTACTCAAAGAGACACGAGTTTTTGGAGTCGTGTCTTATCTCGTGCCGCGCGGCTATAAATTACGCGCGACGCTATGCCAATCTCGCATATGAAAAAGCGCAGAAATGCACCGACCCCACGCGTAAGCAGGAGCTTATGCAGATTGCGAAAAACTGCGCGAAGGTACCCGAAAACGGCGCGGACACGTTCTACGAGGCGTGCCAGTCGTTCTGGTTCGTGCAGATGCTCATTCAGATGGAGGCAAGCGGTCACTCGATTTCACCGGGACGTTTCGACCAGTATATGTACCCCTACTACAAGGCGGATATTGAAAAAGGAATACTGACGCGTGAGTTTGCTCAGGAACTTCTCGACTGCATATGGATAAAGCTGAACGACCTCAATAAGGTTCGCGATGCGGCGTCGGCGGAAGGTTTCGCGGGTTACAGCCTGTTCCAGAACCTTTGCGCAGGCGGTCAGACGCGCGACGGTCTCGACGCGACGAACGACCTTTCTTTCCTTTGTATTCAGGCGTCGATGCACACGCGTCTCCCTGCGCCGTCGTTCTCGGTGCGTATCTGGAACGGTACGCCGAACGAATTTATGATAAAATGTGCGGAGCTTACGCGCACGGGCGTGGGACTTCCCGCGTATTACAACGACGAGGTTATTATTCCCGCGCTCATGAGCAGAGGCGTTACCTTGGAGGACGCGCGCGACTACAACATAATCGGATGCGTTGAGCCGCAGGCGTCGCATAAAACCGACGGCTGGCACGACGCGGCGTTCTTCAATATGTGCCGTCCGCTGGAGCTTGTGTTCTCGAACGGCGTTGACAAAGGCGTGCAGGTCGGCTTAAAGACCGGCGACGTTCTGCAGATGAAAACGTTTGACGAGTTCTACGACGCGTACAAGGCGCAGATGAAGTACATGATACAGCTCATGGTAAACGCCGATAACGCTATTGACGTTGCGCACGGCGAGCGCGGACAGCTGCCGTTCGTGTCGATGATGATCGACGACTGTATCGCGCGCGGCAAGACGATACAGGAGGGCGGCGCTCACTATAACTTCACGGGCCCGCAGGGTTTCGGTATCGCGAACATGACGGACGCGCTGAACGCGATAAGAACGCTCGTATTTGACAAAAAACTCGTGTCGATGGCTGAATTTAAGGACGCGCTTTTACATAACTACGGCAGAGGTCTTACCCCGAAAGCTGCTAAAAACGCGACGGCGGAGGTTGTCAAGAACCTTGCCGATATGGGTAAGCCGGTCACTAAAGCGCAGATTGAGGAAATATGCAGAATGTTCCTTGCGGGTACGTCGTCAAAAGAGGACGTTGCGCGCTATGACAAGCTACTCGAAATGATAGACGAGCTCCCCAAGTACGGCAACGATATCGAAGAGGTCGACCTGTTTGCGCGTGATGTCGCATATGTGTACACGCGCGAGGTTGAGAAGTATTACAATCCGCGCGGCGGTCAGTTCCATGCCGGACTGTACCCCGTTTCGGCTAACGTGCCTTTGGGCGAGCAGACGGGTGCAACGCCCGACGGCAGACTTGCGAACACGCCTATCGCCGACGGCGTAGGCCCGCGCAGCGGCAGCGACCGTCTCGGTCCCACGGCTGCGGCTAACTCCGTCGCAAAGCTTGACCACGGTATCGCGTCAAACGGAACGCTCTACAACCAGAAGTTCCACCCGTCTGCGCTAAGCGGTATAGAAGGACTTAAAAACTTCGTTTCGTATATCAGAGCGTACTTCGACCAGAAGGGTATGCACATGCAGTTTAACGTCGTAAGCAAGGAAACGCTTTTGGACGCGCAGAAACACCCCGAAAACTACAAGTCACTCGTTGTCCGCGTGGCCGGTTACAGCGCGCTGTTCACAACGCTTTCACGCTCGCTGCAGGACGATATAATCGCGAGAACGGAACAGGCGAATTTCGTTGACTAAAGCTGTAAAAGGGATTTAACATGGAAAATTACTTAAACGCAAAGGGTCGTATATTCGACATACAAAAATATTCCATACACGACGGTCCGGGAATACGCACGATTGTATTTCTGAAGGGCTGTGCTTTGCGTTGCCGCTGGTGCTGCAACCCCGAGTCGCAGGAGTTTGACGTTCAGCCGATGATGTTCGAGGGCAAGGAAAAAATCATGGGTAAGGACGTTACGGTCGCGGAGCTTTTGCCTATTATACTTCAGGACAGGTTTTACTACGTAAGGAGTGGCGGCGGTCTCACGCTTTCGGGCGGCGAGTCGCTTTTGCAGCCGGACTTTGCGCCGCATCTTCTGCGTGCGACCAAAGAGCTTGAAATAAACACGGCAATCGAAACGACCGGCTTTGCGAAGTGGGAAACAATACAGAAATACCTCCCCTACCTCGACTACGTACTTATGGATATAAAACATATGAACAGCGCTAAGCATAAGGAGTTTACGCGTCAGCCGAATGAGCTGATACGTGAAAACGCGCGTAAAATTGCCGAAAGCGGTATGGTAAATCTAACAATACGCGTACCGGTTATACCGACGTTTAACGACACACCGTCGGAAATATATGATATAGCGATGTTCGCGGCGTCACTGCCCGGAGTCGAGCATCTGCACCTGCTCCCGTACCACAGACTCGGTCAGGGCAAGTACGAGGGCTTGGGCAGAGAGTACCTTATGGGCGATTTGCCGCTTATACCGAACGACCATATGCAGCTTTTGCTCGAAAACGCAAAAAAGAGTGGTCTTAAATGTCAGATAGGCGGATAGGATATGTGCGAATAAAAAGGGTAGGATATGTTTTTTGTTGGATGGGGTCGTATAATTAGACCCTATCTTTTTTAGTCACAAAAAAGATGACAATAAGACTGCGGATAAGCTGCAACGAGGATGAATACAAAGCAATATTCGACAAATCCTATTTGATAAATCCTATAAGTAATTTTTTGTATAGATAAAAAACGACAAATGTTATAATTGGCTGAAAAAGGAAAACGGAAAAACTTGGACGACAAGTGACTATATAAAGGAGGTATAGTAAAAATGTTAGACGTAGGTTGGTATGATGATGTGAGGTTAAAGGATGGACGTAAGGGTTGCGTTATAGAGATATATGAACACCAAGACGGAAAGGGCTACGAGATTGAATTGTGTCCCGAACCAAACAATTCAGAAACCGTTACAGTATCTATAGATGACATAGCCGAGGTTATACGTAAAAACTAAACACAGTTTACAAAGCACGTTCATGGCAAACGTGCTTTTATAATACAAAAATCCCAATCGAATGGAAAGCATAAAGAATGTTAGGCTATGACGCAGCAAAGGTATCAAACTCTTTGATTTTTAGGTGTATATCCTTTAAATCTCCAATCCGCCTAAAACCTCGCCTATGGGGGCGTTTATGACGAGTTCGGCTCTGCTGTCGGCGGGAGTGGACGCCTTATTTATAATCACGAGATGTCTGCCGCCAAAATAGTTTACGAACCCCGCTGCGGGATAGACGTTAAGCGACGTGCCGCCTACTATAAGCGTGTCGGCTTTTGAAATATACGACACGGCGGAGCGAATCGCGCTGTCGTCGAGCATTTCCTCGTACAGCACAACGTCCGGCTTGACGATACCGCCGCACTCGCACCTCGGCACGCCCTCCGACGCGGCAACGAAGTCTAAGCCGTAAAATCTGCCGCAGTCCATACAGTAGTTGCGGAGCGTCGAGCCGTGAAGTTCTATGACGTTTTTGCTGCCCGCCGCCTGGTGAAGTCCGTCGATGTTCTGCGTTATAACGGCTTTGAGCGTTCCCTTTTCTTCAAGACGCGCAAGCGTAATATGCGCCTTATTCGGCTTTGCGCCGCGTATAATCATCTTGTCGCGGTAAAACTTGTAAAATTCCTCAGTCTTGTTCATAAAGAAGGTATGGCTCAGTATCGTTTCGGGCGGGTAGTCGTATTTTTGATTGTACAGTCCGTCCACACTGCGGAAATCAGGTATGCCGCTTTCGGTCGATACGCCCGCGCCGCCGAAAAAGACAATGTTTTTACTGTCGTCGATAATTTCCTGAAGTGTCATTTCTTGTCCTCCTCCTTATCTTCCTTTTCATATATCAGCTTGTCGAGGTTTTCCGCAAGCTCAAATCTCTTACAGCCCGCGATATATCCGAATGTCGTCGCCGCTATCGGCACAATAATCATCAGCGCAACCGTAACCAGTCCGATGTAACCGTGCTGCGGGTCGGTCATAAAACCGTTGTACGCAAACGTCAAAATATTAAAAATAAAGTTATACGCCACCGCGCCTGCGGACGAAAGCGCCCTTCCGCCTTCTTCAAGAGGTATGGAAAACGCAGCCCATACAGCTTTATGCGCGATAACGAGAATAATATCAAACGCCGCAACAGACACGCCGAACAGTACGCCCTTTACCTTGCTTTCTTTAAGCGGCGTATAGTCCTTTATATCGCGGCTCGCAAATTTTTTTGCGGTCACGTAGAGCATCGCCGCCTCAACGGCGATAAGTCCGACGGACAGAATTTGCTTGGCTATGTTTTTATCGGTAAATTGGTAGAATATGAACATTCCGAACATTGCCGCAATTGCCGCGGATGCGAGATATGTCAGCAAAATGTACATAAACTGATAGCCGACGGTTATTTTCATTGAATCCTTCATTTATGGTTCTCCTCCCTTAATGCGGCGTTTCTGCCGGCAAGACAGCCTGACGACCACGCCCACTGTAAATTGTAGCCTCCGCAGTCGCCGTCAATGTCAAGCACCTCGCCCGCCGCGTACAGACCTTTTACGATTTTTGACTCCATTGTGTCCTTGTCAAATTCGCGTGTAACTGCCCCTCCCTTTGTTGTCTGGGCATTGTTCCACGACATCGTGCCTTCTATTTTAAATTCCCATTTTTTCATAACGTCCGCAAGGCGCGTGATTTCCGTTTCGGTAAGCGTGTGGCTCGGACGTGACAGCGGAGTAATTCCCGCTGACTTTAACAATGCCTGTCCCACGCGCTTATCGAGCATACCGGTAAAGTAACTTTCGATCGGCACATCGGACATGAGGTGTGCGCGCTTTGTAAGCATAGAAGTAAGCTCTTCTTTGTCAGTACCACTCATAACGTCGAGCGACACCGTTTTTTGCTTGTCGAGGTATGCGGTAAGCGAGAAAATCGCTATGCCCGACAGACCGTAATCGGTAAACAGTATTTCGCCGTACTCGCTCGCGCCGTCTATGCTCGCCTCAGCTGTTATGCGTATGCCTTTAAGCTTTCGCACCGTTTCCGTTTCGGTTTTGAGCTGAACGAGCGACGGGCGCGTGTCGGTCACGGTGTGACCCAGCCCCTTCAGTATATTGTAACCGCCGCCCTTTGAGCCGAGGTCTGGCGCGGCTCTGCCGCCTGTCGCGACTATCACAACGTCGGCAGTTTCACTTTCGCCGCGGTACGGTACGATTAAAAAGCGGTTATTTTTGCGTTTTACACTCTTAACTTCATAATTCGTCACCACGCGTACTCCGAGAGTGTCGAGTTTGAGCCGCAGAGCGTCAAGCACGGAGGACGCACGGTCGCTGTAGGGATATACCCTGCCGTCGGATTCGGTTTTTGTCATGACGCCGAGAGACAAAAAAAATCCGAGCGTATCCTCCACCCAGAATTTTTCCTGTGCGCCGCGAACAAAATCTACGTCCGCGCCGTGGTAATGCTCGGCGGACGCGTTTCGATTTGTCATGTTGCAGCGTCCGTTGCCGGTGGCGAGTATCTTTCTCCCCACTCTCGCGCCGCTTTCGTATACGGTGACGCGTGCGCCCCGGCTTGCAGCTGATATTGCCGCGGCAAGTCCCGACGCGCCGCCGCCTATAACGGCTATACTATTCATCAGCCGTTTCACCCTCTCCTTCAGCCTTTTCCGCTTTCAGTTTTTCGCGTGTTTCGATGTAGTCCGAAAGCACTATTCTTATTATTGCGAAAATAGGTACGGAAATAAGCATGCCTATAAACCCGAACAGCGTACCGCCGACGGAAATCGCGAAAATTATCCACAGCGGACGCATTTCAAGCGAGTCGCCCATTATTTTCGGACCGAGTACGTTTCCGTCAAACTGCTGCAGTATGAGCAGTACGACAGCCGACCATATTCCCTGCCAAAATCCGCCGGTCAGAAAAGTTATAAGCACGGCGATAATGCTTGAAATAATCGAGCCGAAATACGGTATCATGTCCATCGCGCCTATGAATATTCCGAGGATAAGCGCGTATTTCACTCCCATGAGCGACAGTATAACGCTGCACAGTATAGCCATTATTATACTGCATGACAGTCTTGAATATATATAATTCGTAAATACCTCGTTTGTTTTTTTCGTGTGAACGGTGATATACGTCACGGTCTTATCCTTGCACATCAAATTCATCAGCCGCACGAACAGTCGGCGCAGACGATCCTTATCCAAAAGCATGTAAATCGAGGCGATAAACGCAACAAATACATTTATGAAACCACTCGTAAAATTCACAACGCCTCGGGCGTATGTCTGGAGCGTAGACATGTCGATGGTGTCTATAAACGCCTCTACCGTCTTTGAAAAATCGACCGCCTGCAGGTTGAGTTTCTGCGCAAGGCTCGACTCGTTTATAAACCGCGACAGAGAGTTCGCGTATGAATCGAGGTTTTGCACGAAGTCCAAAAGATTTTCAACGAGCGCAGGTATAAGCAGATACAGGAGAAACGCCACCACAAGCAGCGCGGCAAGGTACACCACAAGTATACTTAAACCGTGCGAATGGCTGCTTACGAATTTATTTTTGGCGCATGCGAAAAGCTTTTCGAGCCGTTTCGCGGGCATATTAAGGATATAGGCAATCGCAAACGCGCCGATAAACGGCTTTAGCGCCGCAAAGAGCGCGCCGATCCAGCCGGCAATACTGCCGAAATTATCAAATGTCTTGTACACCGCAATTACCGCTACGCTGAATATAAACGCCGCAATATATCCCGAGTATTTTTTAAAGCGGTTCATTTCCTCACCTCTGCCTTACATCATGTAAAATATTTGACCGTGACGGCAAGCAAGGCGATACATATTTGTATCACCTTGAACGCCGATTTTTATTGTATATGGGCTTTTATTTCGCCTCAGCAACTATTACAAACAGCTTGCCTACAAAAACGCCGTTTGAAACGGTACCCTTAATCTCTACCGTCTGACCTACCTTTACGTCCTTCATCTTCTTGGTTTTGCCGTCAGCCGCCACAAATGTTGTTGAGTCGTCTTTGCAGAACACGTTTAAAGGAATTTCCGAGCCGTCAACCTTAACGCTTACAACGCCGAACGAGGTGTTAATTCCCGTTACAACGCCCGTAACATCGCCCGACGATTCCTGCGTCGACGTCGCGACAATCTTTGTAATCGCGTCGCTTTCGGTCGTTACTTTTACGAGGTCTCCCACTCTGAAATCGTAGAGCGAGCCTTCCTCGCCGTTAACCGTTATAACAACGTCCTTCGGGATTGTGTACGTCTGTTCCTCGCCCTTTATGTTAAGCGTCATGGTTGATTCGGGAGAGGCAATCGTAAGGCTCTTTATTGTGCCTTCCGTAGTCTTTGTCGATGACGTTGCGCGAATTTCGGTAATAACATCGTATTCGAGTTCAAGCCTTACCTTGTCGCCGGGATAGATGCTGTCAAGTCCTACGGTTGCGTCATTCTTCTTAACCAATACGTTGCTGCTGACCTCATACGTTTTGCCGTCGTATTCGTCGTCGCCGTGCGAAATCGTAATATGCACGCCGTTTTCTATATCAACGCTTTCGACTATCGCGCCGGAAATTGTCACCGTCTTGTTGTTGCCGTTTATCCTGGCGATTTTGCCGTTTTTAAGTTCAAGCGTGAGAACGTCGCCCTTGGTAAAGCTCTTTACCGTCGCGGGGCTGCCCTGATACGTTACGGACAAGTCCGGCAGGCACTCGTAGCTTTTCGTTTCGCCCGTATCTTCAAGCGTTATTCTGACGGACGTTTTGCCCGACGTTGACGCGTAGCTTACATATTTTCCCACAACCGTTTCGTTCGGAAGTTCGGAAACGGCGTCTACCGACGATACCGTTTTGCCCGAAAGCGTTATTACGGATTCCACGTTGACCGGCATATCTGCAGGCTGCGTTTCGTCGCCGAGGTCTTTAAAACTCGACTCGTCGCTGTAGGTGTACGTTTCGTCTTCGTCCTTATCATTTTTTACCGTTATCGTTTTTTGGTCGGTATCAATCGCGGTGAGAAGTCCGCTTATAAAATTGTAATTCGTCTTATCGACCGTGCGCGAAAGCATTACGGCAATCTGACTTCTCTTTACGGGCGTGGTCGGCGAGAACGTGCCGTCGCCCATGCCTTCCATAATACCTGCGTCGCTCGCGTATGCCACGTACTGTATCGCGTTTGACGGTACTTCTCTCGCGTCGGTGTAGTCAAGCACAACTCCGAGGTCGGCGAGAGCCTTTTCCTCACCGCCCATAGCCTTTGTGATTATAATAGCCGCCTCAAAACGCGCCATAGGCGTTGCTTTCTCCTGATCGAGAAGATACGTGTCGAGATCCGTCTTTTTAAGCGCGCCCTTATACATAAGATACGCTATTTCGTCCGTACCCCACGTAAGCTTGTAATTCTTTATTATCGCGTCATATTTGTCGTGCGCGATTTCAAGAACCTCGGCGTTCGCGGGATCGTTTGAACCCATCGCTCTCGCGAACAGCGAAAGAGCCTCCTGACGCGTAACGTCGTTATCGGGTCTGTACGTTCCGTCCTCGTAGCCCGATATAAGTCCTTTTTCGTGCATATCGAGTATGTACGGCTTTGCCCATGCGAAATTCTCCGTGTTAATATCGCTGAACACGTTGGACTCAGTTACCGGTGCGGGCGTCGCCTCAGTTTCGCCTTCCTGTGTGTCCGTCGGTTCCGCGAATACGGGCAGTGTCATGGACATAGCCAGCGTAAACGCCAGAACTGTTTTTAAAAGCTTATTCATAGTATTTTCTCCCCTTCTACACATAGTATGTTATTATAATTTTATCATAAACGACGAATTTTCGCAACATATTTCGCACGATTTTTGTAACATTATCGTTACGCGAGCATATCATTTTTGTTTCCCGATATACAAAAAGCACAAATAAATGATTTACGGTATTGATATTACCTCAAAAACAATATATAATGTACATGTGCATAAATTCCGAGAGGAGAAATGAAATGGAAAAAGTAAAATTATGGAGCGAGGACGTCGTAATACCCACGTATGAGGCGGGAAAGGCAAGCAAGCTGCCGATGTTCCTCGAAAAGCGTGTTTATCAGGGCAGTTCCGGAAGAGTTTATCCCCATGCCGTGCGCGAAAGCATATCGGACGAGAAAACAGATAAAAGCTACACGGCGGTATACCTTGAAAACGAGTATCTCCTTGTAATGGTGCTGCCGGAGATAGGCGGCAAAATACACAGAATATACGATAAAACTAACGGCTATGACGCCGTTTACCACAACGAGGTAATAAAGCCCGCGCTTGTGGGGCTTGCGGGCCCGTGGGTGTCGGGCGGTATCGAGTTTAACTGGCCGCAGCATCACCGTCCCTCGACGTTCGACCCCGTTGACTTTACAATGTGCGAAAACGAGGACGGCAGCGCGACCGTTACGGTCGGCGAGATAGAAAAGATGCACCGCATGAAGGGTATGGCGCGGTTCACGCTCTACCCCGGCAAGGCGTATCTCGAAATAAAGGGTCAGATATACAACCAGACCGACAGACCGCAGACGTTTTTGTGGTGGGCAAATCCCGCCGTGCCGGTAAACGAGAACACAAAGTCGATATTTCCGCCCGACGTTCACGCGGTAATGGATCACGGCAAGCGCGACGTGTCGCGTTTCCCCATATCCACAAGCACGTATTACAAAATGGATTACAGCGAGGGCGTGGATATTTCCATGTACAAGAATATCCCCGTTCCCACGTCGTATATGGCGTACCACTCGGATTACGACTTTATCGGCAACTACGATTACGGACGCGGGGCCGGTCTTTTGCACATAGCGGATCATCACATATCCCCCGGCAAAAAGCAGTGGACGTGGGGCTGCGGTGATTTCGGCAAGGCTTGGGATCGCAATCTGACCGATGAGAACGGTCCGTACATAGAGCTTATGACGGGCGTTTTCACCGACAATCAGCCCGACTTTACGTTTATCGCGCCGTATGAGGAAAAGACGTTTACGCAGTATTTCCTGCCGTACAAGACGGTCGGCGCGGTAAAGAACGCGTGTCTTAAAGCCGCGGTAAATCTTGAAGTAAAGGATGGCAAGGCGTATATAAGCGCGTACTCGCCCGAAAAAATAACGGTGAATGTAACGCTGTCGGGCAGGATTGAGAAAAAGACGGAAAAGGACGTTGAACTTGCGCCCGATAAGCCGTTTTACGAGGAAATAGAGCTTATCGGCGACAGCGAGGAGGACTTGACGCTTACGCTGACGGACGGTGACGGCAACATAATCATTTCATATACTCCCGAACCGAAAACGTATGAAAAGACGCCCGCGCCCGCCGAGGCGTGCAAAAAGCCGTCGGAGATAGCGACGGCGGAGGAATTGTATCTGACGGCTCTGCATTTGGAGCAGTACCGTCACGCGACGTTCTCGCCCGAGGACTATTACCTCGAAGGTCTGCGCCGCGACAAGACGGATATACGTCTCAATAACGCTTACGGCAGATACCTGTACGAGCGCGGACTGTTTGAGAAGGCTGAAAAGCATTTCCGCGAGGCGATAAAAAAATCGACCTGGAAAAACCCGAACCCGTACGACTGCGAGCCTTACTACAATCTCGGTCTCGCTTTAAGGAAACAGGGCAAAACCGACGAGGCGTACGACGCGTTTTATAAGTCGATATGGTCGGCTGCCATGCAGGATAAGGGATTTTATCAGCTTGCGTGTATCGACGCGTCACGCGGCGACTATGAAAAAGCTCTCGCGTTTTTGGAGCAATCGCTTGCGAGGGGTATGCACAACTTAAAGGCGCGTAATCTCAAAACATCGGTGCTGCGTCTTACGGGCAGACTTGACGAGGCAAAAGCGTTCGCGCTCGACACGATGAAACTTGACCCGTTAAACTACGGCTGCCGCTATGAGCTGTACCGTATCACGGACGACTTCGCGGTGCTTAACGAGCTTACCACAATAATGCGCGGCGACGTGGACAGCTATATTGATTTGTCGCTTAATTACGCCGAGTTCGGTCTTTGGGACGAAGCGGCGAGAGTTCTCGCGCTCGTGTCGCAGGCTGACAGACCGATGCTGCACTACTATATGGCGTATTATTCAAAGAGCGAGATAGAGCTTGAAGTCGCGGCGAAGTGTAACTGCGATTACTGTTTCCCCGTCCGTCACAATGATATGCTCGTGCTGCGCTATGCCACGGAGCATAACAAAAGCGACGCGAACGCGCCTTATCTGCTCGGTAATTTGCTGTACGACAAGGGTCGCTGGGGCGCGGCGTTCCAGTGCTGGACAAAGTCGAACGAAATCGACCCGTCAAATCCGATCGTTCACAGAAATTTATCGCTCGTGTACTTCAACAAGCTGCGCGACGAGCGTAAAGCCGTGACGGAAATGGAACGCGCGTTCAGACTTGACCATGACAGCTCGCGTCTTTTGTACGAGCTTGACCTTATATACAAGCAGACGAACGTGTCGGTAAAGAAACGGTTAAAGCTGCTAACGGACAATATTGAACTCGTAAAGGCGCGCGACGACCTTTACACAGAGTATGTGACGCTGTTAAACAGCGACGGGCAGTACGACAAGGCGCACAAGGCTATCGCGGCGCGCCGTTTCCACCCGTGGGAGGGCGGCGAAGGCAAGATTACGGCGCAGTACAGGCTCTCTCTTGTCGGACTTGCGCGTGATTGTGTTGAAAACGACGATTTCGAGGCGGCAAACGAATACCTTGAAAATGCTCTCGTCTACCCCGAAAACTTGGGAGAAGGTAAGCTTATAAACGCAGCCGACAACGACATTTACTGCGCGCTCGGAAAGGCAAACGAAAAAATCGACTACATTACGGCGAAGGATTATTACGAAAAAGCGTCCGAGGGCGACGGCACGATAGGCGACGCGCGCTACTATAACGACCGTCCGCCGGAGGTTTTGTTCTATATCGCGCTCGCAAAACGCGCACTGGGCGACGAACGCGGCGCGAGGGGTATGTTTAACAGACTTATATCCTACGGTATGGAGCATATGGACGACAAGGCGGAGTTTGACTATTTCGCGGTGTCACTGCCCGACTTCCTTGTGTTTGACACGGATATGAACAGGAAAAACCGCGTAACGTGCAGCTACCTTGCCGCGCTCGGATATTACGGCTTGGGCGACTATGAGAGTGCCTGCGCGTATGCGGATAAAGGTCTCGGCGAGGACGTTTCGCATCAGGGGCTTATCGAACTGAAGAAAATTATGAAAAGAGGTATATAATATGCGCGCTTTGGATTTGTCGGGCGAATGGCGTTACGAAACGGATATTGAAGATAAAGGTATAAACGAACGTTTCTTTGAGCGCGGGTTGTCTCGCGCGGGCTTTAGGCTGCCCGGAGACGCGTGTGCAAACGGCGTGGGTAAAACGTACACGCCGCCCTCGGAGCTTTGCTATGAGGCTGTGCGCACCCTGCGCCCCGAATATGATTACATAGGTCCTCTGTGGTTACAGCGTGAGTTTGAACTGCCCGCGGATTTTGAGGATAAATGTCTGACGCTCTTTTTCGAGCGCATAAACGGCGCGTCGGATTTATGGATTGACGGCGTTAAAATATCGAGACGCGTTATAAGCCTGTGCGCTCCGCACACATATGACCTCACCGGCAAAATCAAAGCGGGAAAGCATACGCTGACGCTGCGCTGTGACAATTCAAACATAATGTCGCTTGAAGGCATGTCAAGCGGTTACAGCGTCGATACGCAGTCTATATGGAACGGCGTTATCGGCGGTATAGAACTCAGATGCGAGGAGATATTCCACCTGTCAAACATACAGATTACGACCGAGAAATACGGCGTAAGCGTGAAGGCGTCTGCGCACAGCGACTGTCTCTACCCCGACGACCGCCGCGATGTGCAGATCGAGGTTTCGGCTGAAACGCCCGCGGGTAAAACTCTGAAGGCTCGGACGTATGATTTCACGCTTTACAACAAGGTGCAGCCGCTGCGTTTTACATACCCGATAAGTCACAGAAAGCTGTGGGATGAGTTTAACCCGTCGCTGTACAAGCTGCGCGTAAAAATGATTAAGGACGGCGTGACGGTTGATGAAAAGACCGTTCCGTTCGGTATGCGCACCGTCGGCACGGACGGCACGGAGTTTACGATTAACGGCAGGAAAACGGCTCTGCGCGGCACGCTCGACTGCGCGATATATCCGCTTACCGGCTACCCGCCGACCGAGCTTGACGAGTGGCTGAGGGTATTTAAAACGGTGAAGGAGTACGGGCTTAACCATGTGCGCTTTCATTCGTGGTTTCCGCCCGAGGCGGCGTTTAAGGCTGCAGATATGACGGGCGTGTACGTCCTCGCGGAGATGCCGTTGTGGCTCAACGTAGACGTAACGTCAATATCCGCGGGCGACGATACCGCGCACGCCGTGTTTTTCCACGCGGAGGCTAAGCGTATATCGGAAGCGTACGGCAATCACCCGTCGTTTATAATGTTCTCGAACGGTAACGAGAATCTAGGCGACTTTGAAATGCTCGAAGATATAACGACGCAGATTAAGGCTCTCGACAGCCGCAGACTGTACACCCTCACGTCAAACTTCGACAGACCCGTTTCCCCCGCCGACGACTATTTCTCGGCATTTGAGGCGGGCGGCAACAGAGTGAGAGTGCAGGTGTTCCATGACGTTATATCGGAGCATACGTGCCTTAATTACGACAAAGCGATAAAGAATATGCCGCTGCCGGTCGTGTCGTTCGAGGTCGGTCAGTACTGCGTGTACCCCGACGTTGACAGTACGAGCGATTACACGGGCAGCTTAAAACCCGTGAATTTCGAGTTTATAAAACAGGAAATGATAAAGCATAACGTATATAGTATGCTCGGAAATTTTAAGAGCGCGTCGGGCGCGTTCGCGGCTATGATGTACAAGGAGGAAATTGAGGCGGCGATGCGCACTCACCGTATGGGCGGTTTTGAGCTTTTGGGGCTTTGCGACTATACGGGTCAGGGTACGGCGACGATAGGTATGCTCGATGTGTTCTGGAAAAACAAGGGGATTATATCAGCCGAAAAGTTCCGCACGTTCTGTAACCACACCGTACCGCTTATGAAAGCGGACAGGGTGTTTATGAACACCGACACGTTCAAGGCGGATCTTGACCTCTACAACTACGGCGAAAAGCGGATAAATATGCCGCTGTTTAAAGTGGAAGTCATTGACAATGGCGAGGTTGTATTTGAGAAGGAAACGCGCTCAAAAACGGTTTCCTTCCCTCTTTACTTTGTTACCGAACCGAAGGCGCTCACCGTAAGGGTGAGCGTGGACGAATACTCGAACGAATGGGAAATTTACGTGTACACCGATGAGGAATACATAAACGAGGTATCGCTTACCGACGGCGCGGACGATAAATTTTACGAAATCGTCAAAAACGGCGGTAAGGCAATCGTGAGCATGAGCAAGGATAATCTCGTAAACCCGATCGAGGGTTTGTTCAAGCCTACGTTCTGGTCACCGGCTCACTTCCCGTCCGAGCGCACGAACGGTCTTATGATTGACGGCAAAAGTCCCGCGTTTAAGAGATTTCCGACCGGAGAATACGGCGGTTTTCAGTGGAAACACCCGATCGACAACTGCGTTTGCGCCGACGTTTCGGGCTTAAATCCCGAATTTAAATATCTGGTTGAACCCGTGCCGAACTATTACAGCAACATACGCCGTTCGCCGTTGTTTGAGGCGAAGGTCGGCAACGGCTCGTTCCTGTTCTGCGGATTTGATATGTCGGTTCAGAAAACGACTGTGCAGGCTTTGAGAAACAGTATTCTGGCTTACACTGCGTCCGACGCGTTTGAGCCGACCGTCACGCTTTCGGGGGAAGATGTGAAAAATCTTTTTAAATAATTCAAGGCATTTTAAAACGCCGGCGGCAGTCACATTCGATTGCCGCCGGCGTTTGTTTTATTGTTTTATCCGCGATATTCAAGCTCGGGATAACCGAGTGTCAAATCTCCGTATACATCTAACACACCGTTGCCGCTGTAGTTGTTGACATACGCCTCATGCTGATCCTCGTATAGCTTTATCGCGTGAGGCCCGTCGGGGAGTTCTATATCAAGCACGCCGTTATTGACCTTGCCTTTCGCGGCGTCCTTTTCTCCGTCAACGTATACCGAAATTTCACTGCCGTCCGTAAGCGATGCGGCGTTTGTAAGCGTTATATGCGCGGTATATACGTAGCCTTCCCAATTATGAGCCGTCGTGGTAATTCTGCCCAGCGTTACGGGAATTTCAAGCGGTTTCGTGCCGTTTTCGGTGAGAGAGTTGATGTACGCGATAACCACCTCGACAAGTCCGCTGCCCTCGGCAATCATATCCTCCGCGCCGATTATATAGTCGTGCGACGCGAGAATAAGCTTTGTTGTATCGTCGTCTTTGTCCAAGTCCGTGTTGCCGCCGATAAGCGAAACGAGTTCAAGCTTTTCACCCACGCTGTTGTTCGGGTTGTAGCTGATACGCATACCGCCTATCTGCGGGAAACTGCCCTCGTAGCTTGCCGTCAAAAATCCCGTTTCCGGATCCTGCGCCGTCACGCCAATAGCTTTACCGTTCTTCTCGCTTGAAATATATCCTTCGAGAGCCGTGTAGAGTTGTTTCGGCGTTGTTTCCATGATACGCACATTGTTCGCAAACGGCAGCGCGTCAATGATACTACCGAGCGTGATTTTTCCGTTCGGCACGCTTGCGCGGTAACCGCCGCCGTTTTCAATCGCAACTATCGGTAAATTCTTGTCCTCTTCGGGAACGATATTTTTCGCCTCGTCAATCATCGCGTCGCAGATAAGGCTGCCGAAGTTCGTTTCACCTACGCGTCCCTCGGTGATTAAGCCTCTTATCGAGCCGCCCCAGAGCGTATTTTTCGTCTCGCCGATTTCCTGCGCGAGCGTTTTGTTAAGCTCCGCGCTCTCGTCGGTTATTGTCTTTGTAACCTCCGCGTCGGGGGTAATATTATTGAAGAACGCACGTGAAAGCATTGTTTCCTTAACGGAAACGGTTCCGTCATCCGCCACATCAATCGCCATTCTGCCGACGTTTACGCTGCCCGTGCCGGTCTGCGTGATTGTAATATCGCCGACCTTTTCGTTTACAACATGATGTGTGTGACCGTCGATAATCGCGTCAAGCTCCGTGTCCTTGAGTTCTTCGGCAAGACGCTTGCTCGTGCATGCGCCCTCTTCCGTTTCGCCCATATGCGTGAGCGCAATAATTACGTCCGCACCCTCTTCATCAAGCTTTTGTACTTGCTCCTGCGCAGCCGTGACCTCGTCCTTAAAGTCAATGCCCGCTACGTTTTCAGGCTTTGTCGAGGTTATCGTATTCTGCGTCGTAAGCGCGAATATGCCCACCTTTACGCCGTTTTTTTCTATAATGACGTTCTCGCCGTTATTGTCGCCGTCCGCGCATAAAAGCGCGTCGCCCTTGTATGTGTTCGCCGATATGATTGGGAAGTTTGCCAAATCCCTAAGCTCTTTGAAATGGTCGAGACCGTAGTCGAACTCGTGGTTACCGGCTGCCATAACATCGTATTTTGCCGCGTTCATGATTTTTATTATGCTCTCGCCCTTCGACTGTGACGCGAGCGCGACACCCTGCACGGCGTCACCCGCGTCGGCGAGAATTGCATTGTCAAGCTGCTTTAACGCCGCCACACTGTCAGAGCCTATAACGGACGACGTTCCGGCAAGTGCGCCGTGCATATCGTTTGTGTGCAATATGACAACCTCAGGCTCGTCCGCTATATCGACCGTTCTGCCGCTGTCGTTTTGCGGTTCAAGATTTTCCGTCCAGTCAAAAACCTTGGCTTTTTTTGCGTTTTCCGGCTCGTAAATATCAACGAGCGCGTCAACCTCGTCACTGCTCAGACTTCCTCTTATTTCCTTGACGCTCAAAAGCGTGTTGGAGTCATTGTAATATGCCGCGAGATGAAACGTTGCCGCCTTTTCGTTGTCCGCCACGGCGGGCAGCGTCAGCGAGAATACCGTCGAGGCGGATAACGTCACCGCAAGGATTTTTCCAAACAACAATTTTTTCATACGTCAGTTCCTCTTTTCATGAAAATTTATGCAAAGTCATATGGCTTACACTGTAATTATATAAATATTTTATCACAAAAGAGATTATGTGTCCATAAGTTTCGGAAATTAAAAACAGATATTTTGAAACGGATTTTCTCCGTATCTGCGGCAGAGTTTACAATTTTTGAAAAAAGTCTTGACAAATAAAAAAATATCGTTTATAATATTTAACGTTGCTATGGCGGTATAGCTCAGTTGGCTAGAGCATGCGGTTCATACCCGCAGTGTCAGTGGTTCAAATCCACTTACCGCTACCATTTCGAGTGTTCATAACGGATTTGAGGTTATGGACACTCGATTTTTGTTTTATACCGATTTTTTGTTGGAGATAACGTCTTTTAACATACAAAGCACTGCCGCGGAGCAAAAGCTCTGCGGCAGTTGCCTTTCTGTATAACAGAAAGAACAAAATTATGAAAACAAAATTTTTATCTTCTTTCGAGCTCAGTCCGGCTGCGCGTTTAGCGTATTGCCGTCCAAACCTCGTATTCACCGTTTATCTCGTAATAATGCGAGTTGGTAGCCTCTTGGACATCGGCATAATACCAAGCCGATTTATCACTGTTATCGCGCCAT
>CANQIP010000012.1 GCA_947623955.1 uncultured Clostridia bacterium | reverse complement strand
GCTGGTGTAGCTCAATTGGTAGAGCAGCTGATTTGTAATCAGCAGGTCGCGGGTTCGAGTCCCATCACCAGCTCCAATACGGGAGAGTTCCCGAGTGGCCAAAGGGGGCAGACTGTAAATCTGTTGTCTTCGACTTCAATGGTTCGAATCCATTCTCTCCCACCAAAAAATCCTTTGCAATACGCGAAGGATTTTTTTTATACGCGAACGGTTTTCGCTGTTTTACACAAAAAAGAGGTCGGTTTTTTGTTGAACCAAACCTACAAAAACCACTGTACAAATCGAGCGATTTATAGTATAATTTATACAACTGATTTAATAAAATCAAAAAGAGAGGAGAAAACAATATGAAAGGAAAATTTAAAAAGCTAATCGCGGGCGCGGCAGTGCTTGCGATGGCGGCGCAGTTTGCGTTTGTGTTGCCGGCAAGCGCGGTAACGTCGCTGCCATATACGCAGGATTACGAAAGCGTTACCGATCCTAAAACGGTATGGACGCCGTCACCTAATTATGTCGATGGACTTACATTGGGTACGGATAAAACCAATTATATTCAGTACACTACTGGTAGTAACAACAGCCGAGGTGCGACCTCGGATTTTGAGGACTTGGATTTGACGGGACATGAATACTATGTTGTGGAATTTGACATGGCGCTTACAAATTCTAATACAGATAATTCCAGTTTCGGCATTTTGACCGGCGGCATGCCTGGCGCAAACGCTGCTGTCAGTGGAAACTACTTATTTAAAATTGATATGACCAAAGGCGGTGTAATGACATTTAACGATATAAGCACAGCGACGGTAACGCAGACAGATTCTACATGGTATCACTATGAAATTATCGTTGATACAACAAAAAGACTGGTATCCGCAACAATTTCACCGGAGAGCGGAGATAAGCTTGTAGACAAACTTGTTCTTCCCATAAACGGCGATGTTACAAATAAGATAACAGGTATACATTTCCTTTCCGGTCGTTATAACAGCGTAATGAAGTTTGACAACTTCACGGTGAGAGAAAAAACAGATGATGACACATTCGGCGAAGTGGCAGAGGAAACAATGTCGAAGGTTGAATTTGTTTCGCAGGTTAACACTGCAATAGTAAATCCGCCGTTGGGAGCCGAAAACGCGGTACATAAAAAAATAGAAGTAAAAGTAAGCGGTATATACGGCACAGATTTGTCAAACGCAGACGGTATTGAATACGAATGGACGACGACGGGTCTTTCCGGCGGCGACGGAGAAGATCCCGAAGACGGATATATTTCGCTTACAAAAGAGCCGGGCAGCGGTGACGGCGACCTCGGCGGCACGGAAGGCGAAGCTCCGACTTCAACCGACAACGTTGCGTATTTTAATGTAAGAAACGGCGTTTCCGACTGGTTCGGCAGCGTTAACGTTAAAATAACGTACAAGGGTGAGGAAAAAACTCTTTCAACGCCTTTTGCCACGCTGCGCTCGGCTATAGCGGGTGACAATCTCGCTCCGCAGCCCGGTTATCCCGTGGATATGAGCGCTTATAAAAATTCTCTTGTCGGATATAAAGTAGGCGGACAAAATGAAACATATCGCGATGTCGTTCTTAACAACTGGACAATCGCGGGTTCAAACGGCGCAAGAACGCTCGAATTGAAAAAGGATGATACGGACGGAACGAAGTATTTACAGTTCTCCACAGGCGGCGGAACATCCGGTTCAACGGTCGGCTCATACTTGTTGAGCAATCAGGCAAATCAGTATATTACCGACGTTAAAATCAGATTTACCGGCGGAACGGGCGGTTTCGGACATTATGCGAGTACGGCAAATAACGGTAATGCCAATCCGAGCTGGACTGTGTCCTTTACCGGTACTGGATTGACGCTTAACGGACAATCCGTAGTAGATAGCGGAATGTCAAAAGACGAATGGTACAGGATTGTTGTTTCGGCTGACGAAACGGCTAAGGTATGCTGGGCAAAGGTATACAAAAATGACGGTATGCTGCTCGGAGAGGCTGAAGACATTTCAATTAACACTGCCAACGCCAAACAAAAAGACGGCAAAACAGATGAGGACCCCGCAACCCCGTGTTACACATTGGATCAGAAATATTTCTGCGTAACAGGAGGTTTCCCTGTTGATCTTGCAAGCTTTAGGATTTATTATCCGTCAATCGGTAATATTACGATCAACACCCAGGGCGGTGCGGAGCAGCTGCAGGTTCCCGCGCCCGATGAATCTGATGCGGGAGATAACCCCATAGGCGAAAGCGGAGTATATACATACGACAGAGTGGCTAAAAAATTGACCGTTACAAAAGCCGATGTTACAAAAGCAACGCTTATAGCTGCATCTTATGACGGAACAAAGCTTACAAACGTAAAGACAAGTGATTTGACGTTTACCGACAGCAAGGCGGTGCTCAACAATTATGTGCTTGAAAGCGGTGCAAAGCTGCTTATGTGGGACGGACTTGACACAATGGAGCCTATAGACAATGCGCCCGTAACATATACCGCGACGCCGCTTCCCGACGCGGAGCTTGAGCTGGTAGCTATGCCCAAGACTGCCGAAGGTTATACCATAACGGGAGCCGTTACATGGGAGATCAACTCGGACGACGATACTATTCAGATCGTTCCCGACAGCACAGATTCGCATAAAGCTAAGCTTGTTGTTAAAGAAGGCGCTCCGGCGGGTCCCGTAACCGTTACGGCACGCAGCGGTTCGGCAAATGCGACGAAGGACATCAATCTTACAACCTCCGGCAATTCGATTGCTGTAACAGCACCTGTAACAAGTCTTACAATTCCGTTTACAGGCGGCGAGAACGCAACGGCTGAGTTTACGGCTAAGACGGTTGACAAGAACGGCGATGATGTTCAATTCGCTATGGGCGAGAACGGCGAGCCTACAGAAACGGCGTCAACCATAACATACAAAGTGCTTGATAAGAATTATACGGATATAACAGATACATTGGCTACAGCTCTTCCGGGCGTAACCTTCAATGTAGCGGACGGCAAGGCAACGCTGACGGTAACGAGCGCGGCTAAACCGGCAAGAATTTACATCAATGCTATAAACAATGACGCAACGCCGCTGTCGAGAGCTATTCCGGTTAATATCCACGGTTTGAGTTTCTCGTTCGGTACGGGCGAGCCCGAGGAAGGATATACGCAGGTAACAAAGGCGGATTCGTACAGCGATAAGGCGGGTTACGGCTTTGAAAATGCGAGCATGCTTACAGACGGTTCGGATAAGGTGACCGGTTCAGCTGCTTATAAGTTTATGGTTAAGGTTCCGGCGGGTAACTACACTGTAACTGCCAACACCACCAGCACTGCGACATATTCGGAGAAACCCGAAGGTATTTCGACGGTACTCGGTGTATCCAAGTCCGGCGCGTCATACAAGGTTGCGGTTGTTGACGGTATACTCGACTTGACATTTGCGGCTAATTCAGACTTGAAGTCGCTGTCAATCGCGCAGGATACGGCTAAGACGGAGCTTGATAAGCCGGCAATATACGCTATAGGCGACTCGACAACAAAGAACAATGCTAACGGAAATATTTCGTGGGGTAATGTTGCCGAATCTCAAAGCGGAGTAACACTCCCGACAGCGTTCAGTTCATTCCATAACCATGGTATGGCGGGACGTAACTCCATAGACTTCTACAATGAAGGAAGAATTGAGGCTGTTCTCCTTGCGGTTAACCCGGGCGACTATGTAACGGTTAACATGGGTATAAACGGTAGAGAAAGCAATGAGGAATTCCTTGGAGTAATGGACGACTATTGCGTACAGGGTATTATCCAGAGAGGAGCTATTCCGGTAATCGTAACGGCTACTCCGGACGGACCTGTTGCGGGAAGTGCTCCTTCATGGAACGGCGACTATGATGCGTCAACCCAGAAGTTCACAAATAACCGTGGAACGGGCGCGCGTAACGGCTTGCTCAGAAAGATTGCTCAGGACAATAACCTCAACATCATTGAGCTTGGCTTTGCGGGTGAGGATTACTTCAATACATTACAGACCGGCGTTGCTCCGGTTGGTGATGGACAGACACCGCTCGAATATGTTCAGAGCTTGTACGGCGACCATAACCACTATAAAGAGCCGTTGGCTAAGTGGATTGCAGAGTACCTCTTCGACTGCTTAGAAAAAATTGCAGGCGGAGACCCAAGCTTTAACCAAGCGCAAGATGAACATATTGAGTTACAGTAATTCACAATCAAAAAAAGCAGGGCGCATGCCCTGCTTTTTCTTTACCAAAAATCCATGTATGAACCGTTAAAAAAACCGCCGCAAATTGCGGCGGTTTTGTATGTCGGTTTTAAATTACGGCTGCTTGCCGATGTAGGCAAGAATACCGCCGTCTACGTAAAGCACGTGACCGTTTACGGCGTTCGACGCGTCCGACGCGAGGAATACCGCGGGGCCCGTAAGCTCCTCCGCCTGCAGCCATCTGCCGGCAGGTGTGCGTCCGCAGATGAACTGGTCGAACGGATGTCTCGAACCGTCCGGCTGCTTTTCTCTGAGAGGCGCGGTCTGCGGTGTCGCGATGTAACCCGGTCCTATGCCGTTGCACTGGATGTTGTACGCGCCGTACTCCGCGCAGATGTTTCTCGTGAGCATTTTAAGACCGCCCTTTGCGGCAGCGTATGCCGAAACAGTCTCGCGTCCGAGCTCCGACATCATCGAGCAGATGTTTATAATCTTGCCGTGACCCTTCTTGATCATCGACGGGATAACCGCCTTCGATACGATGAACGGAGCGTTCAGGTCAACGTCGATAACCTGCCGAAACTCCTCCGGCGTCATGTCGCACATCGGTATTCTCTTAATGATACCCGCGTTGTTGACAAGAATGTCGATAACGCCGACCTCGGACTCAATTTTCTTAACCATGTCCTGTACCATTTCCTCGTTGGTAACGTCGCAAACGTAACCCTTCGCGTCGATACCGTCCGCCTTGTAGGACGCAAGTCCCTTGTCAACGAAGTCCTGCTTGATGTCGCAGAAAACGATTTTCGCGCCCGACTTTGCGTACGCGGATGCGATAGCGTAGCCGATGCCGTAGCTTGCGCCCGTCACGAGCGCAACCTTGCCGTCAAGGCTGAAGTTTAAGTAATCACTCATCTTTAATTTTTCCTCCTTGTTTTGTTTGTATTTTAATATAAAAAATATTAACTTATATAAGCGGGTCGGGGCGATAAATTAAATGACTGAAATTGCCCTCAATATCCTTGTACCAGTACGTTTTGAGACCCTTCGCGTTCTCGCTTACGTCGTGTACCTCCTCGACGCGGCTGTCCGCCTTCAGTCTTGCGACGATTTCGTCGAAGTTTTTCGGTGAAACGGAAAATGCGAGATGTCTTATACCCGGTGACTTCTCCGATTCACCCGACCTGCCCGTCTGCGCCACCACGAACTCAATCATGCTGCCGTCGGGGAACTGCAGGAAGTACGTGCCTTTGCCGTTGTCGTACACAACTCTGCCGCCGTACATGTCCATGTACCAGTCTTTCAGCACAGCCGTGTCCTTGGCGACAATGGCTATATGCTCTATGCCGTTTACCATGTTAATCACTCTCCTTTAATTATTGTTATTCTTATCAACATTATAGCACATCTTTTATTGGATTTCAATAGTAATCACGGCAAAATTATCCGAAAAATTATGAAGTATGCCGACTTTTTTACAGCGGTTCGCTGCCGCCGCACGTCATGCTTGCGCGGTGTACGTTCATAAATCCGGCGCGGAAGTCGGGTAGGTACTTTTCCATAGCGTCAATCACGCTTTGCGGCTTTAGGTTGTACGCGCTGCCGACCGCGACGCACATGGTAAGTGTGAGCGTTTTGCCGTCGTCGCCCGTCTTTTCGAGAGCGTAGATGTACGGGCGTATGTCGGAGTCCTTAACGCCGCTTTTCGTCTTTTTCGGCACGATTAACTCGTCGTGCGCCATAAGCGCGTCAACGTCCGCAATGCCCTCGTATTCAAGTTCGACAGCGTATACCGCGCGGTCAAGCTTTGTGAGGTCGATTTCCTTACCCTGAACCTTTTTTGCCGCGAGTATTTTGTACCCCGGCGGGAACGCGGCGTTTATCGTATCCATTATCTCGTCCGCGTCAAGGTCGTCGTCGAACGATACGCGCATGTATTCGCAGTCGGACGTTACGCCGACCGATAACGGCTGCGCGACGGTCATGATGGGATGGGGGTTAAACCCCTGGCTGAACACAAAATTAAGACCCGTGCGCCGTATCGTCCTGTGGAACAGGCGCATGAAGTCGAGATGTGAAATGTATTTGACGCGCTCGTCGCGCGCATATTTTAAAATATAATCACTCATGGCACACCCCCGCGCCGAACGACGCCGCGCCGCATCCGGCGCATTTTTGACGGCAGTTAGCCGTCGTTTCGGCTCGTTTGGCTTTTTCGTTTTCACGCATGAGGAAGCTTTTTGTAACTCCCACGTCTATATGATCCCACGGCAGAACCTCGTCGTAGCCGCGTTCGCGCACCGTGTAAAAATCGGGGTCAACGCCCAGTTCCTTAAACGTTTCCATCCATGTATCAAACCTGAAATGCTCGCTCCACGCGTCGAATTTGCAGCCCTTTTCCACAGCCCTTATTATGACGGGACAGAGCCGCCTGTCGCCGCGCGCGAACACGCCTTCGAGGTAGCTTGTCTTGTTGTCGTGCCAGTTGTAGCGTATACGTTTGGATTTTATGGATTTTTTCAGTTCGTCCTGCTTTTCTATGAGCATATCGCGCGTGTCCTGCGCTGCCCATTGGAACGCCGTAAACGGCTTGGGTACAAAGCTTGATGTGCTGACGGTTATGTTTATGTTTTTCGCGCGTTCCTCCTTCGGCACGGCGAAGTAAACGTCCAGCACCTTCTGCGCAAGCTCCGCTATACCGCGCACGTCGTCCGTTGTTTCCGATGGCAGACCTATCATAAAATACAGCTTGACCGTCGTCCATCCGCCGCGGAACAGCATATCGGCGGATTTCAGCACGTCGTCCTCGGTTATATTCTTGTTTATCACGTCGCGCAGCCGTTGTGTTCCCGCCTCCGGCGCGAACGTTATACCCGTCTTTCTGACCTTTTGCACCTTCTCCATAAGCTCCAGAGAGAAGTTGTCGATACGCAGAGAGGGGAGAGACAAGCCGATTTTCTTTTCCTCGGTTATCTTTAAAAGCCCGTCCGTAAGCTCTTTGAGTGAGCCGTAGTCGCTCGTCGAGAGCGAGGACAGCGAAATCTCGTCGTACCCGCTGCACGTAAGCAGATTTTCCGCGATACCGAGCAGACGCTTGGGATCACGCTCGCGCAGCGGACGGTATATGTACCCCGCCTGACAGAAACGGCAGCCCCTCAGACAGCCGCGCATTATTTCGAGCATGACGCGGTCATGCACGACCTCGCCGAACGGCACTATTATGGTTTCGGGTGTGTACGCCGAGGAAAAGTCGTTCATTATGCGCTTTCTAACCCTCGCCTTCGCGTGGGGATTGTTAGGCGTGACGCTTTTAACGGTGTTGTCGTCGTTGTACTCCACGTCGTAAAACGACGGCACGTAGATACCCTCTATCTCCGCGATAGCCTCAAGATAGTCGCGCTTGTTCTTTTTGCCGCTCTTTTTCCACTTCACATACTCGTCCACGACCTCGTGGATAATATCCTCGCCCTCACCCATCATGAAGAAGTCGAAAATATCCGCCACCGGCTCGGCGTTGTATGCGCACGGACCGCCGCCGCATATTATCGGGTACGTCTCGTCCCTGTCCTTCGCGAGAACGGGTATCTCAGCGAGGTTTAGCATATTCACGATTGTGGAGTAGCAAAGCTCGTACTGCAGCGTAAAGCCGAGTATGTCAAAATGCGTCACCTCGTCGCCCGATTCGAGCGCGAAAAGACGCATACCGTGCTTTTTCATTTCGTCCTCCATGTCCGTCCACGGCGCGAATACGCGCTCGCAGTACGTGTCGGAGCGTTCGTTGAGCGTGTGGTAGAGGATTTTGATGCCGAGATGCGACATGGCTATCTCGTATATGTCGGCAAAGCAAAAGCCGAAACGCACAAACGAGGCGGAGCCGTCCTTTATAACGGAATTAAGTTCACCGCCCGTGTAACGCGTCGGCTTTGTGACAGCCGATAATATTTTATCTCTTGTTGTTATCATAAAATCTCCTCGGGCGCGGCTGTTGTATCGGTCGCCGCGTCGGCTTGCTGCGTCTTTTTAGCGGCTCTCTTGTCGCTCATGGAGCTTATAAATCCGTTCGCTTTGTCTATAATGCCCGGCACCATGTCAATCACTTTATCAATCGGTGTGGAAGGACTATCCATAGGTATAAGGCGCACGTTGTCGTTATTTACCACGAGAAACGCCTCAGCCTGCACCGACGCGCCGCCGCCCGCGCCGCCGCCGAACCGCGTACCTGCCGAATTTTTCTTTTCAAACTCGTTGCCGCCCCCGCCGAAACCGAAGGACACCTTTGAGATTGGGATAATGACCGTTCCGTCGCTGACCTTCATCGGTTCGCCGACCACGGAATTGGCGTCGATAAGTCCTTTGAATTTTTCCGACGCCAGCGTGAATAAATCGCTTACCTTGTTTTCATCCATTGTTCTTTAACCTCCTGTTAATTTTCAGTATTTTAAGCAGTATTACAGCCGCCTTAAAGCCTATAACCAAAACGCTCGAAATGCGCGTCCGCACCGTAATATCCGCGCCGCCCTCGATGACGAAACCGTCATAATTCGCGTTTATGTCAACTCTCCAATCGTAAAGGCGCGTGTGGTTTTCGATAAAGCCGAGCAAGCCGTATATAAACGCGTTCGCCGCGCCGTAGGCGATCCCGGTATACATCGCGTCGCCCGTGCCTATTTTCGCGCTGACGTAAAATTTCTTTACCGCGAGCGTCCGCGCGAACAGGTCGCGTATGAGTTTTTTAATATCGTCCCACGTTACGTCTATAACTTCCCGCGCAAGCTCTATCGTCTGTGACAGCGGACGTTTTGATTTTTCAATATCCTTTTTTTCCTTTTCAGCGTCCTTCTCCGCGTCCTTTTTTATGTCTTTTTTGACTTTTGCGGGAAGAATGTTCAGCTTTATCGGGAAGTATTTTACCGTAAGGCACACATCCGCGTTTTTCTCCGCGTATGACACCGAAAAAGCCGCGTCGATAGGTATGAATATTATCAGCGCGATAACGGCGGCTATGATGAGTACGATATACACTGCCGTCATTGGCTCACTTCCCCTCAATCTCCAGCTGTACGCCCTGTGCGCTCTCGGTGTCGAGACTGCTCAAATCAAGCGGCGGCAAATCGTGCGGGTCTTTAAGCCCGAAACAGCGCAAAAACGTGTCCGTTGTCACATACAGTATCGGTCTGCCGGGCGCGTCAAGCCTGCCCTTTTCCTCGATAAGACCGCGCTCGTACAGCCTGTTTACGCAGCCGTCACTGTTCACGCCGCGTATTTCCTCGATCTGCCCCCGCGTCACGGGCTGCTTGTACGCGATGATCGCGAGAGCCTCCATCGCCGCGTTCGACAGCGGCTGAAGTCTCTGCTCTCCTAATATTTCCTGTATATACGTATAATATTCGGGGCGCGAACAAATCTGGTACCCCTCCGAAATATCTATTATGTTAAATCCGCGCTTGTCGCGCTCGTATTCGTCTTTAAGCTCGCCGACGGCGTTTTCCACATCCTCAACGCCGCAATCGAGAACTGCCGCCAGTTTCGCGGCTTTGACGGGTTCGCCCGCCGCGAACAGTATACCCTCTATGGCGTATTTTATATTTTCCTTCATTCATTTCCTCCCCGCGCACCGCCGCGCCTTGACGTGAGTATAAAATCCTTCTTTTCGCTGTCGTAATCGGCTGACAGTCTGCCGAGCTTTACCATTTCAAGCACCGCGAGGAATGTCGCTATCATCTCGGGCTTGGAGTCGTCCTCGCGAAACAGCGTTTCAAACCTTATCCTGCCCGAACGGCGCAGACGCTTGCAGATTTTCTCGACCATATCGTCCACCGACACCTTTTCGCGTCCGACGATCTGCGAGAACGCTCGCTTTTCGGGCTTTTGCCTTCTCATATGACGGCGGAAAATGCTCTCAAACGCGCTTAAAAGCTCGTCCGTGCTGTGATTTACGTCGTACTCCGGAGCGGGGAAGTCGATATTCTCCGCCTCGCGGAACACCATATGCCGCGTCGAGAACTCGCTTTTCCTAAGCTCCTGTGACGCCTCCTTGTACTGTTGATATTCAAGAAGTCGGCGCGCAAGATCCTCTCGGGGGTCGTCCTCGTCGTCCTCGTCGGTTTTCGGCAGCAGCATTTTTGACTTTATATACAAAAGCTGCGACGCCATAACGAGAAATTCGCTCGTGTTGTCGAGGTTCATCTCCTCTATGCCGTCGATCGCCTCAAGGTACTGCTCCGTTATCATCGCTATCGGTATATCGTAAATGCTGACCTTGTTTTTGCGTATAAGCGTCAGCAGCAAGTCAAGCGGGCCCTCAAAATTTTCGAGTTTATACGTTACCTGTTCCATCAAACCATTATCCTTATCAAGCCGTTAAGCAAATTTGTGATACCATCCATAAAAAAGCTTACGCCCGTGCCTATCACCGCGTTCAGCGCGCCCGATACGGACAGTACCATAATCAGTATCATCGCGTATCTCTCGTACTGCATGATCGTGTAGTATATCCTGTTAGGCACGATTATGCCGAGCACCTTCGCGCCGTCCAGCGGCGGAATGGGGATGAAGTTAAACACCATGAAACAGAGATTGCGAAACGCAAAAAACGAAAGTATGCTGCCGACGGTGTTGACCGCGCCGTACCAGCCGAGGTTAAGCTTTATATTCACGACGAGGAATGCCGCGTACAAAAGCATAGCCGCAAACGCCATTATGAGGTTCGCGAGTGGGCCCGCCGCAGCCGTAACAGCCATACCGGCTTTCGGATTTTTGTAGTAACGCGGATTTACCTCAACCGGCTTTGCCCAGCCGAAACCGGTGAGTATCATAAGCACCGTTCCCACAAGGTCGAGGTGCGCGAACGGGTTAAGCGTGAGCCTGCCCTGACTGCGCGGCGTGGGGTCGCCGAGCTTGTCCGACACAAGACCGTGCGCGAATTCGTGACCGGCAAGCGCGATAAGCGTGACGGGTATACCGATCAAAATATTCTGCCAGCTCCCGAACAGGCGGGTGAATATATTAAACATACAAATTCTCCTTAATATTACAGATATTTATATTATATAAAATTTTTACCGAAAAGTAAAGAGAAATTACCGATTAAACACAAAAAAAGAAAACCCCGCGACGTATGTTCGCAGGTAAAACCCCTCCGACGCCTACGGCGCCGCCTCTTTGCTACGGCATTTGTTGCTGCGCAACATGCCTACGATGCTAAAGCATCGTTCGCCTAATAGGGGAGGCATACGGTGAGGCTCCCCTATTAGGGGAGCTGTCAGCGTAGCTGACTGAGGGGTTTATGTGCACTATTTTATAACAACCGTCTTAATAACCTGCTGCTGCACCGGCACATCGTCGGCGTTCATGGTATCGTTATGCTCCGTCGGCGTTTCGGCGATCGCGTCAACGTACTCCATACCGCTTGTCACACGCCCGAACGCCGCGTACTGACCGTCGAGCGAGTCGCTGTCGGCGTGCATGATAAAGAACTGGCTCGAACCGCTGTTATAGTCCTGCGCCCTCGCCATGGAAATAACGCCTCTGGCGTGGTGTATGAGGTTGAAATAACCGTTTACGAGAAATTCACCCGTAATATTATCCGCTTTCTTATAGTCGTAATCGGTGCCGAACCCGCCGCCCTGAATCATAAAATCCTTGATTACGCGGTGGAATATAAGCCCGTCATAGAAGTGACTTTCCGCAAGCCTGACAAAATTTGCGACCGATACCGGAGCGATGTCGGGGTACAATTCCAACTCTATAACGCCGCCGTTTTCAAGCTGAATTTCCGCGTTCACTACGTTGCCGTTTTTAAGCGCATAACCGAGGTACGCGTCGTACATTCCAAACAAAGCCTGCTCGTATGATTTAAACTTTTCCGCTATACCGGTGAGGTCGGCTGCGGGACGCGTGTACGTAATATCGACCGTTCTCGACGCGTCGTCCCAGTTGACCTCCGCGCCGAAAAGCTCCGACAGCGCCCTTAAAGGCACCATCGTGTAATCGTTTATAATGGTCGGCGGAACCTCCATGGGCGCGTAGCCGCACATTTTAACCGCGTCCGTCAAAAACGCGGTATCTTTGCCTATCCATGCGAACGTAAGCTCCGAGCCGTCGGTAACGGTTATACCGCGCGTGTCGGGATCCCACGCTATGTCGCAGCCGAGCGCGTCGCTTACCGAGCGCAGCGAAACAAGCGTCCTGCCGTTCTCTATTACGGGCGGCACCTGCATTGTCACCGCGCTGCCGTTTACCCTGATGGTAACGTCGCCGTCAGCCGACGCGGGCAGCGCCGTAAATATCGACGCCGCGACCGAAAAAGCGGCGATAAAAGCGGTTATCCTTTTCATTTTAACAGCTCCTTAAACACAAATATATAGATATTGTACCACAATACGGCATTTTTTTCAATACGTATTTGCGCGGGAATTTTGTGGTTGTGCTTTTACACATTTTATGATAGAATGAATTTTAAAGATAAATCAATTCGGAAACGACTTCACACAGCGGGAGGAGCGAAAATGGACATTAAAGAAATATTAAGCGGTGCGTCGTCACTTCAAGACGAAATACGGGAAATACGCCGTACACTGCACCGCCACCCCGAAACGGGTTTTGATTTGACATTCACGAAGGCGTTTGTAAAGGAAAAGCTTACGGAGTACGGCTGCGCGCCCGCCGAAACGGGGAAGGCGGGACTTATCGCGCTGTGCGGCGGGAAAAGAAAGGGAAAAACAATTCTGCTCCGCGCCGACATGGACGCGCTGCCGATTTTCGAGGAGGCGGACGTTGATTTTCGCAGCGAAACGGACGGCAAAATGCACGGCTGCGGACACGATATGCACACGGCTATGCTGCTGGGCGCGGCGAAAATATTAAAGGCGCACGAGGACGAAATAAACGGCACGGTTAAGCTTGAATTTCAGCCCGCCGAGGAAATTTTCCAAGGCTCGCCCGACATGATTAAATCGGGCGTGCTTGAAAATCCTCACGTTGACGCGGCTGTGATGATTCACGTAATGGCAGGTGTGCCGCTGCCTACAGGCATGATCGCGGTATCAAACGGCGGGATTTCAACCGCGTCGTGCGAGCAGTACCATATAACGGTGCGCGGCAAGGGCGGTCACGGTTCCGTGCCGCACGAAACGATCGACCCGATAACCGCCGCGGCGCATATTCACCTCGCGCTCGCGGAAATAAACAGCCGTGAGATAGACGGTCACGACTACGGCGTATTCACGACCGGACGGTTCGAGGCGGGCGGCGCGTCGAACGTCATACCCGACAAGGCTGAAATGTGGGGCACGATACGCACGACCGACCCCGAAAACAAGGTAGGGGAGCTTATAAAAAAGCGCATGGAGGAAATCGTTAAAGGCGTGGGTACGGCTTTGCGGTGCGAAACCGAGGTCGAGTTTTACGATTACTGCCCGTGTATGATGATAGACGACGCGCTTGCGGGCGACATGCTTAAATATATGAAGGAAATATTCGGCGACGGCGCGATAGACCTCACCGTAATATCGGGCGGCAAGCCCGGCGGCGGCAGCGAGGATTTCGCGTTCGTGAGCCATGAAGTGCCGACGGCAAGCATATTTCTTGTCGCGGGCAGCTCAAACGACGGCTATATCTACGGTCAGCACCACCCGAAGGTGCGCTTTGACGACTCCGTGCTTTACCGGGGCGCGGCTGCCTACGCGTGCGCGGCTGTAAAATGGCTTGAAAATCATTCCTCGTGAGTGAAAACGGGAGAGGGATATGTATATATACAAAAGCGGAATTAGCATAAAACGGTTTATGAATATTAAAAACGCGTACACGGAGAATTATCTTCGCGAGCTTTACGCGGAATACGAGCGCATTAAGGACGCGCCCGTGCCGGAGATTACGCGTGAGGATTTTGACGAATACGCGCTTACGGGCAGACGCGTGGGGTACGAACGCAAATATTTTGTGCGCCGCACGATGCTTAGAGACTTCGCGCTTATGACGATGCTCGGACGCGGTGAGGCGGTAGGAAGATTAGAAAAAATAATAACGGCGGTGTGCGCGGAAAAAACGTGGACGCTCCCGGCTCACGCAAGCGGTGACGAAAACGCGGTAGACCTTTTCGCTGCCGAAACGGCGCAGTCGCTCACGGAAATAGTGTCGCTCACACGCGGCGTAATTAAGCCTGCCGTCGCGGAAAAAGCAATATCCGAGGTCAAACGGCGCGTGCTTACGCCGTACCTTACGCGCCGCGAGCCGTACAACTGGGAAAATATGCGCTCGAACTGGTGCGCCGTGTGCGGCGGCTGCGTCGGTATGACCGCGCTTTACCTTATCGAGGGCGCGAACGACGCGCGCAGAGCCGTCAGCGTACTTAATAGCGTTTTTGAAAGCTACGCCGAGAGCTTTTCCGACGACGGCGCGTGTCTTGAAGGGCTGTATTACTGGGGTTACGGCATGACGTACCTCACCGCGTTTCTGGAGCTTTACCGTGAACGCACGGGCGCGGACTTCCCCGTGAACACGGAGAAACTTACGAAAATGGCAGCCTTTGCGGGCAAATGCGTAATCGCGGACGGCGTGACCGTCAGCTTTTCCGACGACTTTGAGCGCGGCAGAATATACGCCGGACTTTCCTCGCGCCTTACGGAGCGTTTCGGAGTGCCGCCGATACCGAGCGAGTACCTCGCGCCGTTTTCAGGCGACGAGTGCGGCAGGTGGTGCAGGGCGGTGCGCGACATGGCGTGGTACAACGCCGCCGAGGACGGCGAAACGGAAACGGTATCGGTGATGAACGGCGCGCAGTGGGCGATAATGCGCGGCGATACGCTGTCGCTCGCCTTTAAGGGCGGCACGAACGGCGAGCCGCACAACCACAACGACATAGGCAGCCTTACCGTCGTGAAAAACGGAGAAGTTATTCTCTGCGACCTCGGCGCGGGCGAGTACACGCGCGAGTATTTTTCCGACGACAGGTACGGAGTTTTCTGCTGCTCGTCCTTGGGTCACAGTGTACCCGTAATAAATGACGCGCCACAGCTTGCGGGCGCGGAGTACGCGGCGAAGGATTTTAAAGTAAACGGCACAACTGTCGGCGCGGACATAAGCGGCGCTTACGGCGTAAGGGCGCTTAAAAAATGTGTCCGCACACTCACGCTTACGGAAAACACAGTTCGCCTTGCCGACAAATTTGTAACGGACGAGCCTGTCAAAATAACGGAGCGTTTCATAACGCGCCTTGACGCGCGTGAAACGGCTGACGGTATAGCCATAGGCGGTGCAATTATTAAAGCGGACGGCGCGTATGACGTGAAAATCTCGCACGCAAAGCACGCGGAACACGGCGGCAAAGATACGGACGTGACGGTCATAGATTTCACGTTTGAAGTACATGGAGAGGGCGAGTTTGCGCTCACAATAGAATAAACGTATTGACAAACGGCGGATTTGCTGATACAATATCGGCAGACGAGATTAGATGAGACGAGTAAAATGAATAGAATTATACGTCTTTTTCTGATGCGAAAAAGGCGTTTTTCATATAACATACGGAAAGGGTAGGATAGAGAATGTTCAATCTGACACAGGACGAGGTAAAAACGCTCTCGAAGGATTACAACATAATACCGCTTACGACGGAGTGCTATGCCGACATGGACACGCCGATAAGCGTTTTCAAGCGTATGCGTACCGAAAAGGACTGCTTTTTGCTTGAAAGTATCGGTCAGAACCACGTCACGGCGCGTTATTCGTTTATAGGCAGAAAGCCGTTCCTGACGTTTAAGAGCCTCGAAAGCGAGATAACCGTCACCGACTGCGACGGCAATACGCGGACGTACACGGGTAAGCCGATGGAGGAGCTCGAAAGGATAGTGTCGGCGTACAAAGCCCCGAAGCTTGACGATATACCGTCGTTTAACGGCGGCGCGGTCGGCTTTTTCGCCTACGACATAATACGGCAGTACGAGGAACTTCCAAACAGCAACCCCGACGAGCTCGGCGTTCCCGATATGCAGTTTATGCTGACGGACGAGATAATAGCGTTCGACCACATCAGGCAGAAGATAGTCATAATCGTGAATATTCACGCCGACGGCGACATAGAGACGCAGTACAAAACAGCAGCCGACAGACTGCTCGAAATACGGCGTGAAATGGAGGATTTGTCGCCGCTTGCGGTAAAGGAAAAGAACGTACAAATTTCGACCTCAAAGCCCGTGTCGAACATGACGAAGGAGCAGTTTTGCAAAAACGTCGAAAAGGCGAAGGAGTATATCAAAAACGGCGACATATTCCAGGTCGTGCCATCGCAGCGGTTCACGGTCGAAACGAACGTCAGCCCGTTCAACGTCTACCGCGCGCTGCGGCTGATAAACCCGTCGCCGTACATGTACTACCTCGATTTCGGGGATTATCAGATAGTCGGTGCGTCGCCCGAAATGCTTGTGAGAGTGGAGGATGGCATTGTACACACGGGCCCTATAGCCGGAACGCGTCCGCGCGGCAAGACGGTCGAGGAGGACGTGGAGCTTGAAAAGGGCTTGTTAAAGGACGAAAAGGAAATAGCGGAACACACGATGCTTGTAGACCTCGGACGCAACGACATAGGACGCGTCAGCGAGTACGGCTCGGTAAAGGTGACACGGTTTAAGTACGTCGAACGGTTCTCGCACGTAATGCACATAATATCCGACGTCGAGGGTAAGCTCCGAAAGGACAAAACGTGCTTTGACGCGCTCGGCGCGACGCTGCCTGCCGGTACTCTCTCGGGCGCGCCGAAAATCCGCGCCATGGAAATTATAGACGAGCTTGAAAACACGAAACGCTGCGTATACGGCGGCGCGATAGGCTACATCAGCTTTAACGGCAACTTCGACAGTTGTATCACGATACGCACAGGCGTGTTCAAGGACGGCAAGGCGCACGTACAGGCTGGCGGCGGTATAGTGTACGATTCCGAACCGGAGTACGAGTACCGCGAGTCCGTAAACAAAGCGTCGGCTGTGCTCAAAGCCATAGAGGAGGCGGGTGATATAGTATGATTATAGTTATAGACAATTACGACTCGTTCACGTACAACCTCTGCCAGTACATCGGCGAGATAAACCCCGACATAGAGGTGTACCGCAACGACAAAATAACGGTCGATGAGGTAATAAGCAAAAACCCGAGCCGCATCATACTGTCGCCCGGACCGGGTTACCCCGCGGACGCGGGAATATGTATCGAGCTTATCAAAAACGCGGGGAATATACCCATTCTCGGCGTGTGTCTCGGACATCAGGCGATAGGCGAGGCGTTCGGCTGCAGGATAACTCACGCGCCGCGCATAATGCACGGCAAGAGCGACGTTGTGACGATCGATATGGACTGCCCGATATTCGACGGACTTTCCGCGCGTACGGAGGTGGGCAGGTACCACTCGCTCGTGATTGACGAGGACACGCTTCCCGATTGCCTTAACATAACGGCCCGCAGCGACGACGGCTGCATTATGGGTGTAAGACACGCGGAGCGACCCGTTTACGGAATACAGTTCCACCCCGAATCCGTCCTCACGCCCGACGGTAAGAAAATAATAAAGAACTTTCTTAATATGTAAAAAAGGCTTGAAACCATGCGGTTTCAAGCCTTTTACTTTTAATTTGAGTTCTCCTTAAACGGAGATTTCCATGTGAGTTTTTCCTTGTAATACTCGTTTTTAAACCTTTTCGGCGTAAGCTTGTACAAAATCGGCAGCAGTACGCACAACACGGCGGTGTCTATGACTTTAAGCACACCCGCGCCGAACGCCGCCGAAAAGAACACGGGAACGCCGCGCGACCGCGCCATGCTGAAAAATACAAGTTCCCAACCGCTGTTTGGCGCGCCAGTGCGCCACATCGCGATAGCCGCCGACAAAAACGACGCCGCGACCACGTAAATAACGGCTGCGAGCGGCAGCTTTTTCCATGAGACCTTTCCGTCCTTGCGCAGCATAAGTCCGAACAAACATAAAGCCCGCCGTAACGATACCTGCAGGCATCGCGATTATAAGCACCGAGCAAAGCGTTTTTGCCTGACTGCGGAACACGTTCATGACGCGTCTGCAGCTTTGCGAGTACTGCGCAAGCTTTACAAGGCGCAGCACCCTCAAAATCATAAAGGTAGGCGGCAGAAGTCCCAGTGTCGGGAGTATACCCGCAATATCCATAATCGCCAGCGGCGTGAACGGATAAATGAAGAACGCCCAAATCGAGTGGTTTTTCATTCTGAAATCGTGCGTTATCCACCTCAAAATATAGTCGAAAAACAGTATGTAAACCGTGATTGATTCAAGTATTTGCATCCACTGCGAAAGCGCGCCGCGGAACATCATCGGCACAACGCTCGCGATCGCGACAACCATTATGAACCAGTCGTAGTACACGGTCGAGCGACCCTTTGTTTTCTGACCGTAAATGACATTACTTATCTGCTCTCTCATTTTACCGCCTCCGCGCTTTTCTTCTGCTCGATTTTTTCCTGAGCGTTATGCATGAGTTTGTCTTTTTCATCCTGAAATTCCCCGTCCTCCTTCGTTTTCGCGAACACGGCGACGGGAATTTTCTTGTTTATGGCAAAGAAATCGGCAATTTTCTGCGGCATGACCTTAAATATAAGGAATATAACCGCGATAATGATCGCCTTATCCACAATGCTCGCGGCCATATACGACACCGTTCCGGCTATAAGTCCGTGTACGCCGAGCGAGGTCATAAGACCGTGAATGAATGTGGTTATAATATTTGTAAACGTCGATTCTCCGTAAAGAGCCATACTTGTCGCGACGGCGGTGAGGGTATCAACCAAAATCAGCACCGCGAACGCGAACGGAACGGTTTTCTTGTTCCCGAAAAATCCGAGACGGAACATCGCACCGAATATCGCCGCCATTATCGCGAACATCAGTATCAGCAAAAACGAGTGAACGGAAAAACCGTTCACGGCAATGCTTAATATAAGCCATAACGCCGACACTGCCGCGCCGAAAACGGGCCCGTCCACAGCCGCCGCGAAAAACGGCCCGAAACCGTCGAGCCACAGCGGCAGATACGGATTTGCCGATATGTATTTCTGTATAAGCAGGCTCAGCACGGCGAGAATAACGAGCAAAACTATTCTTCCGCGGCTCCATTTTACCGCGACAAGACCGATAGCGTAATCTTTCATAACCCCAACTCTCCTTTCCGAAATCATACCGTCGCCATATACGCCGACAGCGGCATGAGTATATGACCGAGTATAACTATAAACATCAGCGTAAAGCTCATTACGCGTCCGAACAGCGCGATAAAGCACTTCGCGTACAGCCCCAGACCACTCCTGTTGATCTCAAACTGCGTCATAAACTCCGATGTGATCTCGTCGTCGCTGTTTTTGCCGTAGGACGTGTCGTATACCTGCGTAAATTCAGCCGTGTCGTGACGCACAATGTAAAAGCCCGGTATGCCTATATTCGGATTGTACGAGCTGTTGTCGCCGTCCTTTTCGAGAATGACTCTTTTCGCGGGCATGTTGGGCTCTATGTAGAAACGCATCTGATGCGACTCAAGCGGGAAACGCACCGTCCAGAAATCGTTGTTCACCGTCACGTCGAGGCGGCAGCGCTGGTAGTGCCAGCCGTTGATCATCGTGTCCTCCATGACCTCAAGCTTGTTCGTCGTGCCGTTGTAGATATGGAAGTTGTTCACCATGTCGAGGTCGTCGTCGCCCTTCCAGCGGAACCATATACTGCACACGACGCGGTAATAGCTGCTGCGCAGAGCGACCTCCTTGACGCTTTCGAGATACGTACCCGTGAACACGCGCGTCGTCTCCGCGCCGACCTGCTGCGCGCCTATAGCCTCCGCCTCACGGTTGAGCATATTCTTCTGCCAGTAATACTCCTCAGCGGACTTGTCCCGGTAGAGCGTGTACGTGGTGTAGCATATGTAACCGCCGCCTATGATTACGAAACCGAGGAACCATGCGAGCAGCTTTTTTATCTGCCACTTTTCAAAGACTATACGTTTCATATATCCGCGCTGTTTTTGCGCTTTCCCCCTTAATAAAAAATATAAAACAGCTTATTAAACGTATTACAACAAATTTTTACATATTTTACAACGGAAAAGTCACATTTTTATGTTTACATTTACAGAGAAAAGAATTATAATAACGGTGAACACAGCGCGGACGGAGGACGAAAATATGCGTAAAAAAATCAATATAAACACGGACTGGAAATT
The DNA here is from genome assembly GCA_947623955.1 of uncultured Clostridia bacterium. Lineage (GTDB taxonomy): Bacteria > Bacillota > Clostridia > UBA1381 > UBA1381 > Hominilimicola. The sequence goes on along the minus strand of CANQIP010000012.1, from coordinate 21,444 downwards.
TTACGAGGGAGACATTACGCCCAAAAAGCCGACCGACGGCTGGGGCGGTGCGAAGGCGCGTGCGCACTTTAAAGGCGCGGCTGCGCTTGATTTTGACGACTCCGCGTGGCGAAACGTCGATTTGCCGCACGATTTCCTGCCCGAAAAGGATTATTGTTTCAAAGCAAACGAAAACTCCGATATGCGCGATATTCCCGAAATGGAGAGCATCGGGAGCCGCCTGTTCGCGGGCGGCTGTCTGGAGGGCGGAGTTGCGTGGTACAGAAAGGAAATCACGATTACCGACGACCTTGACGAAAACCGCGTATACATTCACTTCGACGGCGTTTACCGCGACAGCGTTCTTTACGTGAACGAGTACTACGTCGGAACGCACGCAAGCGGCTACGGCGGATTTTACTATGATATTACCGACTTTTTGAACGCGGGCGAGAACATAATCGCCGTGCGCGTCGACGCGTCCGAGCGCGAGGGCTGGTGGTACGAGGGCGGCGGCATATACCGTCCGGCGCGCATTGAAATTACCCGCAACATACATATCGAGCCGTGGGGCGTGTCGGTACAAGCCGCGCCCGATTTAACGAACGGCACGGCGCGTGTAAAAATAAACGCCGATATTTTAAACAGAAATTTTGAAGAAAAATCCGTACGCGCCGAGGCGGAAATAAAGGACGGCAGCGGAAATACAATCGCCAAAACGGACGGAACAGTGTCCGTGGACGCGTGGGAGCGTGCGCGGTATTCGGGCGAGGTGACGCTCGACAGCGTGACGCTCTGGGATTTGGACAATCCGTACCTATACAGCGCGACAGTGCGCCTTTACGTAGGTGAAACGGTCTGCGACGAATACGAGGTAAATTTCGGCATAAGGGATATGCGTTTCGACTGTAACGGCGGCTTTTACCTGAACGGCAGACACGTCCGCATACAGGGCTTGTGCTGTCACTATGACCACGCGGGCGTGGGAATTGCAGTGCCCGACAGCGACAGCGTGAACGAGTACCGCGTAAAGCAAATGAAAAGCATGGGCGCGAACGCGGTAAGGAGCTCGCACTACCCCGCGCCGCCGGAACTTCTCGATATATGCGACAGGCTCGGTATGCTCGTGTTCGAGGAAACGCGGCGCATGTCGTCCGCGCCCGAGGACATCGAAAGCCTCACGTCAATGGTAAAGCGCGACAGGAACCACCCGTCAATCTTTTTGTGGGGCATAGGCAACGAGGAAATATTCGCGCAGCACCGCCCCGAAACGGCAAGGGCGACGCGTACCATGATCGCGGAAATCAAAAAGCTCGACCCGACGCGCCCCGTCACGTCGGCTGTCGTGTGCTGGGACGGAGAACGGCGTTACGACAACGCCGAGCCGTACATCGGCGTGACGAAGTACCTTGACGTTATGGGCTTTAACTATAACAGATTTGCGTGGGACGATTACCATGAACGAGTGCCGAACCAGCCCGTTATCATCACAGAGGCGTCGTCAAACAGCGGCACGCGCGGCTGCTATGCTACCGACGAGAGCAGGGGTCAGTATTACGTGCTTGACGCGGACAACGAAAAGAAGGTAAAAAGCGGCATTAAGGCGGTAAAGAAGGACATAGCCGAGAACGAGTGGAAGTATTTCGCGGAGCGTCCGTACCTTTCGGGGATTTTTCTCTGGACGGGCTTTGACTATCGCGGAGAGCCGACGCCGCTTGGCTATCCGGCGGTGTATTCGCAGTTTGGCATTTTCGACTACTGCGGCTTTAAGAAGGATAATTACTACTATTATAAATCATGGTGGACGGATGAACCGACGCTGCACGTATTTCCCCGCAGCGGCTTTGCAGCGGGCGAAACAGTGAATTTTTACTGCTACTCCAATCTCGACGAGGTCGAGCTTTTCGTGAACGGCAAAAGCTGCGGCAAAATGCCTATGGAAAGAAACTGGTACCTTTCGTGGGAAAACGTGACCTGCGAAACGGGCGAAATAAAGGCTGTCGGATACAAAAACGGACAAAAGACCGCCGAGGACATTATAAAGCCGATAGGCGAGCCGTGCGCGGTAAAATTAAGCGCGTATAAAAACGAAATCGCCGTCGGCGATACGGCGATAATAAACGTTGATATAATCGACAACGACGGCGATACCGTTCCGACCGCCGACAATAAAATACGCTTTGAAATAAGCGGCGGCAAGCTGCTCGGCACGGGCAACGGCAACCCCGCCGACCACGACAGCGAAAAAACAAACACGCGCCGCGCGTTTAACGGCAAATGCCAGCTGCTTGTAAAAGCCGACGCAGCGGGACAGATAAAAGTCACCGCAAAGTCTGACGGACTTGACACGGGCGAGCATATTGTCAAGGTCATATAATACGGGGACATTAAAACGCCATGGGGACACTAAAGATTGGGGACACTAAAATAAACGGGGACACTAAAATTTTAGTGACCCCGTTTTTGCGTTACGCGTTTATAAATTTACATATCCTTTTAAGCGCGCGCCGCCCTTCGGGTATGGACGATACGATCGCCCAGTCGTGGCACATACCCTTGCCGGCGTACACTTTTATATGCGCGCCGTTCTTTTTTATGTTCGCGATGAGCTTGTCCATATGCGGCGCGAACATTTCATCCGTGCCGTAGAAAAGCAGCGTCGGCGGGTAATCGGTAAAATCAATATACTCGGCATTCATGCGCCCATCCGACAGAGGTATATCCTTTCCCCAGTGCTTTGCCGACATGCCGACTATAAACTCCGACAAAAGCACGTCGTTTTGCTTTGCCTTTATGTACGCCTCGTCGTCGTTATCCGTACCCGTAACGGGCGATATAAGCGCGACGCCGTGCGGCTTACGCGTCGTGTGACCGACAAGTCTTGCCGCCAAAAGCGCGCCCGCACTGTCGCCCACGACGGTAATCTTATCAGCCGCGTACTCTTTTAAAATCTCATCGTATGCCTTAAAAACCCACTCCGCCGACTCATCGACCGTCGCCTCGGGCGCAAGCGGATAAAACGGAAAAAACACCTCGGCGCGTGAATTCTGCGCCATCTTCAGCGCGAACTTGTAATGAAACGCCGTCGGCGGGAACATACCCCCGCCGCCGTGCAGAAACAGCACGGCTCTGCCGTTCGAGCCGTCCTTACGCGTCAGACGGAACATCGGTCTTTGCTCAAACTCCGTCCTTTTAACGCTTAGTTCCTTATACATATATTTCGGCAGATCCGTCGGACGCTCCTTTGTTTTCAGGAAATTTAAAAACTCGTCCTCCGGCATATCAAAGCGGTGTTTTAAGCCCTTTTTGCGTATTATGCGGTCAACCAGTCTGTACGTCAAACTCATTTCGTCATACTCCCATCGTGTTTTTGTGTATTATAACAGCAATTTTCCGCGCCGTCAACCGCAAACGAACCCGCGTTTGGTATAAATTTCCGCAAAACGGTCAAAAATTGTGATAATGTAATGAAAATGTAATGAATAATGACACCGTATATATGTTGACGAAAAAAAATTTAAATGTTATACTATTTACAATAATATAAAATTTGACACTGTTTTTACGGTGATTTGGAGGATACCTCAGTGAAATTTAACGTAAAACGATATTTTCAGGTTCTCGGCGTATCGCTGGCGGTAATCGTTGCCGCGGTGGCTGTGTGCATGGGATTTGAATTCGGCACGACGGGCGACGAGACCGAAATGGTTGATAATACGTCCACGGTACGCGCCGAGGGCGGAAAGCTTAACGTGCTCCTGATGGGTACGGACGTGGAAGGACTGCGTACGGACGCAATAATGCTTGCGTGCATAGACACCGACAAGCGCGAGATAAATATGCTCTCCGTTCCGCGAGACACCGAGATGTACGTCGGAAACCGTTACCAGAAGATAAACGCGGCGCACGCGTATATCGGCAGTGACGGACAGATAGGCGGACCGACCGCGACATGCGAGGCGGTGACGCGCATTACGGGAATACCCATAAACTATTACGTGGACTTTTCGTTCGACGCGGTCGCTCACGTTATAAACGAGCTCGGACCGATCGACTTCGAGATACCCGACCTGTACGGCGACGGCGTGGGCATGGTTTACGACGACCCCGTGCAGAGCCTGCACATATACCTGCCGCCCGGACATTACGGCGACGGCGGCGACTACCCGGGACTTACGGGTCAGCAGGCGGTATGGCTCATGCGTTACCGCCACGGTAATGTCAATCCCAATACCGGCACGTTTAAGGGCTACACGAACGGCGACACCGACAGAGTGGAAATGCAGCAGAAATTCTTAAAAGCCGTCGTTGACCAGAAGGTAAATCCGAGTCTCGTAATGAAAATCCCCGCGATATTCAAGGCGGTAAGCGGTGAGATAAAGACGAACTTCACCGTGAGCGACATAATCACGTATTCAAAGTTTATTACCGACTTCACGAGTGCGAGCATACATTCCTACCAGCTCCCCGGCGAGTACGGACACGACGGAAACGGCGACGTGTGGATACCCGACATGGACGCGACGAGAGAAATGGTTGAAACGGTGTTCGGCTACGACGCGTCGGGAATAACGACGGGCAATCCCGACGACGAGGAGAGCCGCGAGGCGGGCAAGACGACGAGAACAGCCGGTCAGGCGGCTGCGTCCGGCTCGTCCGACGAGTCGGACGACACGTACTACGACAGCCCGTCCGAGTCGTACTCGGTATCGTCGGACGATGACGACGATGATTACGACTACACGGACAGCAGCTACGACGAGGATTACAGCTACGACGAAGAAACCGATACATACGATGACAGCGACGAATACGATTCGAGCGATTATGATACATACGATGATGAAGAATAAAATGCCGAAAAACACTTGACATTTTGCACATTGTATGCTATAATAAATACTACCTATGAATATACTATATTCAGAAAGAGTGGGCAAGTCCCACTCTTTCATTTATAATTTTCGAAAAAGTCGTGAAATAGGGAGGAAATATGGCGAATATAACGGAAACAAAGGCTCTCGCCGCGGGCGAGGGAATCGCCGCAAAGCAGGGCGTTTACATCGTTGACGTGACGTATAAGAAGGAGCAGGACGGCTACTCGCTCTGCTACTACATCGACCGCGACGGCGGCGTGGGCATAGATGAATGCGAAACGTTTTCAAAGGCGGTCGAGGAGGTTCTCGACAGGGAGAATTTCATAGAAGGCGCGTACACGCTCGAAGTATCGTCGCCCGGCGCGGACAGGAAACTCACGAAGGAAAGGGAATTTCTGTACTACATCGGACGCGAGGTGGATGTGAAACTGTACGCCGCCGAGGACGGACAAAAGGAGTTTTCGGGCGTTCTTAAAGATTACTCGGACGGCGACGCTTACGTGGAATGCGGCGAAGAAACAAAGAAAATACCCGTTAAAAGCGCGGTTTATATAAGATTAGGCTTTAAATTTTAAAAGAGAGGAAGATTTGAGAAAAATGGAAAAAGGATTATTCGACGTTCTTATGGAAATATGCGACGAGAAGGGCATAAGCCCCGACGTACTTACAGAGGCTTTGGAGGCTGCGCTTGTGGCTGCGTACAGAAAGAATTTCAACTCATCTCAAAATGTCAAGGTTGAAATGAATAAGGAAAAGGGTACGGTCAAGGTATACGCGCAGAAAACCGTTGCCGAAACCGTTGAGGACGAGCGCGAACAGATTTCTCTCGAGGACGCGAGAAAGATAGACGGCGCTTACGATGTGGGCGATATAGTGAACATAGAGGTAACGCCCAAAAACTTCGGCAGAATAAGCGCCATGACGGCAAAGCAGGTCGTCACGCAGAGAATAAGAGAGGCTGAGCGCGGTATCATATACAGCGAGTACACCGAAAAGACGAACGACATAATATCCGGGCACGTTGAAAGAGTGGAGCGCGGCGCGGTGTTTATCGACATCGGCAAGATAGAGGCGATACTCCCCGAAAAGGAACAGCCGCCGGGTGAAACATATATGGTGGGCGAAATGATACGCTGCTACGTAAGCGACGTGAGAACGGGCGCGAGAGGAACACAGATAATCGTTTCGAGAACGCACCCGGGTCTTGTGAGAAAGCTGTTTGAATACGAGGTGCCGGAAATCGGCGCGGGGATAGTCGAGATAAAGAGTATCGCGCGCGAGGCGGGCAGCAGAACGAAAATAGCGGTTTACTCGAACGACCCCGACGTTGACGCGCAGGGCTCGTGCATAGGACCGAGAGGTATAAGAGTGCAGAACATAGGCGAGGAACTGCGCGACGAGAAGATTGACATAGTAAAGTGGAGCGAGGATCCCGCGGAGTACATCGCGGCAAGCCTCAGCCCGTCGAAGGTGATACGCACGGAAATAGACGAGGAAGAAAAGAGAGCGACCGTCACCGTTCCCGAGCATCAGCTTTCACTCGCGATAGGCAAGTCCGGGCAGAACGTCCGCCTTGCGGCGCGTCTTACAGGCTGGAAGATAGATATAAACGCGGAGTAAGTTTATGACGGAAAAACATATACCACTCAGAATGTGCATTTCGTGCAGACAGATGAAACCGCAGAGCGAACTTATACGCGTCGTGCGTGAAAACGGCACGGGCGCGGTACTGACGGACAATGAAAAAAAGCTGTTCGGCAGGGGCGCGTACGTGTGCAGGGAAACGGAATGTATAAACAAGGCGAAAAAAAGGAACGGCTTTGCAAGGCATCTGGGGTGTGCCGTTCCGTCGGAGATATATGAATCCTTACAGGAAGAAAAGAAAGGATGATGAATATGGCGAATTCTTTAAAACTCGGAGACGTTTCCAAGAATTTGAAAATAACGAATAAGGACGTAATAGCAAAGCTTGCCGAATACGGCATAGAGCTTAAAAGCGCGTCGAGCGTCATAACGGAGGACGTGGCGGGCTTTATTCTCGACCTTTACACCGCCGCGAACACGATGGACGAGAGCGAGGCGGAAAAGCTGCGCGAACAGGCTCGCGAAGACGCGAGGAAGGCTGCGGAAACGGCTGCCGCCGCGGCGGAGGCGGAGAGCAAAAAGGCCGCGGAAGAAGGCAAGACCGAAAAGAGCGCGCCCGAAACAAACGCGGAAACAAAGAAAGCAAAGCCCGTTAAGGGAAAGACTGCTGCGAAGGAACAGCCCACTCCCGCGGCGGAAGAAAAGAAGGAGCAGCCGTCCGACAAACCCCGCCGCGAAAAGCGCAAAAAGGTTGCGAAGAAACAGACGGGCAAGAGAATTGACCTTTCAAACGTTGACCGCACGGACACGGACGAAGAATTTGTCGTAAAGACCGAGGAAAAGCGCCGTCACGTTGACACGCGCCAGTCAAACGTAGACCTTAAAGCCATCGAGTCGCGCGAGCGTATCGAGGACATGGTACAGGGCGACAGACGCATGAATAAACAGGGCGGAAAGGTCAAGAATAATAAGCGCGGAGGCAAGAACCGCCGCGAAAAGGAAATACGTAAGGAAAAGAAGGTTATCCCCGTAAAGGTAATAACCGAAATAGAGGTCGGCGAGACGATCCCCGTCGGCGAACTCGCGTCGCGCATGGGCAAAACGTCGGCTGAGGTCGTAAAGAAGCTGATGATGCTCGGCATAATGGCGACGCAGAACCAGTCGGTAGACTACGAGACAGCCGCGCTTGTCGGTATGGATTTCGGTATCGAGGTAAAGCAGGAGGTCATAGTCACCAAGGAGGATATGCTCGCGGAGCTCACGACCCACGAGGACACCGAAGACGAACTTGTGCCGCGTCCGCCGGTAGTCGTTGTAATGGGTCACGTAGACCACGGCAAGACCTCGCTGCTTGACGCGATACGCCACACAAACGTGATAGAAGGCGAGGCGGGCGGTATCACGCAGCACATAGGCGCGTACAGCGTTAAACTCAATGACCGCGTAATAACGTTCCTCGACACGCCCGGACACGAGGCGTTTACGACGATGCGTGCGCGCGGCGCGCAGGTAACGGACGTGGCGATACTCGTTGTCGCGGCGGACGACGGCATAATGCCGCAGACGATTGAGGCGATAAACCACGCGAAAGCCGCCGGAGTGCAGATAGTCGTGGCGATAAACAAGATAGATAAGGAAGGCGCAAACCCCGACAGAGTTCGTCAGTCGCTCGTCGAGTACGACCTCGTCCCCGAGGAATGGGGCGGTGACACTGTATGCGTCGAAATATCGGCGAAAAAGCGCATAAACATAGACGGACTTCTCGAAATGGTACTGCTTGTAGCCGATATGCAGGAACTCAAGGCAAACCCGAACCGCGACGCGCAGGGTACGGTCATAGAGGCGCAGATAGATAAAGGACGCGGACCTGTCGCGACGGTACTCGTGCAGAACGGTACGCTCAAAGTCGGCGATTTCGTTATTGCCGGAACGGCGGTCGGACGCATACGCGCCATGGTAAACGACAAGGGCAGACGCGTAAAGACGGCGACGCCCTCAACTCCCGTGGAGCTTTTGGGACTTAGCGAGGCTCCGTCGGGCGGCGACACGTTCGTTGTCGTAAACGACGAAAAGCTTGCCCGCGCCGTAGCGGAGCAGCGCCGTCAGGAAATGAAGGAGACGGAGTTTAACCAGGTAGTAAAGGTATCGCTCGACAACCTGTTCAGCCAGATAGACGAGGGCAACATGAAGGAGCTCGACATCATCGTCAAGGCTGACGTGCAGGGCAGCGTCGAGGCGGTTAAGCAGAGCCTTGAAAAGCTGTCAAACGACGAGGTAAGAGTAAAGGTGATACACGGCGGCGTCGGCGCGGTAAACGAGTCGGACGTAATGCTCGCGAACGCCTCGAACGCTATAATCGTCGGCTTTAACGTGCGTCCCGACGCGGGAGCGCTTGCGTCGGCGGAGCAGCAGGAGGTCGACATCAGACTTTACCGCGTAATCTATCAGGCGATAGAGGAAATCGAGGCGGCGATGAAGGGTATGCTCGACCCCGAATTTAAGGAGGTCGTACTCGGTTACGCCGAGGTACGCCAGACGTTCAAGGTATCGGGCGTAGGCACGATCGCGGGCTGCTACGTGACGCAGGGCGTTATACGCCGCAACGCGGATATACGCGTCGTGCGCGACGGTATTATCATACACGAGGGCAAGATCGACTCGTTGAAGAGATTTAAGGACGACGCGAAAGAGGTAAGCGAGAATTTCGAGTGCGGTCTCGGCATCGCCAATTTCAACGACGTTAAGGAAGGCGACACAATAGAGTGTTTCGTCATGGAGGAAATAGAGAGGTAATCGACGTTAGCCTCCCTTGTTAAAGGGAGGGGGACCGCCGAAGGCGGTGGAGGGATTCTTTATAAAATCTGGAAAAGAATCCCCCAGTCACGCTGCGCGTGACAGCCCCCTTTGACAAGGGGGCCTCACCGTAGGGGCGGTCATCGGCCGCCCGTACCCCACCCCGTAGGGGCGACCCTTGCGGTTGCCCGCAAATAAATTATAGCAGGTACACAAATATGGCAAGAATAGACAAAATCAACGGCGAGGTAATGCGCGAACTGGCGAACATCATACGCAGCCTGAAAGACTCGCGCATACCGCTTATGACGAGCGTGGTAAAGGTCAGCGTCACGAGCGACCTGCGCTACGCGAAAGCCTACATCTCCGTAATGGGAGACGAGGAAACGAAAAAAAAGGCTATGGAAGGCTTAAAGAGCGCGTCGGGCTATATACGGCGCGAGATAGGCAAGCGTATAGATCTGCGCTACACGCCCGAATTTATTTTTGAGCTTGACAACTCAATCGAGCACGGCGCGAGAATAGAGGAGCTTTTAAAACGTTATGGAAAATAATATTAAGGCGGTTGCCGACAAAATAACAGCCGCCAAAACGGTTGCAATTCTGACCCACGTAAACGAGGATCCCGACACCTTGGGATCCTGCTTTGCGTTTAAAAAAATGATGACAAAGCTCGGCAAAAAAGCCGAAATATACGTAAGCGGCAAGGTGGAGGAACGCCTTTCGTTCATGGGTAACGACTACATAATATACGACGAAAGCATGAAAAAGCGATACGACCTGTGCGCGTGTATCGACTGCGGCGACGCGCAGCGTATAGGCTCGCGCAAAGCGTTGTTCGACGCGGCGGACGCTACTATAAACATCGACCACCACTATACAAACACGAATTTCGCCGACGCGAACCTTGTAAACGGCGGAGCGTCCTCGGCTGCGGAAATACTCACGGAGCTTTTCGCGTACATGAAACTCGATTTGGACGACGCGATAGCAGCTGATTTGTACACCGCTATCTGCTCCGACACGGGCTGCTTTAAATTCAGCAGCGTTACGCCGAAAACAATGCGCATGGCTGCGGATTTGCTTGAATATAATTTTGACCACGCCGAAATCGCGAGACTTCTTTTCGACACCGAATCGCTCGCGGCGGCAAGGCTCAAAGCCGAGATAACGGGCGGCATAAAGAGCTACGCGGACGGTAAGATAACGCTTGTGACAGCCGACGAGAAGGACGGCGAAAAGTACGGCATAGCCCCCGAGGACATACCGAACCTCGTGGAGATCCCGCGCCGTATAGAGGGCGCGGAGATAGCCGTGTGCGTAAAGAAAACATCGTCGGGCTACCGTGTAAATCTGCGCTCGAACGGCGACGCGGACGTTTCCGGCGCGGCTGCCGCGATAGGCGGGGGCGGTCACAAAAAAGCCGCCGGCGGCACAATTCACGCCGCAAGCATGGACGAGGCGGAAAAAATAATCATAGACGAATGTTTAAAGGCGTTAGAGGAAATGAAATGAACGGTATAATAATCGTCGATAAGCCGAAGGGCAAAACGTCGCACGACGTGGTGTACGCGGTGCGCCGCCTTACGGGCGTGAAAAAGGTCGGTCACACAGGCACGCTCGACCCCATGGCGACGGGCGTTCTGCCCGTGTGCGTGGGCAGCGCGACAAAGGCTGCCGATATGCTCACGCTGTCCGACAAAATTTACCGCGCCGAGCTTATACTCGGCAAAACGACCGACACGCAGGACGCGGAGGGTACGGTTTTGACGGAGCGCGAGGTCACCTGCGGCGCGGACGAAATCAGAAACGCGGTAATGAGCTTTGTCGGCGAAATCGAACAGATACCGCCGATGTACTCGGCGGTAAAGCGTAACGGCAAAAAGCTGTACGAGCTTGCAAGACAGGGAATAGAGGTCGAGCGCGAGCCGCGACGCGTCACAATACACTCGATAGACATTATCGACATAAACGGCAAAAGCGTCACAATGGACGTACACTGCTCAAAGGGCGTTTACATACGCACGCTTTGCGCCGACATAGGCGAAAAACTCGGCACGGGCGCGTACATGAACGCGCTGCGCCGCACGAAAACGGGCGCGTTCACAGCAGAGGAAAGTCACACGCTTGACGAACTCACGGCTATGGCTGAGAACGGCGATATGGAAAAAGCGGTTATACCCGTGGACAGACTGTTTGATGACCTGCCGCGCATAACGCTCAACGAAAAACAGAAAAAAAGCGTAACGAACGGCGTACGCATGACATACAAGGGCGCGGAGAACGAGCGATACCGCGTCTACGACGAAAACGGGACGTTTCTGTGCGTGTCGAAAATCACGGACGGACGGCTCACGCTCGAAAAATCATTCTGGAGTTAAGACAAAAGAGGAGGGGTGACAATGGAGATACTGCGCGATACCGTGCCATATGAGGGCACCGTCGCCGCGCTCGGCAATTTTGACGGACTTCACGTCGCCCACATGACCATAATACGAAACGGCATAAAATACGCCGGAGAACACGGCTTAAAAAGCGGCGTGCTGCTGTTCGACGTGAACACGAAGGACTTGACGCAGGGCGGAGTCGAGCTTATAACGCCGATCGAGGCGAAAATAGAGCTTTTGGGACGCGAAAAGCCCGACTTTGTGTTTATGCGCCGTTTCAACCGGGAATTTATGCAGCTTTCACCCGACGAGTTCGCCCGGTACCTCGTGAACACGCTCCATGTAAAGGCGGTCTGCTGCGGCTACGATTACAGTTTCGGCTACAAAGCGTCGGGCGACGCGGAGCTTTTGCGCAGTCTCGGCGAAAAATACGGCTTTGAGGTGCTTGTGACGGACGTTATAAAGCTTGACGGCACGGTGGTTTCAAGCACTTACATACGCTCCCTTATCCGCGAGGGCGACATGGAGAGGGCGGAAATGTTTCTCGGGCGCAGGTTCTGCGTCGAGGGCATAGTCGTAAAGGGCTTGCAGAACGGCACAAAAATGGGCTTTCCGACCGCGAACGTCGCTTACGACAAGCACATGGCTCTTCCGAAGGAGGGCGTGTACGCCGGTATTACATACGTGCACGGCAAACGCTTAAAATGCGTCATAAACGTCGGCAAAAACCCGACCTTCGGCGCGCGCAAGGTCACGATAGAGAGCCACATACTCGACTTTGACGAAAACATCTACGGCGAATACATACGCGTCAGTTTCGCCAAGCGTCTGCGCGGCGATATTAAATTTGCGGGCGCGGACGAGCTTGTAAAGCAGATACAAAAGGATACGGAAATAGTAAGGAACATGGTACTGTAAGGAGGATAAACATGAGCTTTTCAACACTGATTTTGGCGGCGGGCATGGGTACGAGAATGAAATCGAGCCGCCCGAAGGTAATACACACGGTATGCGGCAAGCCGCTTACGATGTGGGTCATAGACGCGTCGAAGGCGGCGGGCGCGGACAAGGTGTGCGCCGTTGTCGGACACTGCGCGGATATGGTAAAGGAAACGCTCGGCGGCGCGTGCGAATACGCGCTGCAGGCGGAGCAGAAGGGCACGGGTCACGCCGTAATGCAGGCGATGGATTTTATAAAAAGCGCGGACGGTGAGATAGTGATTTTAAACGGCGACACTCCGCTTGTGACAGCCGGTGCGATAAAGGACGCGGTGGAGTATCACAGAACAAGCGGCAACAAGGCAACCGTCATAACCGCCATACTCCCCGACGCGACCGGTTACGGCAGAATAGTGCGCGGCGCGGACGGAGGCGTTAAAAAAATCGTTGAGCAGAAGGATGCGACAGACGAGGAAAAGAAGATAAACGAGGTAAACTCCGGCATGTACGTGTTTGACGCGCAGTCGCTCGCGTACGCGCTCACAAAGCTCACGCCGAACAACGCGCAGGGCGAGTATTACCTCACCGACACACTCGAAATTCTCCTTGCCGCGGGCGAAAAGGTCGGCGGGTACGCCATATCCGATAACGACGAGATACGCGGCATAAACGACAGAGTGCAGCTTTACGAGGCTGAAAAAATAATGCGCCGCCGAATAAACGAAAAGCATATGCGCGAGGGCGTAACGATACGCGACATTGACAGCGTTTGTATCGAGGACGGCGTAACGATAGGCGCTGATACCGAGATAGACGGCTGTGTTACGATAAAAAGCGGCACGGTGATAGGGGAGGACTGCTACATAGGCGGCACGACGACCGTTGACAGTTCCGAGATATGCGACGGAGCGCATATTTTAAGCTCCGTGATTTTAAATTCCAAAATAGGCAGAAACACAAACGTAGGCCCGTTCGCGTACGTGCGCCCGAACTGCGTCGTCGGCGACAACGTGAAGGTCGGCGATTTTGTCGAGGTCAAGAACTCGGCCATAGGCGACGGCACGAAAATATCACACCTCACCTACATCGGCGACAGCGACGTGGGCGAGCGCGTAAACTTCGGCTGCGGCACTGTTACCTGTAACTATGACGGCAAAAAGAAATTCCGCACGACGATAGGCGACGACTGCTTTATCGGCTGCAATACCAACCTCGTTTCGCCCGTCAGCGTCGGTGACGGCGCGTATATCGCGGCGGGCTCGACGATTACCGACGACATCCCCGATAACGCCCTCGCAATAGCAAGAGAACGTCAGGTGAATAAAAACACATGGAAAGATAAACGCGGGGAGTAAGAGTGAAAGACCCCCTCTCCGAGGGGGGGGTCAAAACTCACGTGTGAGTTTTGGGGGGTGTTATTGACAACATTCCACACCACCCCCCTAAACTTGCAAGCAAGTTTAGACCCCCTCATAGAGGGGGTCATACGTAGGGGCGATCCTCGCGGTCGCCCGTCCACGACAACCCGATGTCAACGGTATCGTAGGGGCGACCCTTGCGGTCGCCCGTAAAAACCCCTCAGTCACGCTCCGCGTGACAGCTCCCCTAATAGGGGAGCCTCACTGTATGCCTCCCCTACTAGGGGAGGTGGCGCCGAAGGCGTCGGAGGGGTTTTATACCCCAAATAACAATCCAACAAACCTACAAGGAGGAAACATCGCGAATGTATATCATAGTCGGTCTCGGCAATCCGGGCGCGCAATACGACATGACGCGCCACAACATCGGCTTTCACACGATAGACTACATCGCCGACAAGCACAACATAAAAATTAAAAAGCTGAAATTCAAATCCGTGTACGGCGAGGGCGTCATCGCGGGCGAGAAGGTATACCTCGTAAAGCCGCAGACGTACATGAATTTAAGCGGCGAGAGCGTCGCGGAACTGGCGCGGTTTTACAAAGTGCCGCCGGAGCGTATAATAGTGATAAACGACGATATTTCTCTCGAAACGGGCAGAATAAGAGTGCGCGCAAAGGGCAGCGCGGGCGGTCACAACGGACTTAAATCCATAATCTACCTGCTCGGCAGCGACGAGTTTCCGCGCGTCAAAATGGGCGTGGGCGCGCCGAAACGAGAGGGCGGCGACCTTGCCGATTACGTTCTGGGACGTTTCGCGAAGGACGAGATACCCGTAATGGAGGACGCTATAATAAGGGCGTGCGGCGCGGTTGAGGAAATCATCAAAAATGGCGCGGAAAGCGCGATGAACAAATTTAACGGTAAATAACATGAAATTTTCCGACATTTTATCAGACTACAAGCCCTACACGGGGTTAAAAGAGAATATCGACGAAGGCGCGGTATCGGTCGCGGGCATAACGGAGTCGGCGCAGGGACAGCTAATCTGTTCCCTCGCGGGGGATCTCGGTGTTTCCGCGCTCGTAATTTGCTACACCGACGCCGAGGCGCGGAAAATGTATTCCGACCTTCAGCTTTACACCGACAGCGTGCTGTACTTCCCGTCGAAGGAATACGTGTTCTACAATATCGAAACGTCCGGCAGACAAAACGAACACGCACGTATAAGCGTGCTGCGCAGACTTATTTCAGGCAAGGGTCACGTCGTTGTGACGAGCCTTGACGCGGTATTGCAGTTTACGGCTGATAAAGAGGAATTTAAAGACCTCTGCGTGACGTTCGAGGTGGGAAAGCGATTTGATTTGGACGCTCTTTCGGAGCGTCTTGTTATAATGGGCTACACGCGCGAGGACGCGGTCGAGGGCGTGGGTCAGTTCGCGGTGCGCGGCGGTATACTCGACGTGTTCCCGCCCGGCTGCGACAACCCGTACCGCGTGGAATTTTTCGACGACGAAACCGACTCCGTCAGGGAGTTTGACGTGTACACGCAGCGTTCGCTCGACAAGGTAAGCAGCGCGGCGGTGTCGCCGGTGGGAGAGATAACGCTGACCGACGAAAAGCGCGCCGCGCTTATTTTGGAGCTTGAAAAACGCGTAAAAAGCGTGAAACGCAAAAAGAGCGACGAGACCGTTTTTATCGAAACGACGAACGCCGACATCGAGAGCCTTAACGAAACGCGCTACTTTCCGTCGCTCGACAAGTACGTGTCGCTCGTGTACGATAAAATACCGTCCGTCGCGGACTACTTTACGCCCGACGATCTCGTGTTTATAATCGACCCCAAGCGCATATGCGAGCGCGGCGTAAGCTTTGAGCGCGACATGGCGGAGCGCGTAACAGACCTTAAAGACAAGAACATTTTGTCCTCGGCAAAGGACGCGTTCTGCCGCCCGTACAGGGATATTGTGAAGGAATTATCCGAAAGACGTCTCGTCGCGCTCGACGCGCTGTCGCACTCGTCGTGCGACTTTAAATATAAGCGTCTCGAAACGTTCGTGACGAAAACGACCGTCTCGTTCCACGGTAAAATAGAATACCTCTACGACGACCTCAAAAAGTGGCAGGAGCAGAACTACACCGTCGTGATCCTCGCGGCGTCGCGCGGACGCGGCGAGAACCTCGCGGGCGTTTTGAAGGACAGGGGCATACGCGCCAAATTCGCGTACGAAAAAAGCTCCGACGTGAAATTTTACCGAGGCGACACCGTCATAATGCGCGGCGATATGAGCAAGGGGTTTGAGTATCCCGAG
Organism: uncultured Clostridia bacterium; assembly: GCA_947623955.1. GTDB lineage: Bacteria > Bacillota > Clostridia > UBA1381 > UBA1381 > Hominilimicola. Next base: position 5,214 of record CANQIP010000012.1, on the reverse strand, counting down.
CTTAAATTCGTGCTTGTAAGCGACCGCGAAATCTTCGAAACGAAAAAGAGCCGCACGCGCCGCAAGGCTGACAACACGAACCGCATAAAGAACTACACCGACATAAGCGCGGGCGACTACGTTGTACACCGCACCCACGGCATAGGCAAATACGTCGGCACACAGAGGATAACGGTCGGCGGCGTGACGAAGGACTACCTTAAAATACAGTACAAGGGTACGGACATTTTATATATACCGATAGACCAGCTAAATATGCTTTACAAGTACGTCGGCAGCGAGGGCAAGCACCTCACTTTGAGCCGTCTTGGCGGCAGCGACTGGAACAGGACAAAACAGCGCGTAAAGCAATCGACTGCGGAGCTTGCTAAAAAGCTTGTCGCGCTCTACGCCGAGCGTGAAAGGGCGAGAGGGTTCGCGTTCAGCGCGGACACGCCGTGGCAGCGCGACTTTGAGGACACCTTCGAGTACACCGAGACGGAGGATCAGCTCCGTTCGATTGAAGAGGTAAAATCCGACATGGAAAGCACAAAGCCGATGGACAGACTTCTGTGCGGCGATGTTGGTTTCGGCAAGACCGAGGTCGCGCTGCGCGCCGCGTTTAAAGCCGTCAGCGACTCGAAACAGGCGGCATACCTTTGCCCGACGACAATACTCGCGATGCAGCACTACGAAACGTTTTTAAAGCGCATGGAAAACTTCCCGATAAAGGTCGAGATGCTGTCACGTTTCCGCACACAAGCGGAGCAAAAGCGCATATTAAAGCAGCTCAAAACGGGCGAGATAGACATTATAATCGGCACACACCGCATACTGTCTAAGGATTTGGAATTTAAGGATTTGGGACTTTTAATAATAGATGAGGAACAGCGTTTCGGCGTCGAGCATAAGGAGCGATTAAAGGAGCTTAAAAAGAATATCGACGTCCTCACCATGACAGCCACGCCGATACCGCGTACGCTCCACATGGCGATGACGGGCGTACGCGACATGAGCGTACTCACCGAGCCGCCCGAGAACCGTTACCCCGTACAGACGTACGTCCTCGAAGACAACCCCGCCGTAATAACGGACGCGATACGCAACGAGCTTTCACGCGGCGGACAGGTGTTTTATCTCTACAACCGCGTACAGGGCATACATCGCCGCGCCGAGTGGATACAGGAGCAGTTCCCCGACATAAAGGTAGCCGTCGCGCACGGCAAGATGAAGGAGGACAGTCTCGAAGATATAATGTACGACATGGTAAACGGCAAAACGGACGTGCTTGTCTGCACGACGATTATAGAGACGGGTCTCGACATACCGAACGCGAACACGATCATAATAGAAAACGCCGATAAAATGGGTCTCGCTCAGCTTTATCAGCTCCGCGGACGAGTCGGACGCTCTAACCGCGCCGCGTACGCGTACTTCACGTACCGCCGTGACATAATACTTTCCGAGGTCGCGTCAAAGCGACTGCGTGCCGTAAAGGAGTTTACGGAGTTCGGCTCGGGCTTTAAGATAGCGATGCGCGATCTTGAAATACGCGGCGCGGGCAACATTCTGGGCGCGGAGCAGCACGGTCACATGGACGCGGTCGGCTACGACATGTACTGCCGTATTTTAAAGGAGAGCGTGGACGAGGCGCGCGGCGTAAAGACCGAGGAAAAGCGCGACGTATCGGTCGACGTGAGCGTAAGCGCGTACCTTCCCGAGGAATATATAACGAACCACAACCAGAGAATAGAAATGTACAAAAAAATTGCCGCGATAGAGAGCGAGGACGACCGCTACGAGATCGAGGACGAGCTTGTCGACCGTTTCGGCGACATACCCGTGCCGGTGATGAACATTATCGCGGTCGCGTCGCTTAAAATACCGGCGAAGGAGTGCGGCGTGTACGAGATAAACCAGACAGCCGACTCCGTAATGCTGAAATTCGCGCCCGAGTACGTGGACGCGCAGCTTGTAATGGGGCTTGACGGCATGTTTAAGGGACGCATAAAGCTCTACTCCGGCGACAGCCCCGTGATAGGTTACGCGCTCAAAGGCGAGCATAAGCAGATTTTGAATATTGTAAACAAATTATTAACTGCGATAAAAGAATTGCAAAATGCGGAAAAGTAGTGTATAATACCCATATAAAAAATAAAGATAAGGAGAAATGGAAATGAAATTTACGAAAACGGCTGCGGCTGTGATTGCGGGAGCGCTTATTTTAACGGGCTGCGGAGCGAATAACGGCGGCGGTGAACAAAAGACGGAGCAGACAATACCGACGGACAACGTTGTAATGACGGTCGGCACGGAGAGCGTGAGCGGCGGCATATTCACGCTGTTTTTCAATTTGTATAACGGTCAGATGAACGACACCGCGAGAGCGAAGGACAGGGCGCTCGAGGAATGTGAAATGGGCTTTAAGCGCATCGCGGTCGCGAAGGCTATGGGAATAGAGCTTGACGACGAGGCGCAGAAGAACATGGAGGACGACAAAAATCAGGTAAAGGAAAGCTACGGCGACAAGTACGAGTCGTTCCTTGAAAAGAACGGTCTTACCGAGGCGGATATTGATACTATGGTGGGAATGGGTTATTACACCGACGCGTTAAAGGCTAAACTCGATATGGGCGAACTTACCGACGACGAAAAGCGCGACTATTTCAAGAACCACTACCTGCGCGCAAAGCACGTGCTTATATCCATTGACGACGACACCGACGACGCGGCGGCAAAGGCAAAAGCCGAAGAGGTACTCGCGAAGGCAAAGGCGGGCGAGAACTTTGACGAGCTCGTAAAGGAGTACGGCGAGGATCCCGGTATGGAAAGTAATCCCGACGGCTACGTGTTCACCGACGGCACAATGGTACAGGAGTTTGAGGACGGCACGAAGTCGATTCAGCCGGGCGAGTTCACGCTCGTAAAGACGAGCTACGGCTACCACGTAATACAGCGTCTCGACCTTGAAGAGTCGCCGGAGTACTTTGAAGAGGCGTACGCAAGCGTCGAGGACACAATCGACCAAGCAGCCGAGAACGGACTTTTCGAGGAGCAGCTTGAAAAGTGGGTTACGGAGTACAATGTCACCGTCACGGAAAACGACGACGTGATTGAAAAGCTTGTTGACGCGGCAGTTGCCGCGGCGACCCCCGCGCCGACCGAATAATAAAAACACACACGCCGCCCCTGCAAACGGGGCGGCTGTTTGTATATAAAAAACTATTGACCTTTTATTTAATGTTTATTATAATAATAGCATAGTATGTAACGATATGTTTGTAAGGAAGTGAGCGCGATGAACGAAAAAACGGAAAAGCTTGTGGACGACATAGTCGCAAGCTATTCAAGCGACGGTACGACAAACCGCATTGACGCGGAAAATATGCTTGCCAAGGACACGCTTATCGAGGTCGTGGAGGAAATACGCAAGCTCCTTTTCCCCGGCTTTTTTGACGAGAACAGGGCGCGGAGCGAGTACATAAAATTTCTTGTCGGCGAGCGTCTGGAGTTTATACAGTACAATTTAAAAAAGCAGGTCGCGAAGGCTCTCGGTAACATAGAGATGTGCAGCGAGTGCAAAAAGTCCGCGATAAATATGGAGGCGGAAGAGATCGTCCATAAATTCCTCGAGCGTCTCACGAAAATTCGCGAGTATCTGCAGACCGACGTTCGCGCCGCGTACGACGGCGACCCCGCCGCATACAGCACGGACGAGATTATTTTCTCGTACCCGGGGCTTTTCGCGATAACGGTTTACCGCATAGCTCACGAATTATGGGAGCTTAAAGTTCCGATGATACCGCGCATAATGACCGAGTACGCACACAGCCAAACGGGTATCGACATTCACCCGGGCGCGAAGATAGGCAAATATTTCTTCATCGACCACGGCACGGGCATAGTGATAGGCGAAACGACCGAGATAGGCGATAACGTGAAGATTTACCAGGGCGTGACGCTCGGCGCGCTCTCGACGCGCAAGGGTCAGCAGCTTAAAGGCGTAAAGCGCCACCCGACGATTGGCGACAACGTGACGATTTATTCGGGCACGACAATTCTCGGCGGCGAAACGGTTATCGGCAGCGGTGCGACGATCGGCGGCAACGCGTTTATCGTGAACTCCGTCAGCGAGGGTATGCGCGTCAGCGTCCGCAGCCCCCAACTCGAATTCACAAACGGCAACCCCACCGACGGCACATGGGATTGGGTGATATAGGAAATTACTTTTTGCGTAAGTGTCAGCAAAAATACAATAGTTAAAATTAAAATTCTTATCAGGAGCAACAGACTTGTTGCTCTTGATTGTGATATTTATTTTTATCTGTTCAGTAAATTATGATTTAGAGGTGTAAAACCCCTCCGACGCCTATGGCGCCACCTCCCCTAGTAGGGGAGGCTTGCGATATGCGCCGCTCTTCGAGAGGCTCCCCTACTAGGGGAGCTGTCAGCGTAGCTGACTGAGGGGTTTAATGTGTCAATTCCCAATTCATTCCACCGTATAGCCCGCGTCCGCAAGCGCGTCCATGGCTTTGTCAAAATTACCCGCTTTTACAAAAATATAATCCGTATTAAAGCTGGACACCGCAAACACGGCAATTCCGTTTTCCGCGAGAATGTTTGATATTTTCGACAATATCCCGATAAGAGAAAAGTCAAGAACCCCCTGAATACGAAATCCTTTCCAACCGTCGTCACGTGCGGTCGTATTTGCGGGAGCGTCAGCCGTTTTACAGACGAGAGACATTTCTTCGTCCGTTTTGGCGGCAAAACAGAACTCATTGTTTAAATCAATATCCTCCGCACTCGCTGCCTGACATACCGTGAAATCATACGGCAATTTTTTTAATTTCATTTCATTCTCCTTCATAAATACTCCTTTGATTACGGAAAGATTATACCATACCCACCGTAAAAAATCAATGAAAAGCATAGGGGCGGATACTATCTGCCCGCATAAACCCCTCAGTCACACTACGTGTGACAGCTCCCCTAATAGGGGAGCCATACGGCAAGCGGTACATATCGTGAGTCTCCCCTACTAGGGGAGGTGGCGCCGAAGGCGTCGGAGGGGTTTTTACATATAAATCCCACTTCCCTCACATTCCCGAAAAAAACATGAAAAGGGTATTGATATTACAGGGAAAATTAGGTATAATATAATGGAGTATGTATAGATTACGAAAATGAAAGGAAAAGATACATGGACAGTTTTAAACAGATGGCGGAGCTGCT
>CANQIP010000011.1 GCA_947623955.1 uncultured Clostridia bacterium | reverse complement strand
GGGTGGTTGTGCGTTTCGTTCTTGAACATGATAAGCCAGTCCTCGTCAACGCCGTCCACGTCAACGGGTACGACTATGGAGCAGGCGTTGATTTCCTCGGACTCGTCAATTTCCTTTAAAAGTCCGCGCTTTTTAAGCTGCTTAACGATAATTGTCGCCATGTTCATAAGACATATGTCTCTGTCGGGCGCGTACAGTTCAGCCTTTGCGCGCTTATATTCCTCGTAGGAATCGCGGATAATGTCTGCGTATTTGCCGCCTCCTATCGTGACGTTGTTTATGCGCGTTGAAAATGTGGTGTGACGGCAGTGATCCGACCAGTACGTGTCAATCATGCGCAGCTCCGTAACGGTCGGGTCGCGGTGTTCGGTGTTTTTGAAATAGTTTTGGCAGAACTTCAAATCGTCCAAATCCATCGCAAAGCCCATTTTGGTCAAAAACTCGTTCATAGCCGTCTCGTCCATGCCGATAAAGCCGTCAACCACGGCTACATCGTCGGGAACGATATGCTCCATGTCGAGCGACGCGGGCTTGTCCAGACTCGCTTCACGCGCTTCAACAGGGTTAATAACGTACTTTTTTACGCGCTCAACGTCCTCGTCGGAAACGTCGCCTTCGAGCACGTACACCTTCGCGCTGCGTACTCGCGGACGCTCCTTCTGCGTAAGGATGGAAATACATTCCTCCGCCGACGCGGCGCGCTGGTCGAACTGTCCGGGAAGATACTCGACCGCGAAAACCTTTCCGCTTTCAATGGGAATTACCTCGTCATACGCGTCGTCCACGGGCGGCTCGGAAAAAATCAGTCCGCGGGCGGCGGCGTACTCGTCGTCCGTTATGCCCTCGACGTCGTAGCGGTTTATAAGTCGCACGTTTGTAAGCCCCGTCATTTCGAGGTTTTCGCGCAAATCCTCGAAAATGCCCTTTGCCTCAACGTCAAAACCGTCCTTTTTTTCAACGTAAATTCTTCTTACCTGTTCCATATGTCAAACTACTCCTTTTATAAATTAAGCTTTGTAAGCACTCTGCTTTTTTCGTCGATTTCAAGACACGCCACCGTGGCGTTGTACAGCGTGAACCGCCAGCTTTGCTCGGCTGTGAGGTTGAGCACGTTCGATAGAATGTGCCGCGCCGCGCCGAGGTGCGTTACTATGAGTACGCTCTTGCCGTCGTTTTCGGCTATAATCCTGTTTACAGCGTCGCCGACGCGTTTATGTACCTCGTCGGAGCTTTCGCCGTGCGGTATCTTAAAAGCCGTACCCTGCCTGTCGCTGCGCCACTCCGCGTACAATTCGGGGTCTTTTTGCTCGATTTCCTCGTACGTCATATCGTCCCAGTCGCCGAAGTCGCGCTCGATAAGGTCGTCAACCGTCGTGATGCTAAGCCCTTTCATCTTCGCCGTCGGAGACGCGGTGTCAACCGCGCGGCTTAATGGGCTTGAATATATCGCATCGAGCGGCACGTCTCGGAGCTTTTCCGCGAGTCTTTCCGCCTGCGCCCTGCCCGTTTCGTTAAGAGGCACGTCCTTATGCCCTATACACGTGTGTCTCACATTTGAATTTGTCTCGCCGTGGCGGACTACGTACAGCTTAACCATTATTACCGTCCCTTCATTTTGACGTATTTCGGTACGCGCGTATACGCGTACACAACATATAGTAATTTTATCATATTTTTACGGTTTTAGCAATACGGAAACGGTATATTTTTTGACAAAAAAGGGGTTGACATTTATATTTCTTTGTGCTAAAATACATTTACAAGCTATGCGGGAGTGGCTCAGTGGTAGAGCGTCACCTTGCCAAGGTGAACGTCGCGAGTTCGAATCTCGTCTTCCGCTCCATCAAAAAATCTGTTTCAAACCGAAACAGATTTTTTTTATTTCTCTTTTGATTTTGTTTCACACGATGCGGCGTTGTTTTTCGCCAAAGTTTCGGCAACTCTTATGCCATCTACCGCCGCGCTCATTATTCCTCCGGCGTAGCCCGCGCCTTCGCCGCACGGGTACAAACCCTTAATTTCCGATTGGAGCGTTTCGTCGTCTCTTAAAATCCTCACCGGTGACGACGAGCGTGTTTCCGGTGCGGTCAGTACCGCGCCGCCGTCGGCAAAACCGTGGAGTTTTCTGTCAAACAGCATTATAGCCTCTCGCATGGAATTTGTGACGAAATTCGGCAGCACGCTGTCAAGGCTTGTCCACGTCACGTCGGGGCGGTACGTGGGCGTTACCTCGTCACGGCTTTTGCCGCGCCCCAGAAAGCTGCCCACACGCTCGGCTATCGCTTTGTATCCGCCGCCCGCTATGGTGTACGCCTTTCTCTCTATCTCACGTTGGAAATACATACCCGCAAGCGGGTCGTCCGATTTAAAGTCGTCGGGCGTTACGCTCACCAAAAGCGCGCTGTTCGCGTTCTCGCCGTCGCGCGCAAAACGGCTCATACCGTTCGTGACGACGCCGCCCTCCTCCGACGCGGACGCTATGACCTCGCCGCCCGGACACATACAGAACGTGTACACTCCCCTGCCGTTTTCAAGCTGAGCCGACAGCTTGTAGTCAGCCGCCGGTAATGTTTCGTAGTCCGCGCCGTACTGCGTGTAATTTATATCGCGCTGTCTGTGTTCTATTCTCGCGCCTACGGAAAAGCTTTTCTGTTTCATCGGCACGCCGAGAGCTTTAAGCATTTCAAACGTGTCGCGCGCGCTGTGACCCGCCGCGAGCACGATGTTATCCGTTTCTATCTCATATTCATCGTTCACCCTCGCGGCGCATACCGCATCGTCCTCGGTAAGGCGTATCCCCGTGAGTGACGACGAAAACCGCACGTCACCGCCCATTTGTATAATATCCTCGCGGATATTTTTTACCATTTCGCATAGGTTGTCCGTGCCGATATGTGGCTTTGCGTAATACAGTATTTCCTCGGGCGCACCGTGGGCGTGAAATTCATCCAGCACACGCCGCGTGCGGAAGTCATTTATGCCCGTGGTAAGCTTGCCGTCGGAAAACGTACCCGCGCCGCCCTCGCCGAACTGCACGTTGGAATTTACGTCGAGCACGCCCTTTTCGCGGAACGTCTCAACGTCCTTCACGCGTTCCTCAACGCGTTTGCCGCGTTCGAGAAGTATCACATTCCCGCCGTTTTGCGCGAGCGTCAACGCGCACATAAGTCCGGCTGGCCCCGCGCCGACTATGACTATCGGCTTTTCGGTTTTCACCACACACGGAAATACGTACGGCTTTTCTTCCATAACGCGTACCTCGGCGTGGTTTTTTGCCGTTTCTTCCTCGTTGTCGGCGTACAAATCAACGGCGTACACGTAATGTATATCGCTCTTTTTCCGCGCGTCGACAGACTTTTTCGATATGACCGCGCCGCGTATGTTTTTGAGATTATACTTGCGCCTTACCTTTTCCGTGAGGTCGCTTTCCTTTTCATCAAGTTCGAGACGTATGCCCGATATTCGTATCATATGCCCAGTATTTCCTTTATCTTCGCCGCCGCTGCCGCGCCGAGCTTTTCATGCTCCGAAGTTTCCATATGCACTCCGTCAATGTCGGACGCCTCGGCGTAAAGCGCGGCGTTCATGAAGTGAACATTCTCGTCCTTCGTCATTTTCTCTATCGCGTCCGCGAAACGCGCTGATTTTTCCACCGACTCATGCGTGTAAAGCTCTGTAAATACGGGGTGTTTCATCACGTTGTCCTTTATGAGTATCGGCGATATGATTAGAAATTGCGGCGTTTTGCCGCCGTATACGACGCGTGTTTCGCGTATATACTGCCGTAACGCCTCGGCGGTTCTCTCGGGCGTGTAGTCGATTTCTTTAAGCACATCGTTTGTGCCGAGCATGATTACTATGAGGTCGAAGTCATGTTTTTTTGCGAAATACCGTTCGCGGAAACAGGCTATGCCGTGTTTCGGTCCTTCGCCGACAAGAGTCGCGCGTCCGCATTCGCCGTCGATTTCGATGTCGCAGTCGGGTAAAAGGGAACGCACCGTTGTCGCCCACGTCGCTGCAAGTTGGCTGAAATCGACGGGGTTGTGACCCCATGTGTTTGAGTCGCCGTATAACAGTATCTTTTTCATGTAAGTACCTCGTTTCTTTGAGAGTTGATGCGTGTACCGCAGCAAAGGAAGATTTCGCAGTAAAACCCCTCAGTCACACTACGTGTGACAGCTCCCCTAGTAGGGGAGCCATACGGTAAGCGGCGCACATTGTGAGCCTCCCCTATTAGGGGAGGTGGCATTGCGGAGCAATGACGGAGGGGTTTAATTTATCGCCGCAATCCGCACTTCACCGCGCCACATCACTTCACCACAATATTCACAAGCTTACCCGGTACGGCAATAACCTTGACGACATTTTTACCCTCGATAAGCGCCTTGATCTTATCCGTACCCATAGCCGCGTCCTGCGTACCCTCGCGGTCAAGTCCGGCGGGAATTGTCAGCTTGTCGCGGATTTTACCGTTTATCTGAACGACTATTTCTATCTCGTCGTCAACCGTCTTACTCTCGTCGTAAGTGAGCCACGGGTGGAGCGACAGCAGTCCTTCGCCGCCGTACTTCTCCCACAATTCCTCCGTGATGTGCGGAGCGACGGGGTTAAGCAGCGTTATAAGCGTCATGTACTCGCCCTTTGTTACCGAGCCTTTCTTCGTAAACTCGTTTACAAGGCTCATCATCGCTGCTATGGCGGTGTTGAACTTCATTCTCTCGAAGTCCTCGCCCACCTTCTTAATCGTCTTGTGAACAGCTTTTTCAAGGTCTTTGCTGTAGCCTTCCTCGTCGGTCACTATCGACTGCAAATTCCACACTCTTTCGAGAAATTTGTAGCAGCCCTTTAAGCCCTGCTGCGACCACGGCGTTGACTGGTCAAACGCGCCTATAAACATCTCGTACGTTCTGAACGCGTCCGCGCCGAACTCGTCAACGACCTCGTCGGGGTTTACGACGTTGCCGCGTGACTTTGACATTTTCTCGTTGTTCTCGCCCAAAATCATACCGTGCGACGTGCGTTTCATGTACGGCTCTTTCGTCGGCACAACGCCGATGTCGTAAAGGAATTTGTGCCAGAAACGCGAGTAGAGCAGGTGGAGCGTCGTATGCTCCATGCCGCCGTTGTACCAGTCTACCGGCGTCCAATATTCGAGCGCCTCCTTAGACGCGAGCGCCTCGTTGTTGTGCGGGTCGGTGTAGCGCAGGAAGTACCAGCTTGAACCCGCCCACTGCGGCATTGTGTCGGTTTCTCTCTGCGCCGGCCCGCCGCAGCACGGGCATGTCGTGTTGATCCAGTCGTAAGCCTTCGCAAGCGGGCTTTCGCCGTTCTCGCCCGGCTCAAACACGTCAAGCTCGGGAAGTTCAAGCGGCAATTCGCTCTCGGGTATCGCGACCCAGCCGCACTTGTCGCAGTGTACGAGTGGAATAGGCTCGCCCCAGTAACGCTGACGGGAGAATACCCAGTCGCGCAGCTTATAGTTTACCTTGCGTTTGCCCAATCCTTCCTTTTCGAGCCAGTCTATCATGGCGGGAATTGCCTCTTTTACGGTCATACCCGTGAGAAATCCCGAATTGACCATTTTGCCCTTGTATACGTCGGTGTACGCTTCTTTTTGAACGTCCTCGCCGCCCGCTACGACCTCGATTATAGGCAAATTAAACTTCTTCGCGAAATCCCAGTCGCGGCTGTCGTGAGCCGGAACCGCCATGATCGCGCCCGTGCCGTACGTTACGAGCACGTAGTCGGAAATAAATACGGGCAGCTTTTCGCCGTTCGCGGGGTTTACCGCGTAAATGCCTTCAAGCTTTACGCCCGTTTTTTCCTTCGCAAGCTCCGTTCTCTCGAACTCGCTTTTTTTGGCAGCCTCGGCTTTGTACGCCTCAACCTCGTCATAGTTGGTTATGGCGTCCTTCATCTTTTCGATAAGCGGATGCTCCGGCGACATAACGGTGTACGTCGCGCCGAAAAGCGTGTCCGCGCGGGTCGTGTAAACGACCATTTCGTCGCCCGTTGAGAGCTTGAATTTGACCTCCGCGCCCTCGCTCCTGCCTATCCAGTTTTTCTGCTGTATCTTGATTTTTTCGAGATAATCCACATCGTCAAGGTCGTCAATAAGGCGCTGCGCGTACTCGGTAATTTTGAGCATCCACTGACTCTTTCTGCGCTGCACGACCTCGCCGCCGCAGCGTTCGCATACGCCGTTTACGACCTCCTCGTTACTGAGTCCGACCTTGCAGCTTGTACACCAGTTTATCGGCATTTCCTGCTTGTACGCGAGACCGTGCTTGAAAAGCTGCATGAAAATCCACTGCGTCCACTTGTAATACGCGGGGTCGGTCGTGTTTACCTCGCGCGACCAGTCGAACGAAAAGCCGAGCATTTTAAGCTGACGCGTAAAATTCGCGATATTCTTCTCGGTTATGATTTTCGGGTGAACCTTGTTCTTTATCGCGAAGTTTTCCGTCGGCAAGCCGAACGCGTCCCAGCCTATGGGGTAAAGCACGTTGTAGCCCTCCATACGGCGTTTTCTCGCGATTATGTCAAGCGCGGTGTAGCTTCTCGGGTGTCCGACGTGCAGACCCGCGCCCGACGGGTACGGGAACTCTATCATCGTGAAGTACTTGGGCTTTTTGCTGTTCGTTTCCGCGTGAAACGCGCCCGCTTCCTCCCATCTGTCCTGCCACTTTTTCTCTATGACCTTGAAATTGTAGTTATCCATTTGTATAAAAACTCCTTTAAGAAAGATTTTGTGCGTTATTCGTTGTCCTCCGCGCGTACCTCGCCCACATTATCCCACAGACGCTCTATGGAATAGAACTCGCGTATTTCCTGCTGCATTACGTGTACGATAACGTCGCCGTAGTCCATGAGTATCCACGAGCCGCCGCGGTAGCCTTCCTTGTGGTGCAGCTTGTAGCCCGCCTCGTCCATTTTCTCCTCGACCTCGTCAACGCACGCGCGAACCTGCACGCCCGACTGACACGAGGCGATTATGAAGTAGTCGCCCAAGGACGTTCTCTCCGACACGTCGAGAATTTCAATGTTTGACGCCTTCTTGTCCTCAAGGGCTTTTTTTACGATTTCCGTCTTGTTCATTTTAGTGTCCCCTTTCCGTATATATAAATTTATTTTAGTGTCCCTCTGTTTTAGTGTCCCCACTTAAAATTATGTCGTTCCACAGATAAAGCATGGCGGGGTGTATTACCGCGTCTTTCGCCATATTAAACTGTGTCTGACGCTTTATGCTTAGCTTTATCGCCTCGTCTATTCCCTTGTCCGACGCTTTACGTAATTCCTCCACGCCCGGGAAATCGCGGTTTTTCTCCGTGAGGTCGGCGAGGTATATTATTTTGTCCAAAAGCGTCATACCCTTTCCGCCGACTGTGTGGAGACGTATCGCCTTCAAAATCTCGCCGTCCGTAACGCCGTACTCGTCCCTTGCGATTTGCTCTCCGAGAAACGAATGTACAACGGGCGGACACATTCTCGTCCACTCGTCAAGGCACACGCCGCGCCTGTCGCACTCCGCGATCTGTCTGTCGGTCGGTATTCCCTTCGCGCAGTCGTGCAGAAGTCCGGCGAGGTACGCCTTGTCCGCGTCGCAGCCGTACACTTCGGCTAAACGCTTTGCCTCGTCGGCAACGCCGAGAGAGTGAATGTAACGCTTTTCGGGCAGCGTTTTCTTTAGCTTTTCCTTAATCTCCGTCAGCATACAGGTTATGCTCCTTTATATATTCGCCCACCTTGTCGGGTATCATGTATCTCACCGTTTCGCCGCGTGATATTCTTTCTCTTATATATGTCGAGGAAAGTCCGATAACGGGCGCACGGACGGGCAGTATTTCACCGCTGAATTTTTCCTTTGCGGCGGTTATTTTTTCGTTTAGCGACTCCTGCGACACGCGCGGGAAAACTATAAGCGACGCCATCGAGATTATTTTTTCCGGCTCGTACCATCTGCCGAGGTCGCCGAGCGAGTCCTCGCCGATTATGAAGAACAGCTTGTCGTTCGGGTATTGTTTTTTCATGTATTCGAGCGTGTGAACCGTGTACGATTTGCCGCCGCTTTTTATCTCGTAATCGTCGTCGGTGAAACGGTCGTTGCCCTCTATCGCAAGACGCGTCATTTGAAAGCGTCTGCGCGCATCAACTCCCGCCGTTTTATGGGGCGGGTCGCCGCTTGTCATAAAAATCACGCGGTCAAGATTGTACTGCTCACGCGCCGTTTCCGCGATTATGAGGTGCGCGCTGTGAATGGGGCTGAACGTACCGCCGAATATTCCTATGTTCATCTTTTCGGCAACTCCGTTTTTCTGTATTTTTCCTCATCGGATCGGCGGTAGAGTATGAATTTGCCACCTATCGCCTGCACCGGCTCCGCACCGAGCTTTTCCGCAACGTAATCGCACGTTTCACGCGTGTCAAGAAGAGCCGTTTCAAGTATGCTCACCTTCACTATTTCACGCTTGTTTAACGCCTGTGAAATGCCCGTTAAAACCTCGTCCGTCACGCCGTCCTTGCCTATCTGAAATATCGGCGTGAGCGTGTGACCGATTTTGCGCAGGTACGCTCTCTGTTTACTCGTTATCATCTCTGTCCTCCGAAATTAAAGGTCTGTGAATTTCTTTCCGCCGAGTATGTGGAAATGTATGTGCGGCACGGTCTGTCCGCCGTTTTCGCCGCAGTTGTTTATAACGCGGTAGCCGTCCTTGCCGAAACCGAGCTTGTCCGCTATTTTCGGTATGCGCTCCCACACGTCGGCGACGCATTTCACGTTTTGCGCCGTTATGTCGTTCGCCGACTCGATGTGCGTTTTCGGCACGGCGACGATATGCTCCGGCGCCTGCGGGTTGATGTCGCGGAACGCGAGTACCGCGTCGTCCTCGTAGACCTTCGTTGACGGGATCTCGCCCGCGATAATTTTACAGAATAAGCAGTCCATTAGTTTTCCTCCTTTTTGTGATATAAATTATAATTTAGCGCAATAAACCCCTCAGTCAGCTTTGCTGACAGCTCCCCTAGTAGGGGAGCCTCTTGCGGAGCGCCATATCACGTAAGCCTCCCCTACTAGGGGAGGTGGCGCCGCAGGCGTCGGAGGGGTTTGTGAATACAATTTACCCGTATATTTTATTTTGTTTGTTCTATCACAATATCGTCAACGGCAGCGAGAGCGTCGTCGATCTTATTCGCCTGTGTGCCGCCGCCCTGCGCCATGTCGGGCTTGCCGCCGCCGCGTCCGCCGGCTATCGCAGTGATGTTCTTTATAATATTACCCGCGTGTACGCCCTTCGCGACAGCCGCTTTCGTAGCCATAGCAACGAACGTTATTTTGCCGTCGGTCTCCGCCGCAAGCACTATCACGCCGCACTCCGTGTTTTCCTTGAACTTGTCGGCAATCGTTTTAAGCTCGCCGACCGGCGTTCCGTCAAGCTGCGACACGAGTATATCTATATCCCCGACGTGCTTTACGCCCGCCATGATGTTGCTCGCGCTTGCGGCAGCCAGCTTTGCCTTCGCCGCCTCGACTTCACGCTGAACGTTTTTAAGTTCTGCAGCCGTAACTTCGGCTTTTTTGTCTATTTCATTCAGTAGGTTTGTCTTTAATGCCTGAGCCGTTCTCGAAATGAGCGCGTCCTTTGACGCGATGTAATCGAGCACACCCTGACCGGTAACAGCCTCGATACGTCTTACACCCGCGGCAACGCCGCCCTCGGATATAATCTTGAACAGTCCGCACTGCGCAGTGTTCGTAAGGTGCGTACCGCCGCAGAACTCTATGCTGTAATCGCCCATTGAGACAACTCTTACGACCGCGCCGTACTTCTCGCCGAACTGCGCCTCCGCGCCGAGTTTTTTCGCCTCGTCAATCGGCAGCTCTTGCACGTTTATGTCGAGCGCGGCAAGAACGGCGTCGTTTACCTTTTTCTCTGTTTCCGCAAGCTGCTCCGAAGTCATAGCTTCGAAATGCGAGAAGTCGAAACGCAGATGCTCGGGATTTACCAAAGAACCCGCCTGCGCCACGTGCGTGCCGAGAACCTCTTTTAAAGCCTTGTGCAGAAGGTGCGTCGCGCTGTGGTTCCTCGCGATTGCCATACGGTTTACCTTGTCCACTTCGAGCGTGATTTCATCGTCAATCGAGAAACTGCCGTTCTCAACCGTTACCTCATGCAGATACAAGCCGTCGCCCGTTTTCGTGGTGTTGGTGATAACGCCCTCGGCGTTTTTGCCATGCACCTTTCCGATGTCGCCGACCTGACCGCCCATTTCGGCGTAGAACGGCGTTTTGTCGGCTACAATGTAGCCCTTCTGACCTTCCTCGATTATCGCCGCGACCTCACCCTCTGTGACAACGCCGACAACCTTCGCGGTATCGGTAAGCGTGTTGTAGCCCGTGAATACGGTAGGCTCCGCGCCGTCGAATACATAAGCGTCGGTGCCTTCCCAGCTAGAACCGTCCTTTCTCGCGGCGCGCGCGGTCTCTTTCTGGTTCTGCATCGCGGCGTTAAAGCCGTCAACGTCAACCTCCAAGCCCTGCTCCTGCGCCATTTCTATGGTAAGGTCAAGCGGAAAACCGTATGTGTCATGCAGTTTGAACGCCTCGTCGCCCGACAGCACGCTCTCGCCATTCGCCTTCGCCTCGTCGATGTATTGCGAAAGAACCGTCAAGCCGTTGTCTATTGTCGCGCTGAAACGTTCCTCTTCCTTGTGGATTATCTTCTTAATATATTCGCGCTTTTCCTCCAATTCGGGGTACGCCGATTTTGAGCAGTTTATAACGGTGTCCGCGACCTCGTAAAGGAACTGGTCGTTTATGCCCAAAAGCTTGCCGTGACGCGCCGCGCGTCTCAAAAGTCGGCGCAGAACGTAGCCGCGTCCCTCGTTTGAGGGAATTATGCCGTCGGACACCATCATTACCGTACTTCTTATATGGTCGGCGATTACGCGGAGCGACACGTCCGACTTTTCATCGGTCTTGTACTCAACGCCCGCGATTTTTGAAATGTGCTTTATAACGTCCTGAACGGTATCGACCTCGAACAGATTGTCAACGCCCTGCATAACGACCGCGAGACGCTCCAAGCCCATGCCCGTGTCAATGTTGGGGTTCGGCAGCGGGTTGTAATTGCCGTCGTCGTCCTTGTCAAACTGCGTGAACACGAGGTTCCAAACCTCCATGTAGCGGTCGCAGTCGCAGCCCACGCCGCACGTCGGCTTGCCGCAGCCGTACTTTTCACCGCGGTCGTAGTATATTTCACTGCACGGTCCGCAGGGGCCCGTGCCGTGCTCCCAGAAATTGTCGTCCTTGCCGAGTTTCACGATGCGCGACGCGTCAACGCCGACCTCGTTCACCCATATATCTCTCGCCTCGTCATCCTCCTCGTAAATCGACACCCACAGCTTGTCGGCGGGGATCTCCATTACCTTCGTGAAAAACTCCCACGCCCACGCGGTAGCCTCACGCTTAAAATAGTCGCCGAACGAGAAATTTCCGAGCATTTCAAAGAACGTGCCGTGACGCGCGGTCTTACCGACGTTTTCAATATCGCCAGTGCGTATGCACTTCTGGCAGGTGGTCACGCGTCGACGCGGCGCGGTTTCGGGGTTCTGGAACCACATCTTCATCGGTGCCATGCCGGAATTTATTAAAAGCAAGCTCGCGTCATTCTTCGGCACAAGCGGAAAGCTGCCAAGTCTTAAACAGCCCTTCGACTCGAAAAAGCCGAGGAATTTTTCGCGGATTTCGTTTACGCCCATTGGTCTCATATCGTTTTTGCTCCTTTGTTTTTTGGTATAAATCACTATCGTAATATTATATAAGAAAAACGTCAAGGTGTCAAGTGCGTCGGGGCGGAATTTTGACGGTGAAAGCATATCTGCGCAAAAAACTCTTGACACGGCGCGGCGCGTGTGATATTATACATATAATCAAAACAAACCCTATAAAGCGGAAAAAAATCGGATACGGCTTTTTGAGCGAACGGATTACGGTGCGAGTTCCGTACTGCCGTCCGAATAATATGGACCGCTTTTGTGAAAACGCGTAAACGTGTTATTCGCCGGGGCGGCGTTAAATGCGCCGACGCACAGGCTCGCGTCAGCAGCCGGGGATATGCAGGTATCCCGCAGAGGAGTCTTAAAAGGCTTAAAACAAGGTGGCACCGCGGATAATATTCGCCCTTGATTCGCATACTTTTTATGCGGATTGAGGGCTTTTTTCAGCCCTCAATCAAACCGAAAAATTTTTAATGAAAGGAGACATGCAAAATGTCACAAATTCCGTACAAAATTTATCTGACAGAAGAGGAAATGCCGAAGGCATGGTACAATCTGCGCGCGGATATGAAAAACAAGCCCGCGCCGCTTTTAAACCCCGGCACGCACGAGCCGATGAAACCGGAGGAGCTTGCGGGTGTGTTCTGCGAGGAGCTTGTTAAGCAGGAGCTTGACAACACCACTCCCTACTTCGACATTCCCGAGGAAATTCTCGGTTTCTACAAGATGTACCGTCCGTCGCCGCTGGTAAGAGCGTACTGTCTCGAAAAGAAACTCGGCACTCCGGCGAAAATCTACTACAAGTTTGAGGGTAACAACACGAGTGGCAGCCACAAGCTTAACTCCGCTATCGCTCAGGCGTACTACGCCAAAAAGCAGGGCTTAAAGGGCGTTACGACCGAAACGGGCGCGGGTCAGTGGGGTACGGCTCTTTCGATGGCGTGCGCGTATCTGGGTCTTGACTGCAAGGTTTACATGGTTAAAGTGTCGTATGAGCAAAAGCCGTTCCGCCGCGAGGTCATGCGTACCTACGGCGCGTCGGTAACTCCGTCGCCGTCAATGGAAACGGAGGTCGGCAAGAAGATTTTGGCTGAGCATCCGGGAACAACGGGAAGTCTCGGCTGCGCTATCTCCGAGGCGGTCGAGGTCGCGACGACGACCGAGGGCTACCGCTACGTTTTGGGCAGCGTTTTAAGTCAGGTACTTTTGCACCAGTCGATAATCGGTCTTGAAACGAAAGCCGCGCTTGACAAGTACGGCATTAAGCCCGATATGATTATAGGCTGCGCGGGCGGCGGCTCGAATTTGGGCGGTCTTATCGCTCCGTTCATGGGTGAAAAGCTGCGCGGCGAGGCTGATTACAGAATAATCGCGGTTGAACCCGCGTCATGCCCGAGCCTTACGCGCGGCAAGTATGCTTACGACTTCTGCGACACGGGTATGGTTTGCCCGCTTGCGAAGATGTACACTCTGGGCTGCGGCTTTATCCCTGCTCCGAACCACGCGGGCGGACTTCGCTATCACGGCATGAGTTCCGTTCTTTCGCAGCTTTACGATGACGGTCTTATGGAGGCTACGTCGGTTAAGCAGACGGACGTATTCGAGGCTGCCGAGACGTTCGCGAGAGTTGAGGGTATTCTCCCTGCTCCCGAAAGCTCGCACGCTATAAAGGTCGCTATCGACGAGGCGTTAAAGTGCAAGGAAACGGGCGAGGAAAAGACTATCGTATTCGGCTTGACGGGAACGGGCTACTTCGATATGGTAGCATACGAGAAATTCCACGACGGTCAGATGACGGACTACATTCCCACGGACGAGGAATTGCAGGCGTCATTCGACAAGCTGCCGAAAATGGATTGATTTTGTTAATGCAAACCGAAAACGGGGACACTAAAACTTTAGTGTCCCCGTTTTTAGTGTCCCCTTAATTTTAGTGTCCCCGTTATTTGAGGTTGTCCTTGAAAAACGTTTCAAGCTTGTCGAACGGTATTGCGTTCTTTCCGCCGCCGTCGTAGAGGTCGGTGTGTACCGCGTCGGGTATAATCATAAGTTCCTTATTATCGGCGTACTTGCTGCCGTTTATCATGTCCGCGTACGCGTCGCGGCTGAAGTAGCACGAGTGCGCCTTTTCGCCGTGCATAACGAGTACCGCGCTCCTGATTTCGTTCGAGTACCGAAGAATAGGCTGATTTATAAACGACATACAGCCTGTGACATTCCAGCCGCCGTTTGAGTTTAATGAGCGCACATGATAGCCGCGCGGCGTTTTGTAGTAGTCGTAGTAGTCCTTTACGAAGAACGGCGCGTCGTCGGGCAGCGGGTCAACAACGCCGCCGCCGAGGGCGTAGCTGCCGTTTTTGTAATCGGTTATTCTCTGCGCATTAAGGGCTTTTTTCATCTCATAACGCTTTTCCTCGCTGTCGTCCGCGTCAAAGTAGCCCTTCGCGTTTACGCGCGTCATATCATACATCGTTGACGCGACGGTTGCCTTTATTCTCGTGTCGAGCGCGGCGGCGTTCAGAGCCATACCGCCCCAGCCGCAGATACCGATTATGCCTATTTTGTCGGGATCGACATTATCCCGTGTGGACAGAAAATCGACAGCCGCCTGAAAATCCTCGGTGTTAATGTCGGGCGACGCCATATAACGCGGCTCTCCCCCGCTTTCGCCCGTAAACGACGGGTCGAACGCTATCGTCAAAAATCCGCGCTCCGCCATTGTTTGGGCGTACAAGCCCGACGCTTGCTCCTTTACCGCGCCGAACGGCCCGCACACCGCGATTGCCGCCATCTTTCCCGCCGCGTCCTTCGGCGTGTACATATCTGCCGCGAGCGTTATGCCGTAGCGGTTGTGAAACGTCACCTTTTCGTGGTTTACCTTTTCGCTTTTCGGGAAGGTTTTGTCCCATTCGGTTGTTAGTTTAAGTTCCATTTTTACTGCCGCCCTTTCGCATTATTTCTTGATTTAATTATATATCCGCGTATTTTAAATGTCAAATGCTTATATTGAATACGAAAATATGCTTGGTGAGCATAAAATCAAATCCCGAATGACGGTACGGAACATCACCTTTCAATCGTCAAAAACAGGCTTTTCAGAAACGGTTTTACCGTCTTTGTAAAGACACAGTCTCATATTTCCGATATTCGCTTTATCGCAGGTCAGATACCACATGCTGCCGTTTTCACCCGTGCAGCGGGCACTCGTCCAGCCGATTGAGTCGGTAACGGTTGTAAACGTGTCGGCAAGATTGGAAAAGGGATTTTTTAATTCTGTTTTATCGGTTTCCGACGCGCTGCCGGTTTCAAGATTTATGATGTAATTTTTAAAATCCTTAATACGTTCGGTCGAGCCGTCATGACGCAGCAAAGCCTCTTTTCCGTCAGTGGATACGGTAATGCCGACGGTGTAATCGCCCTGCTGGAACTTGGCGCAGTTGAGATTGTTCAGGTCAAATGTTTTTTCTATAGTCGACGTTTGGAAATTGTAAACGAATACGGCGTCGCTGAAATGAAAAATAATTCTTTCATCGTCCGCGTAATCTATCTCCGCCATGGAAGAACCTATAATTTTTTCGCCGAAAGCCGTTAAAGCGTCGTCGGACATTTTTATGCTGTCATACGGAATGGCGTTATTTACGATATTCGGGTTTGACGCACACACTATTAAGACCGCAGCGCACAGCATAACGGAAATTACGCTTACGTAAACCTTTGGTTTTTTGTATTTCAAAATGTTTTTAATTCTTCCCTTAATGCCCGTTTCACCAAATGCAAGCGGACAGGGCGCGGGCGGTTTCTTGCCCGAGGCGAGCGACAGCAGCGCGCCGGAGTATTCCTTCGACTTTACCTTTCCTTCGGCAATTACTTTTTCGTCGCAGCTCATTTCCATATCACTGCTCATCAGCATAAACGCGAGGTGGCACAGCGGATTGAACCAATGCAGGGTTAAAATCAAAAACGCGATAGGTTTAATGATATAGTCGCGCCTTTTGATATGGTAACGCTCATGGGCAAGCACGTAATTCACTTCATTTTCATCAATACCGAACGGAATATATATTTTGGGGCGTATCAATCCGAACACAAACGGCGTACCGATTTTGTCAGACTGATAGACGTTATTGTCGTAAATGACGGCGTTACGCAGCTTAACGCGGAGCATTATATACGACGCGATACTGTAAATAAGGAGCGCGGCAATTCCCGTAAGCCATATTACGAATGCGGCAAAAATAATAACCTGCATCGGATTTACACTCGCCATGGGAGCAACTGCGGGAAGTGAGCCGTTTACCGCGCCGTCAAGGGAATTTATGCCCGTTGATACGGCGGGAGCGTTCATCATTCCTATATTTTGCGGTATATGTTCAAGTGTTGCGCCGTTCCGAGGGCATATTAAAAAATCTCAAATTGAATATGCTGAATATATTTTTAAACGATATGGGGCAGCAAAGCCTGAACGCGCATACAGTCCACATCAGATACGAATATTTCTTGGGCGCTTTTTTAAGAAAAAGGCGCAGGACAATTACGGCGAGAATAACATAGCTGCCGGTAATGCTCATATTAAGGATTTGTAAAAATACGTTTTCCATTTCTATTCCTCCTTGTGCGCGTCAATCAGTCTCTTTAAATCGTCGGCGTCCTTTTCGGATAATTTCTTGCCTCCCAAAAAGGCAGTCAAAAAAGACGGCAGCGAGCCGGAAAAGGTGTTCTCCATAAATTCCTCGCTTCTGTATGTTTGAAACTCCTTTTGCGTAATCAGCGAAGTAACGCGTGAATTTATATTTTGCACAAGCCCTCTCTCCGATAATTTTTTGAGTGTGCTGTATGTGGTAGATTTTTTCCAGCCGAGCCTTTCCGCGCATAAATCAACGAGCGTCCTTGACGTAAGCGGCTCGTTTTCCCATATAATACTCATAAAACGATACTCTGTTTCTCCGATTTTTAAGTTTTTCATTTTATCACCTCCAACGCGGTCGGTCGCTGCCGACCAATTTTAGTCTATCACGACCGACTAAAATTGTCAAGAGGAGTTCAATAATTTTTAATATTATTTTATCGCAGACAAAATTCCCCGAAAACGGCAAAAATCAGCGGTGCATGCCGCTGATTTTATTCGCTGTCAGCCGAGAATGGGCTGGATTTGTTTGCCCTCAAACGCCATCTCGGCTGTATCCGTAACCTTGTCGAAGTCCGCCACGAGTGATGTGGGTTTATGTATGCAGTCGTCCTGCGCAAACGGTATAAAATACACGTTTTTACTGTTTAAAAGGCTGCCTATATTTTTTGCCGCGCCGCCGAGCCCGTCGTTGGTTGAAACGGCTATAAGCACGGGGCGTTGGTTCCGAAGATGTGCCTTTACCGCCATTGTCACCGAAGTGTCGGCGATACCCGCCGCAAGCTTTGCGAGCGTGTTGCCGGTACATGGCAGCACTATAAGCATATCCAAGAGTTTTTTGGGTCCTATCGGTTCCGCCTCTTTTATTGTATGTATAATATCCCGTCCGGTGATTTGTTTTATTTGACTTATAAAATCCTCCGCTTTGCCGAAACGAGTGTCGGTCGAATACGAAACATCGCTCATTATCGGGACGACGTTCGCTCCGGTCGCTTTTAATTTCTCCATTGCCGAAACGGCTTTTTTGAAGGTACAAAACGAGCCGCACATGGCAAAGCCTATTGTCTTGTTTTCCCAATCCACGTTTTACACCCCCAATTCGCTTATGATGTTAATGATCGTGTCCTTGATGATAGCTCCGGAGGTTATCGGCGCTATTTTTCCCGGCAGCGACAACGCCCATATTACGCGCACGCCGCATTCCTTCGCCTCTTCAAAATCCACCCCGCCGGGTTTTGACGCGAGGTCAATCACGAGCGCGTCCTTTCTGACGCGGGCGAGGATTTCACCGTCCATTACCATGGCGGGTACGGTGTTGAATATAATATCAAACTCACCCACGCGTTCTTTAAGCGACGTGAACGGCAGCGGCTCGTAGCCGTGACTTTCAATCATCGCGAGATCCGCGTGTTTCCTCGCCATGGCGTAGGTCTGCGCGCCCATGCCGAACAAATCCTTCGATAAAATTTTTCCTATCTTGCCGTAGCCCATTACAAGACATTTGCTCCCGTGTATCGTTATCGGCGTTTCGGATATTGCTATTTCTATTGCTCCCTCCGCCGTAGGTACGGCGTTGGCAAAAGCGCAGCGGAAAAGTCTTTATATAGAATTTGACAAAAAATGGGGCGCCGTAAATTCCACATACATTCCACATACCGAACATATTCCCCACACAATCGCGCCGTATAATAAAGCCGTAATCAAAAAGATTGCAAAATTATCGAAAGGAGCTGTTAAATATGAACGGCAAAATTAAAAAAGTATGCGCGGTTGTATCGGCTGCGGCAATGATTGCGGCGGCAGGTACGGTTTTCGCGGAGGAAACGGCTGATTACGGCTATATGAAGGGTAAGGCGAACCACTACGGCACGGGCGGCGAGCAGACGTTTGTTTATTCGCAGACCGCCGACGCGGAGGATGATACCGCAAGCGCGGATTACAGCTACAGACAGGGCAAGGCTCACAGAGGCGGTATGGATAAAGCTCATTACGACAGCGAGGATCTCGTTGAGGCGGGCATAATCGACCAAGCGACCGCCGACGCTATATCCGAATACGCGGCGAAAAAACATGAGGATATAAGCGCGACGTATGAGAACATGTCTGATATGACGGCTGATGAGCGTCACGCGGCGTTTGAAACGAGAAAAGCATCGCGCGGGAACGGGCTTGACGAACTTGTTGAAGCCGGTGTTGTAACGGCGGAGCAGGCAGAGGCGATTAAGGAGTATAAGGCGGAAGAGTAAATTGTGATTTAACGGTGTAATATGATGTGGGACGTCGGGGCGCCGTCCCCTACACCCGTAATTTTGAAATTGTGCGCCGTAGGGGCTGGCGCCCTCGACAGCCCGTTAGCCTCTCCTTGAGGAGAGGTGGCATCGCGAAGCGATGACGGAGAGGTGGCAATACGTATTTTAAGAAACCACCTCTCAGTCGCCTACGGCGACAGCTCCCCTCAAGGGGAGCCATACGGCACGCCCCTACAATATCGTTGACATCGGGTTATCGTGGACGGGCGACCGCGAGGGTCGCCCCTACAACATGATATTTTATTATTTGATACGGACAACACAAATTATAATCCGTAGGGGCGACCCTTGCGGTCGCCCCCATTTCACCGCTAAATCATAATTTACCCCATCATTGCAATTTCCGCAAATTTATGATACAATACTCCCGAGAGGAGCAGTGGCAATGGCGAAAATACTTATCGTTGACGACGAGCCGGACATACGCGCCCTTGTGCGCCGCTATGCCGAGCGCGAGGGTTACGAGACAGCTGAAGCCGGAAACGGCATAGAGGCTGTCTCTATGTGCCGTAAATCGGATTTTGACGTTATCATAATGGACGCGATGATGCCGGAACTTGACGGTTTTTCCGCGTGCAAGGAGATACGCGCAATAAAGGATATTCCCGTCATAATGCTATCAGCGCGAGGCGAGGAATACGACAAGCTGTTCGGCTTTGAAACGGGCGCGGACGATTATGTCGTAAAGCCGTTTTCGCCGCGCGAGCTGATGGCGCGGGTCAAGGTGGTGACCGCCCGTCACGGCGGCGTTTCCTCGGGCAAATCGGATAAAATAAAAGCTGGCGGTATCGAAATTGACACGCTCGGCAGGATTGTTTATATAAACGGTGAAAAAACGGAACTCACGGCGAAGGAGTATGACCTGCTCCTGTATCTCGTAAAAAATGAGGGCGTAGTCCTTACACGCGACCGCATTATGGACGCGGTCTGGGGTTACGAGTATTATTCGGCTGACAGAACGGTCGACTGGCAGATAAAGCAGCTGCGCGCACATTTGGGCGGCTGCCGCGATTATATTGTCACCGTAAGAGGGGTGGGATATAAATTTGAAACTCGACACTAAATCAATCGGATTTAAGCTGTGGATATATTTCACCGCGTTCGCGGCGGTAATTCTCGCCGTTTTGTGGCTGCAGCAAACGGTGTTTTTGCAGAGCCTTTATAATTCCATGCAAAAGCATCAGATAAGCAAAATCGCCGAGGAAATTTACCGCGCCGAAAACACGGAAGAAACGATAGACGCGCTTGCGGAGGACAATTCAATATTGATTTTGCTCACCGACGCGGACGGGAGCATAATATACAGCGCGGACGAATACAGTCCGTCGTACAGACCCGACGCTCACGCGCACGGAGGCGGTCAAAATCCGTACCGCGCGGACGAAATGCAGAACTGGCAGGAGCAGGAATACCGCCGCCTGCCGGAGCATTACGGCGATTTTCTCGAAAAGTTGGGCGCACAGGGCAGCGTTTGCTATACGATTGAGCGCGGCGACGGCGGTACGCTCGTTTACGGGCGGCGGCTTGCGGACGGTAATATTTTGTATATAAACACGTCTATCGGCGCGGTCGGCTCGGCTGTCGCGATACTGCGCGTGCAGCTTTACGCCGTTACGTTTCTCGCGCTTTTGATTGGGCTTTTCATAGCGGTATGGATAGCGAAACGGTTTTCAAAGCCCGTTTCCGAGCTTTCCGAGCAGTCGCTCAAAATGG
The DNA here is from genome assembly GCA_947623955.1 of uncultured Clostridia bacterium. Classification (GTDB taxonomy): domain Bacteria; phylum Bacillota; class Clostridia; order UBA1381; family UBA1381; genus Hominilimicola. The sequence continues at coordinate 28,684 of CANQIP010000011.1, read as the reverse complement.
CGAACGGCGATTTTGACTTAAAATTTAATAAAGGCTTTTGCTCCGAAACAGACGAGCTTGCAGCGTCGCTCGAATACGCTGCTGGTAAAATTGCCGAAACCGACAAGCTGCGCCGCGATCTGCTCGCGAATGTGTCGCATGATTTGCGCACGCCGCTGACAATGATAAAGGGCTATGCGGAACTTATACGCGACCTTGACGGCAGCGCGGACGCGGGTAACGACGCGGACATCATCGTCCGTGAATCGGACAGGCTGTCGCTATTGGTAAACGATATTCTCGATTATTCAAAGCTCCAATCGGGCGCGGTATCGTTTGAATTTGAGCGCGTGGATTTAAGCGTTCTCGCGGAAAAAACGGCGGAGCAGTTTTCCGAGATATGCAAATCGGACGGCGTTGAAATAATTACGGAAATCGCGCCGCAAAAATACGTCACGGCTGACGCGCGCAGACTGGAGCAGGTACTCTATAACCTCATTTCAAACGCAGTCGCCCATGTCGGTGAGGATAAGCGCGTGTATGTTTCTGTCACGGAAAACGGTGGATTTGTCCGTACGGAGATACACGACAACGGCGGCGGCATAAACGCCGAGGACTTGCCGCATATCTGGGATAAATATTTCACATCAAAAAAGCGCGGCGCGAACGGTCTGGGATTATCAATCGTAAAGGAAATCCTGACCGCCCACGGTGCGCGTTTCGGAGTGCAAAGCGAGGAAGGCAGGGGCAGCACGTTTTGGTTTGAATTTAAAAAAGCATAATTAAATTTATCATACGGCTGTTTTATTTTTCGTGGGTAGCTGCACAATAATAATCGCGGCGAACATTAGCGCGCAGCCGAACAATTCGCCGAGCGTAAGCATTTCGTGAAGAACCGCCCAGCCCGCGAGCGCGGCGAAAACGGATTCAAGGCTCAATATTATCGAGGCGGCAGTCGGTTCGGCGTACTGCTGACCGACAATCTGCAGCGTGTACGCCACGCCGCAGCTCATCACGCCCGAATACACGATCGGCACTGCGCACGAGCGTACAAGCTCCCAGTCGGGGTGTTCAAACAGGAACATCAGTATTATATTTATCGTGCCGCACACAAAAAACTGCAGACACGCAAGCTTTACGCAGTCAACCTCTCTTGAAAGGCGGTCTATCGTCATAATATGAAAAGAGAAAATGAACGCACACGCGAGCGTTATAACGTCGCCCTTATTTATCACGAAATCCGTGCCGCCGATCGACAGCATATACGTTCCCGCAACTGCGAGCGCGACGCCCAAAACCGTGACGGCGCGTATTTTTTTGCCCGCGAAAAGTCCGATAATCGGCACAAAAACCATATACATCGCCGTTATAAATCCGCTTTTGCCGGACGTTGTGTACACCATTCCCCACGTTTGGAGCGTGCCCGCCGCGCACAGCAGCGCGCCGCACACAACGCCGCCAATCACGAGTTTTTTCGTGTCGCACGGTCTGCTCTTCCCCGTCTTGTCGCGGAACAGTACGAACGGCACCAAAATAAGCGCACCGAGTATCGTGCGTATGCCGTTAAACGTGTTCGGCTTTATGTATTCCATACCGACGCGCTGCGACACGAACGACACGCCCCAGATTACCGCGGTCAGCATAAGTATAAGGTTGCCTTGTAATGTGCGTTTCTTCATAGTCTACCCTCTCCCTTATACGCAATAAAAAAGCTTACGGAGCGCCGAAACGCTCCGTTTTTTTGTTAAAGCACTTTATTGAGGAAGTCGATCGTTCTCGGCTCTTTCGGGTTTTTGATTACCTCCTCGGGCGTTCCTTCCTCCACTATGTAACCGCCGTCCATGAATATTACTCTGTCGGCGACCTCTCTCGCAAAGCCTATCTCGTGCGTCACTATTACCATCGTCATGCCGTCGGCGGCGAGCTGCTTTATAACGTTCAATACCTCCCCTACCATTTCGGGGTCGAGCGCGGACGTCGGCTCGTCAAAGAGCATTATGTCGGGGTTCATGCAAAGCGCGCGCGCTATCGCCACGCGCTGTTTCTGTCCGCCCGAAAGCTGGCTCGGGTACGCGGAAATCTTGTCCGACAGCCCTACCTTTTCGAGCATATGAACAGCCTGTTCCTTCGCCTCTTCCTTCGTCGCTTTCTTTAAATCCACCGGCGCGAGCGTCAGATTTTTAAGCACGCTCAAATTATTAAAAAGGTTAAAATGCTGGAACACCATTCCGACGTTCTCGCGCACCTTGTTTATGTCCACCTTTTTATCGGTTATTTTGTTTCCGTCTATTATGACCTCGCCGTCCGTAATGTCCTCCAGGCGGTTCAAGCAGCGCAGAAACGTCGATTTACCGCTGCCCGACGGACCGATTATAACAACGACCTCACCCTCGTAAACGTCGGTCGAAATGTCCTTTAAGACCTCGAGCTTGCCGAAGTTCTTTTTAAGGTGCGAAACGTGGATTTTCACGTTTTTACTTTTCACGGTCATGGTCGAGTCTCCTTTCCAAAGCCTTTGAAACCTGCGACAGCAGCGTGATTACGATCAAGTACATAACGCCGACTATTGCCCACGTCTGGAACGCCTTAAACGTGTTCGCCTGTACGTTTTTCGCGGAGTTTACAAGCTCCGGAAAGCCTATGACGGACAGAATGGAGGTGTCCTTTAAGGTGATTATGAACTGGTTTATTATGCTCGGAATCATTATGCGTATCGCCTGCGGAAGTACTATTCGCTGCATCGTGCGCCAGTACGGAAGTCCGAGACTTCTCGCCGCCTCCGTCTGACCGATGTCGACCGCCTGTATGCCGCCGCGTATTATTTCCGACATGTACGCGCCGCAGTTTAACGCGAGACATATCGTACCCGCCTGCAGCGCCGTCAGTATTACATCATGCTCGACATTTAAGATGTTGTTAAACAAGTACGGTATACCGAAAAACACGAAAAACGCGAGCACTATCATCGGCACGCCGCGCACAACTCCGACAAATATTGACGCAATCACGTTGCACACCTTGTTTTTAACGACGCTCAGTATGCCGAAAATCACGCCGAGAATACAAGCGAAAAACAATCCGCATAGCGCCAGCAAAAGCGTCTGTCCCATCGCGCGTACAAGCAGACCGCCGTAGTTTGTTATTATCTGAACCACACTTTTATCCCCTTTCAAAATACGGACGCCTTTCGGCGTCCGTCATTGGATTGCGCGTTTTTTATTAACCGAGATATTTCGCGATGATCTCGTCGTATTTTCCGTTTGCCTTGATGTTCGCAAGACCTGCGTTGAACATATCCACAAGCTCCTGCTTTTCCGGATCAAAGATTGCGAGACCGTAGGGGTTACCTTCGTTTTCCGTACCCTCAACGATCTTGAGGTCAAGACCGCCATCCTTTATCGACGACGCCATAATCGGTGTATCCTCGAAACAAGCCGCCGCCTGTCCGCCCGATACAGCCTGGTACATCGTCGGCGAGTCCTCGAAATATGTAATGCTAAAGCCGTACTGATCTTTAAGGCTCTCCGCATACGACGCGCCCTGTGTACCCGTCTTTACGGCTACCGTCTGTCCCGCAAGACCGTCAAAGCCGGTTATGTCGGAGTCAGCCTTTACCGTCATGCACTGCGTCGCGTCATAGTAGCCGTCCGTGAAAATCCAGCCGCTTGCTTTGCGCTCTTCAGTGATTGACGCGCCCGCTATCATGCCGTCAGCCTGTCCCGCCTGGCAAGCGGCGATTGACGCGTCCCAGCCGAGGCTCTTAATCTCGTAGTCAAAGCCCTGATCCTCCGCAACAGCCGCTACGATGTCAACGTCGATGCCAACAAAGTTGCCGGATTCATCGGTGTACTCAAAGGGCTTGAATACCGTGTCGGTGGCGATAGTCCACTTCTTGCCGGAGCTTGCCGTCTCGGCATTGTCACCGTTTGTCGCCGGCTGCGACGAGCAGCCCGCCAGCGCTGCGGCAATTACACCTGCCGACAGCAGTACGCTTAATAATTTTTTCATAGAAAACATTCCTTTCTGACTTATTTTTCCTTTTACATATATTATATTATACCCGAATATTGCGGCGTTGTCAATATTTAGTTTTCGCCGCGAACAATATCGCAGCTTTCAATCGTCGTCGTGTAAGCGTCCTTGTAACCGTGCGTCGAGTATGTAATCTTAAAAGCGAAATCGAGATATTTAGGTTTCACGATTAGGAAATCGGCGTAAACAGTGATTTTGTCTATAATTTCGGAATACACTCCGTCGGAGAAACGCGTTTCGCTTTTTATAGTGTCGAGTAAATCCGAGCCGCGCTGTCTTTCGGTTCTGATTCTTCGCTCGTTTGCGAGATCATCAAGCTGCGCTTTAAGACGCGCAAGTTCCTTGTCATATTCGGCTGTAAGGCGTTCCGTGTCAGTTTCGGTTATTTTGCCCGCGAAGTAGCCGTCGAGCATTTTGAGCCGTTTACGGTTTACCTCTTCTATTTTTTCGGATATTCGCTCTGCACGGGTATCGTCCGTATCGGTAAGTGTTTCTATTTCCTTTACTACATCCCTCGCCGCGCTGTCGAATTCGGCTGTGAAAAAATTCGAGACGTATTCCAAAACCGTTTTAACCGACTTGTCGTTGACCGTCCGCATACCGCAGCCCGCTTTGCCTTGTCGTGAACGTGTGCGGCACATATGTAATTTATACGTTTCGCCGCTTTTGCGCGGTGATTTGCGCGGCGTAAAGCTTGACCCGCAACAGCCGCAAAAGGTTTTAACTCCGCACCCGTGCGGGCGCGTTTTGTTTTTGGACACTGCGCGTTTCTCTCGGATTTGCCGCGCCTTTTCCCACATTTCACGGTCTACAATGGGTGCGTGGTGGTTGCGGATATAAATTTTGCCGCCGTCGTTTACGACCTTTTTATGAGTGAGATAGTCCGTTGTGATATATTTTTTCTGTATTAAATTACCGGCGTACTTTTCATTTTTGAGTATGTGCAAAACCTCTTCGCCACTCCATTTTCCGTTCGTTTTGGGAGGTTTTATCCCCTCCTCGTCCAGTTCGCGTGCGATGACGTGCGAGCCCTTGCCCTCGCAGACGTATTTATAAAAAATAAGACGGACAATCTCCGCCTCGTCGTCGTTCAAGGTAAGTTGTCCGTTTTTAAGTGTAAAGCCGTAAATGCTGTTGTTGCCGAACACAACGCCGTTTTCCATGGCGCGCCGCTGTCCCCACCTGACGCGCTCCGACGTTTTGCGGCTTTCCTCCTGCGCGACCGACGCCATTATCGACAAGCGAAATTCGCCGTCGCCGTCGCGTGTGTCTATATTGTCGTTTATGAAAATAACACCGACACCATATGCGCGGAGTTCACGCGTGTACGCGAGCGCGTCAACGGTGTTTCTCGCAAAACGGCTTACCTCCTTCGTCAGTATGAGGTCGATTTCGCCCGCCCTGCAATCTTCAATCATTTTGTTAAATCCCGTTCGCTTTGCCGTCTGCGTGCCGGTCACGCCCTCGTCGTAGTACACGTCGGCAAAAATCCAATCGGGGCGTTGTTTTATGTAATTTTCAAAATATGCACGCTGGTTTGCTAGCGAATTTATCTGGTCGTCCTTTTCCGTTGAAACTCTCGCGTAAGCCGCAACGCGCAGCATATTACCGCCCCCTGTTATTTTGTGATAAGCCTTCGGTATTCCTCACGCGTAAGGCGCGAGCGCGCGTACAGTTCCTTTATTATTCCGCGCCTGTACGCCGCTGTGATTTCCCGCCTTTGCCGCCGCGTAAGTTCCATATTACCGCCCCCGTTTATGTATATGCGGCGCGGCAGCAAAAATAAAACATGAATGTAAAAATCCGCTGCACTTTCACAAACGCCGTAGGTACGGCGTTGCGCACAGCGAGTTCCTCGCGCTTTAAATAGTCGCGGTAGGCAATGCCGCGTTCGTCAAGCTCCGCCGCGAGCGCGGGACGTATCTGACCCCCGAAAACGACGGCGGACGGGTTTATGTTATCCAAAAGCTCGTCAATCGTCAGCGGATCGTCGGAGTAGGGCGAGTTCACCGTCACTCCGTCGAACGTCACCGGAACGGGCAGCACGACAATATCCGCGCCCAGCACGTAGTCAAGGTCGCTCTCCGTGTCCGCTACGCCGTCAAGCAGCGAGCCGTCCCTGTCAAAGCCATATAGAAAAACATGAAAACCCTCCGCACGCAAAAGCCGTGCGACGGTAAGCTGTCTTAAATCTCCTCCTATTACGGAAATTGTGTCAAACATATGCTCTTACCCCCTGTTTTTGTTTTATCCTGTGGTTTATATTATGTTTTCGGCACGGTTTGTGTGAGTCAAATAATTTCGGCGGATTTATTTCATAATATTGACAAAAGGATATATTTGATGTAGAATATATTTAGTAAAAATATACGAATTTAAGGAGGAATATGTAATGAATTTGGATATGCTCCACCCCGCCGACCAGCTTGTAATGTTCATGGAAAGAATTTACGGCTACGGCATGACAACAACATCGGGAGGCAATCTCTCGATACTTGACGACAACGGCGACATATGGATAACGCCCGGCTCTATCGACAAGGGTTCGCTCACGCGTGACGATATGGTACGTATCACGCCCGACGGTCAGATTATCGGTAACCACAAGCCGTCAAGCGAGTACCCGTTCCACCAGCATATTTACAAGGCGCGTCCCGACCTCAAAGCCGTGCTGCACGCGCATCCGCCGGCTCTCGTTGCGTTCTCTATCGTAAGAAAGCTCCCGCACACGAGCCTTATCCCGAACGTAAAGTTCTCGTGCGGCGAAATAGGCATAGCTAAGTACGGTCTGCCCGGCAGCAACGATTTGGGAGATAAGATAGCGGCTGAGTTTATGAAGGGCTTTAACACCGTTATACTTGAAAATCACGGCGTTGTTATCGGCGCGAAGTCGATGTTTGACGCGTTCAAGTCGTTCGAGACGCTCGACTTCAGCGCGAGACTTGAAATAGACGCCAACAACATAGGTACGCCGAAGGCGCTTACGGCGGAGCAAATCGACTGGTACAAGTCGAGACAGGACACGTCGATGGACGAGTTCGTGGCTCACAACATATCAAGCGCGGAAAAAGCTGCGCGCAGAGAGATGTGCAAGCTTATAAAACGCGCGTACAACCAGCAGCTTTTTACGAGCACGCAGGGTACGTTCTCGCAGAGGATAGACGGCGACAGCTTTATTATAACGCCCACCGGCTCGGACAGAAAGTATCTTGAACCCGAGGATATAGTTAAGATAAGCGGCGACTTTAAGGAAATGGGCAAAATCCCGTCGAAGAGCGTGGAGCTGCACAAGGAAATCTACAAGCAGCACCCGCATATCAACTCGATTATCATAGCCCACCCGCCTTGCATAATGGCGTTCGCGGTCACGGATGAGCCGCTTGACTCGCGCACGATCCCCGAAAGCTACATTCTTATGCGTAAAATCCCGAAACTCGAATTCGGCGCAAACTACATGAAACCGAAGGAGACGGCTGCCGTGTTTGAGGAAAACACGCCTATCGCGATTATCGAAAACGACTGCGTAATCGTAACGGGCAGCGACCTCTTAAACGCGTTCGACCGCCTTGAAGTCGCGGAGTACAGCGCGAAGGCGATCATCGCGGCGAAGGATCTCGGCAGCGTTGTGGCGATAAACGACGACGAAATAAGCGAGATTGAGGACGCGTTCCACCTCGCAAAATAAGAATTACCGTCGAAGGGGCTTACAAAAAGCCCTTTCGTTTTGCTCTCTTATATCAATTTGAAAATTTTTTCAAAACGGTGCAACCTTTTGCCGTGCTGAAAAGTATTTACTGTAGAGAGCAAATTACAGGGAGGTACACATTATGAAAAAGATTGTTTCACTGATTGCCGCGGCGGCGGTTATAATGGGCTTTACTTCTGCGTTCGCCGACAACAACGCGGACGAGCTGCAAAAGGTGCTCGTGAGCGTTAAGCCGCGCGTCGGCGTAACGGACGAGTACACTGAGTTTACAAGCCGCACGTTTGCGACGGACAGCAGCAGTTCCTACATGTTTAACTGGCGCACCGAGGACGGAGACAAAAATATAAGCGTGACGGCGTACGAGGACGGTGTTATTACCTCGTACAACAGCTATGAAAGTTCCGACAGGTACGACGGTCCGAAAATGGCGTCGATGTCAAAAGAGGACGCAAAAGCAATAGCCGAGGAGTTTGAGGATAAAATCAACCCCGATTACCCGTACGAAACGGAAATTTTCGAGCGCGGCAGCGCGTCGCTTTACGACGGCGCGAGGAATTTCGGCATAACGGTGTATATAAACGGCGTGCCGCTGAGCGAAACGGGCAGTATCGGCGTTGACACCGTGAGAGGAACGGTTACGTCGTACTCGGTTTGGTACGATCCCACAGCGACGGTTGATTTTGAGTCGGCTGACGCGTTTATCAGCGCTGACGCGGCAAAGAGCGCGTACAAGGAACAGCTCGGTATGGAACTTGTGTATTCAAGCTTTTACGACTACGACAGCGATAAGCTGACGTTCTACCCCGCGTATGTGCAGAAATCATCGTACGGCAGATATATTAACGCGCTGACCGGCGAAATCGAGGATATAAACCGCAATTACTCCGGCTTTACCTCGAGCGGCGGCGTAACGGCGAACATGAAGGCGGAGGACGCGTTGGAAAGCGGTTTAAGTCCGCGCGAGATAGAGGAAATAGACAACATAAACGGTCTTATATCAAAGGCGGATATTGAAAAACAGATAAAGGACAACAAAACGCTTGACGTTCCGTCCGATATGAAGGCGGAGCGCGTGAACCTGTATAAAGACACGTCGGAGGACACTTACTTCTACAACATCAGCATGACCTCTTCCGACAATGATAAGTATGTGCGCGTCACGGCAAACGCGAAAACGGGTGAAATTATTTCGTTCAGCATGAGCCGCGATTACGACGTGAACGAAAAGGATATTGAGTACACGTACCAAAATGACGATGTGCTTAAAGCTCTCGCGGGCGGTAAGTCCGGCGAGTTCGTGTACAACGAGGAAACGAACGGTTACGACAGGTATGTAAACGGCGCGAGAGTGGAGCGTGACGGCGCGTATATAGCGCTTACGAACGGCGTTCTTACAAATTACAGCATCACGTATTCCGACGTTGAATTTCCTTCGGTAGAGGGCGTTATGACCGCCGACGAGGCTGCCGACGCGTTCTTTGCGCAGATGGAATACAAGCCCATATGCATGGAGACGTACCGCGGGGACGGAGCGCATATTGTTCCCGTTTACGCGTATGACGGCTCGTACACGTCGGTAAATCCGTTTACGGGCAAGCTTATCGACTGGCGTAATCAAGAGGTGACGAGCGCGGAGGACGTGCCTCTCTCCTACTCCGACATATCGGGTCACTACGCGGAGAGCTATATAAACGCGCTCGCGGAGTACGGCATAGGCTTTGAGGGCGGCAGCTTTAAGCCGGACGAGAAGATAACGCAGTCCGACCTTCTGACGCTTTTGACGTTCGTTTCGGGCGGTGAAAGCGTGATCGTAAGGTACGGCAGCACCGAGCAGATCGACGCGGCGTATTCGCGCGCGGCTGCGGGTAATATCATAAAGGAAAACGAACGTGACGACAACGCGGTTATTACGCGTGAAACGGCGTCGGTGTACCTCATACGCGCTATAGGCGCGGAGGAGTACGCGAAGTACGACGATATTTACGTCACGCCCTATTCGGACGTTACGGAGAATAAGGGTTATATCGCGCTTTTGACGGCTATGGGCGTTGTAAAGGGCGACGAAAACGGCAGCTTTAACCCGAAACGCGAGATCACGCGCGCGGAATTCGCGGTAATGCTGTACAATTACTTAAACAGATAAATTTTACCACAAAAACGGGACGGCAAAATGCCGTCCCGTTTTCTGTTAAGAAAAGGATTTTAAAAATGAATTGACTTTATTTAAGCTCGCGTATATCGTCCGCATTGTCGGCAAAGCAAAAGCCCGAATAGCCGTTTTCGGCAAGTCTGTCAAGGTATTTTGACAGCTTTTTCGGCTTTTCCGCGAGCGTTACCTCGTACGTTTCGCGAAGCGTTTCGGCTGTCCTTACCGCGTTTACAACGTCGTCCCTGTCGAATATCATCGCAATTCTCTTTTTTGCCTGCGGCAGCGCGTTTTTCTCCTCCGACATTATCGCGAAAATACGTTCAAAGCCGATCGAAAAGCCGACCGCCGGTACGTTCTCACCCGTGAATTTGCCGATAAGGTTGTCGTATCTGCCGCCGCCCGCGACCGAGCCGCGGAACTTATCCGACACGATCTCAAACACCGCGCCGGTGTAGTAGCCCTGTCCGCGCACGAGCGATATGTCAAATTCCACGCCGTATCTGCCGTCCGCAAGCTCCCTCGACGCGTTTATGATAAACTCCGCGTCTTTGGTCAGCTCATCGCCGCATATTTCCTTTATGCGTCCGAGCGTGACGGGCGACGAGAACATTTCGGCAAAACGCTCCGTAACTTCGCCGTCAAAGCCCTTGTCCGTAAGCTCCGCCTTAACGCCGTCAAGACCTATCTTATCAAGCTTGTCAAACGTGATGCACACGCTGTCAAGGCTGTCCTCCGCAAAGCCGAGCTTTGTTAAAAGCGCGCGCAGTATACGGCGGTCGTTTACCTTTACCGTAAAACCGTTCATTCCGAGAGCGAGCAGCGCTTTCGCGGTCGTGTGTATAAGCTCGACCTCGCACGACGGCGACGACGAGCCGATTATATCTATGTCGCACTGCATAAACTCGCGCAGTCTGCCCTTCTGCGGACGCTCCGCACGGTACACGCGGTCAATCTGTATGCACTTCGCGGGAATTAGCAGCTTTTCGCGGTTGTTCGCGAAGTAGCGCGACAGCGGCAGCGTGAGGTCGTAGCGCAGCCCCATATCCGCAAGGTTCTTTTCGTCGCCCGTTTCGAGCGCCTTTTGCAGCTTGTCGCCGCGCTTTAGTATTTTGAATATAAGATTTAAATTGTCTCCCCCGTCGCTCTTGTCGAGGTTCTCTATATCCTCGACCGCAGGCGTCATTATGCGCTCAAAGCCCGCGTCGGTGTACGTTTTGAGTATCGTCTGCTGAATGTAACCGCGCAGTCTCGCCTCTTCGGGGAGATAGTCGTTTGTGCCTTTTACCGTTGTTTTTTTCATTTAACCGTTTCCTTTCGACATTTTTATCATCAGTTCATATATGCGTTCAAGCGCGTCCGTTCTCGCGATTTTTTTGAGGTTCGCCGACATCAGCTTAAGCTGCGCCTCGTTTTCCACGAGCGACATCATCTTTTCGTACAGCTTGTCGGACGTAAGCTCGCTTTCGAGTATTACCGCGGCGGCGTTGTTCGCCTCAAATTCGCGCGCGTTCTGCTCCTGGTGGTTGCGTACAACATTCGGCGACGGTATCAGTATCGACGGCTTGCCGAGCGCGGCGATCTCGCTTACCGTTATCGCGCCCGCGCGCGAAACGACCACGTCGGCGGCGGACATGTAATCCGCCATGTTGTCTATATACGCCGTGATTTTCACGTTCTCGCCGACCGTTATATTCTTCGCGGCAATCGTCTGCATAACCTTGTCGTAATTGCGCACGCCCGTGCCGAACAAAAGCTCTATTTCCTGCTCCGCGTTTATGCGGTCGAGCATGTCTATAACGGTGTCGTTTATCTTGTCCGCCCCGAGACTGCCGCCGAAAATCATAACAAACGGCTTTTTTATGCCGAGCCTGTCGCGCGAAGTCTGCTTGTCCGCATCGAGAATTTCCTTACGTATCGGGTTGCCGGTCACAACGCACTTATCCTTGTGTTTCATGTGGTTCACCGTTTCCTCAAAGCTGAGAGCAAGGTACGTGACGTAGTTTTCCGCGCCCTTTACGGTAAGCCCCGGGTACACGTTCTGCTCGTGTATGAGCGACGGCACGCCCGTCTCCTTCGACGCCATCGCGACCGGGCCGCTAACGTATCCGCCCGTGCATACGATGCAGTCGGGCTTAAAATCCCTGATTATCTCGGCGCAGTCGCGGCGCGACTGCATAAGCTTTTTGACAACGGATATATTTTTAAGCAAATGCCGTCTGTCAAAGCCCTCTATGTCGATATATTTGATGTCGTAACCCGCCTTCGGCACGAGACGCGTCTCCATACCGCTTTTCGTGCCTATAAAAAGCGCCTTAAAGTCGTCGTCCCGCGATTTCGCGTAGTCGGCGATTGAAATTGCGGGGTTGATGTGACCCGCCGTGCCGCCGCCGGCAAATATTACTCTCATAGTAATCTCCTTTAATCCTTAATTGAATAGCGTGATATGTTCAGCAGTATGCCCATTTCGAGCAGCAGCGTCAGTATCGCCGTACCGCCGTAGCTGAAGAACGGCAGCGACACGCCCGTATTGGGCACGCTCGACGTCGCGACCGCTATATTAAGTATCGTCTGTATCGCAAGCTGCGCGGCTATGCCGAGAGCCACAAGCGACGAATATGTATCGGGCGCGTTTACCGCTATCTTTATCGCCCTGAGTATCAGTGCTGCGAACAGGAGCATTACTACCACCGCGCCGACAAGTCCGAGTTCCTCGCACACAATCGCGAATATGAAGTCGTTGTACGGCTCGGGGAGGTAGGAATATTTCTGCACGCTCTGTCCGAGTCCGCGTCCGAATATGCCGCCCGAGCCTATCGCGTAAAGACCCTGCGCGACCTGGTAACTCTGGTTCCGTATATCCTTAAACGGATTTAAAAAGCTCGTTACTCTCGCCCACCGCACCGGGCTCGCCGCGTGGATCGCGATTATTCCTATGGGCATTATTATAAGCAGTCCTATTAGCATCGGTTTTATCGGTGTGCCTCCGGCTATCATTACCGTAACGCCTATGCCCGCTATAACTATCGCGCCCGAAAGGTGCGTTTCCATAAGCATAAGTCCGAGCACGATTATAAGCACTCCTATAAACGGCAAATTACCGCCCGGCTTTTTCAGATTGTATTTGCCCGTGTCAATCTGTTTCGCAAAGTAAATCGCGATAACGGGTTTCATAAACTCCGACGGCTGCAGCTGAATAAACGGCGTGTTGAGCCACCGTCGCGAGCCGTTCAGCCTTACGCCTATGCCCGGCACAAGCACGCACACGAGAAGTATTATACATACAAGCATCATCGGGTTTGCGAATTTTTTATACACGTTGTAATTTATCCGCGATACAAGGAACATTCCCGCAAGTCCCGCAGCCGCGCACGACGCCTGCTTTATAAAGAAGTAGTACGGGTTGCCGTAGATGGTACTGCCCGCCGGCGCGGACGATGACAGGAGCATTACCAATCCGAAAAAGAGCAGTAAAATAACTATGAACAAAAACGTGTAGTCCATATCTCCCGCCTGTATTCTTACCGCGTTTTTACGCGGAGGTATTCCTTTTTGCCGCGAAGTACCGCTTAACGTGGATGCTCCCGCCATGCTTATCACCTTTTCCGTTTTATGCTGATTTTATACAAGTATGCCAAACCACGCGATTACACATAGTATTGCCGTGGCAAGCGTAAATATTATAACTATTTTCTTTTCGCTCCAGCCGCATTTTTCAAAATGATGGTGTATCGGCGTCATTTTGAATATTCTTCTGCCCTCGCCGTACTTCTTCTTTGTAATCTTAAAATACGTCGTCTGCATTATTACCGACAGCGTTTCCATGAGGTACACAAAGCCGACGATTATAAGGAATATCGTCATTTTGAGGTCTATCGCCATAAGCGCGGCGGCAGCCCCCAGAAACAGCGAGCCCGTGTCGCCCATAAACACCTTCGCGGGGTATTTGTTGTAGCAAAGGAACGCCAGAAGTCCGCCCAAAAGCGCGGCGGCGAACACCGTTACGCCCGTTTCGGAAAACCGCATGTACGCCGTGAGCATAAAGAACAGCGCGACCACAGCCGTTATGCTCGACGCGAGTCCGTCAAGCCCGTCCGTGAGGTTTACCGCGTTTACCACGCCGACTATCACGAACATGATAAACGGTATATACAGCCACAGCGGCATTGTCCATTCTATAGCTGTGAACGGTATTATAATCGCCGTGTTAAGCTCGCCGAGCGCGTACATCGCCACGACGTACACCGCTGCAAGCAAAACCTGCAGCATAAACTTCTGTATCGCGGTAAGTCCGAGGTTGCGCTTTTTCACAACCTTTATATAATCGTCTATAAAGCCGATTATACCGAAACCGAGCGCGACGGCGAAGATTACTATACATCTCGCGAATTTCGGCGAAAAGTTACCCTGAAGAGCGAACATTACCGACGCCGCGGCAACTCCGACCGCTATGCCCGTTATGAACATTATACCGCCCATCGTCGGCGTACCCGACTTTTTTTGATGCCACTTCGGGCCTTCCTCGCGGATCTCCTGCCCGAATTTAAGTCTCCTAAGCCACGGTATAAACACCCGTCCGAGCAGCAGCGTTACCGCGAACGACGCGATAAGCGGCAAAAGCGCGAGCATTGCAAGTTCCTTTATACTGTCCATTTTTTACACCTCTTTAGTTATCCTTTATCGCGTTGTAAACCTCTTCAAATCTCATGCCGTGCGACGCTTTTATAAGCACCGCGTCACCTTCTTTAAGTGCGTCCTTTACGAAATTGCACGCCTCCAGCGTCTTGTCGAACGCGTGTATTTCACTTACGCCCTGCTCCTTTGCGCCGCGCGCGAGGTTTTTCATATTCTCTCCCGCCGTCACAAGCACGTCTACGCCCGCGTCTTTTACGTATTTCGCGAGACCGTAATGCGCCGAGGGTGCGTGTTCGCCCATTTCGAGAATGTCGCCGAGCACCGCGACGCGCCTTTTCGCGTCTGTCGCGGCAAGTACCTTAAGCGCAGCCTTTATCGAGTCGGGCGACGCGTTGTAGCAGTCGTTTATTATCGTTATGCCCTTGTAGTCCTCGACCGCAAGCCTCTGCGCCGTCGGCTCAAACGTCTTTATGCCGCGCAGTATATCTTCCATGGGAATTTTAAACTCTATACCCGCGCATATCGCCGCGAGCGCATTATACACGTTATGCTCGCCCGGTACGGCAAGCTCCGCCACGTATTCCGTGCCGTTTACGACAGCCGTGAACGATATGCCGCCGAGACCCTTGTTTACTATATTTTTCGCGTGCACGTCGTTACTGCTGTCCAAGCCGTAGCGCACGACTTTGTATTCGCCCTTTACCGTGCGGAGGAAGTCGTTGTCGCCGTTTACTATGAGCGTGTTGTCCTTGCCGAAACGGTTTGTTATCTCCATTTTAGCCTTGAATATTCCCTCGCGCGAGCCGAGATTTTCGATGTGCGACTCGCCTATGTTCGTTATTATCGCTGCGTCGGGCTTGCCTATTGAGGCAAGGTAGTCTATCTCGCCGAAATGGTTCATGCCCATTTCAAGCACAGCCGCCTCATGCTCCTTTTCAAGATGAAAAATCGTCAGCGGCAGACCGATGTCGTTATTGAAATTAGCCTCCGTTTTAAGCGTGTTGTACTTCTGCGATATTACGGAGTACACCATATCCTTTGTCGTCGTCTTGCCGACGCTGCCCGTGACGGCTATTGTCGGTACGTTGTGCTTTTCCTTATAGTACGCGGCTATCGCGCCGAGAGCCTTTTTCGTGTCCTTTACGCGTATAATGGTCTTACCTATAAACAGCTCCGTTTCCTTCGATGTGAGCGCAGCCGACGCGCCGAGTTCAAACGCCGCGCGTATAAACTCGTGACCGTCGAATTTGTCGCCGACAAGCGGTATGAACAGCTCGCCCTCTTTAATTTCGCGTGAATTTGTGGATATGCCTTTTATTACGGTTTCATCGCCGCCTATGAGCGTTCCGCCGGTCGCTTTAATTATTTCTTCCGTCGTTAAAGACTGCATGATTATGACCTTTAACCCCTTTCGTAAATATATCGTGCCGTATTACATAAACAAAGGCTGCCGCTTGTGACAGCCCTTGTATTTTACTTATTCAAATGCTTGTAAACCACAACTCTTTCGTCAAAATCTATCTTTTCCTTGCCGATTATCTGGTATGTTTCCTGACCCTTTCCGGCGAGAATTATAACGTCGTCCTTTTCGGCGTGGTCGAGAGCGTAGCCTATCGCCTCGCGGCGGTCGGCTATGACGGTGTATTTGCCGTCCGTCTTTTTCATACCCTCCTCGATACTGTTAATTATCGCCATTGGGTCTTCGGTGCGCGGGTTGTCGGAGGTGATTATGCTGTAGTCCGACAGCCGTCCCGCTATCTCACCCATTATCGGACGCTTTGTCGCGTCGCGGTCGCCGCCGCAGCCGAACAGCGTTATTACCCTGCCCTTTGCGAAATCCTTTACGGCGGTTATGATGTTTTCAAGTCCGTCGGGCGTGTGCGCGTAGTCTATTATCACCGTGTAGTCGGTGTCGGTCGGAACGACCTCGACGCGTCCTACAACACCCGTCGCTTTTTCAAGTCCTCTTACTATCGTCGGTATGTCTATGCCGAGCTGCAGCGCCGCGCCGAACGCGCATATCGCGTTATACACGCTGAACCGTCCCGGTATCACTATATGAACGGGGTACTTTTCCCCGTTATACACAACATCAAAATCGGTGCCGCGAGCCGTTATGCGGATATTCTCCGCCTGAAGGTCGCAGCCGTCGCCGAGACCGACCTTTATAATGTCGCACGGCGCGGTCGCGGCTATCTTCCTGCCGCCCTCGTCGTCAAAGTTTACCACGCCCTTCGCGCTTATGTCAAACAGCTTTGCCTTTGCGGCGAGGTAGTTTTCCATAGTCTTGTGGAAATCGAGGTGGTCGCGCGTAAGATTTGTGAACACGCCGACGTCAAAGCGGCAGCCGTGTACTCTTTCAAGTTCCAGCGCGTGGCTCGATACCTCCATAACAACGCCGTCCGCGTCGCTTTCAGCCATTTCCGCGAACAGCTTTTGCAGCTCCAGCGCGTTCGGGGTCGTGGGGGTGGTGCTCTGTGTGACGAGCACCTTGTCGCCGATTATATTCTGGTTCGTGCCGATAACGCCTATGAGCATACCCGCTTCCTCGACGATGCTCTTTATAAGGTACGTTATGGTCGTTTTGCCGTTCGTTCCGGTAACGCCTATAAGCTTAAACTTCTTCGAGGGGTTATCGTAATATCTGCAAGCCAACTCGGCTATTTCCTTACGCGAATTTTCAACGTACCAAACCGGCACGCTTACGTCTATCGGGTCCTGCGCGACAATTACAGCCGCGCCGTTCTTTACCGCCGCTGCGGCGTACTTGTGTCCGTCCGTTTCAAAGCCCTTAATGCACACAAACACATTACCCGGGAGCACGCTGCGAGAGTCGTACGCTATGCCCGTAATGTTAATATCCTCGTGTTCTTCGAGCCATTTTGCTCCGAGTAGTTCACTTGCCAACATTTATAATTCCCCCTTTATTTAATCCGAGGTCAACTGACGGAATTCAACGCCGATTACCGTAGCCGGAGCAACCTGCTCGCCCGGCTCGATGCTCTGCTTTACGGCGTACGCTCCCTTTTCCTCGCTGTGTCCCGCGCCGATTACTTCAAAGTTCAGCCCGCACAGCGCGAGCGTGTACTCCGCGTCCTCGACCGAGACGCCGCTGAGGTCGGGTACGGTAACGGTATCCGATTTGTCTCGCTCCTCCGTGTATATTATTACAGTTGAATTTTCTCCTATCATTACTCCCGGCTGCGGCAGTTGATCTACAACTCTGTCTCCGTCGCCGACAATATTTATGTACAGTCCGGCGTCGGCTATTTTTTCACGCGCCTCCGACTCTTCAAGCTGTCTTACGTCCGGCACTTCGACTCTTACGTCGGGCGTTTCGTTTTCGGTGTACTGTTTCTCTATGCCGAGATAATTCATTGAGTCCTCTATAATTTCACCCACAATCGGGGCGGCGATTGTTCCGCCGTACTTGTTGTCCACCTGCGGCTCGTCGAGCATCACAAGGCATACAAGCTCGGGGTCGTTCGCCGGTGCAAAGCCGATAAAGGACGCGATACGCTTTTCCTCCTGACGGTTGCCTTTCTCTGATGTTCCCGTCTTGCCGCCAATGCGGCAGCCTTTTACGTAGGCGTTCTTACCCGTTGAGGTCGAGAGCGACACGACCGATTCGAGAATTTCGCGCATCTTCTGCGACGTGTCCTCGGATATTACGCGTGCTACTTCCTCCTGTCCGTAGCTCTTTACCACGCCGTTTGAGCCGCGTATTTCCTTGACTATTCTCGGTTTCATTCTCACGCCGCCGTTGACGACTGCCGAAACGGCTGTGACAAGCTGTATCGGCGTTATCTGAAAGCCCTGTCCGAACGAGCTTGTGGCGATGTCCACGTCGCTCATTCTGTTGTGGTAATATATACTCGACGCCTCGCCCACCAATCCCATATCGGTTGTATCGGTAAGTCCGAAGGCTCTGAAGTATTCCATGAATTTATCCGCGCCGAGACGAAGTCCGAGTTCCATAAACACAGGGTTGCAGGAGTTTTGAACGCCCTCGACAAACGTCTGCGGTCCGTGACCGTCGGTGTTCGCGCAGCTTATTTTTCTGTCCGCGACTATCTTAAAGCCCGGGCAGTAAAACGTTGAATTGAGATCTACCACATGTTCCTCCAGCGCCGCCGCGGCTGTTATTATCTTAAAGGTCGAACCCGGCTCGTATGTGTCGGATATTGCCTTATTTCTCCACATCTTGTTCCGCGCAGCCGCAACTTCCTCGTCGGTGAGGTTGTCTATTGTCTTTTTCGGTTTCGGCGTCGCGCTTGCACCGTCCTCGTCATCCTCGTCCTCATCCTCGTCGATTGTTTCCGTATATTTGAGCGCGTATTTTTCAAACTGCTCTATATCGTAAGGATTGTTGACGTCAAAATCGGGCTTTGTCGCCATCGCGAGTATTTCTCCCGTTTTCGGGTTCATTATTATACCCGCCGCGCCTTCTTTAAGTTCATCCTCCGCGACAGCCTCCTCCAAGTGCTTTTCAAGGAAATGCTGCAGCGTTTCGTCTATCGTCAGAACGACGTTGTAACCCTTTACCGCGCCGTTTATGTATTCCGCCTGCTGCGCCTTCAGCGTCGTGCCGTCGGCGTTTTGGTTCTGCTCTATGCTGCCGTTCTTACCCATGAGCGCGTCGTCAAACGTAAGCTCCACGCCCTGTATGCCGTTGTTGTCGTAACCCGTAAAGCCGAGCACGTGCGGCGCGACGTTAAACGGGTAATAGCGTTTCGAGTCCTCCTCAAAGTATATGCCGCTGAACGCTTTTGCAGTTTCGGCGTCGTTGTCGGAGCTTAAAAGCTCCTTTACCGCGGTCGTTTCGTCCGTCGAAAGACGCTTTTTTATAACCTGGTACCTGTTTTCCTTCGTAATAAGCTTGCGTATTTCGTCGGGTTTCATATCTATTATCGGCGCAAGCTTTGACGCTATAATGTCGGCGTTGCCGTCAGCCTTAACGTCCTCGGGATTGCATATCAGCGTGTTCGCCGACGCGCTTTCCGCGAGTACCTTGCCGTTACGGTCGTAAATCGTGCCGCGCGACGCGGTTATTACGCCCGAACCCTGCTGCTGCGCCCTCGCCTTTGCCGACAACTCCTCGCCGCGTATTATCTGCCAGTAGCCTACGCGCAGCGTAAGAGCCGCAAGCGCGATTACCACCGCCGCGGCAATGACCGCGCTTTTTTTGTTTATTTCATTGAGTGACGGTTTCATTACCTCATTCCCTCTAAATTCAATTCATAGGACTTCCAAGAACTATTTTATGCTGAAAAAGTTTACAATATAACCGCACGCGCCCTTTATCATGTTCATAATCCTGTTTCCCGTGCCTTCCACCTCGCCGGCTGTCTTTTCGGTCATATCGTCCTGTTTTACGTTGACGTAAATTATCTGATATTTTTCGGGGCGCTGCATACCGAGCCTTGTTGTCGCCTGCTTTTCGATTTCCGCGAGGTCAACGCTCTGCTCCATATCAAAAACCATCTGGCTCGTCGCCGCCTCGGTGTCGGCAAGCTGTCTGCGCAGCGAGGCAATCTGCCTGTCGCCCTCGTTTACGGCGACAAACTGCGAAATCATAAAACTCGCCGAAACGGCAACGACAGCGATAACGCAAACCCTGCGAATCATTTTCTTCCTTAACGCCATCTGCTTTCTTGTCCTTCTAACCTGTTTCTTCTTACGTTTCTTCTGCGGGGGACGCTTGGGGCGTTCCTCGGGCAATTTGTATGCCAGATTACCGTAATTCATATAAGTCTCCTTAATGTCCTCAAAGCTTTTCGGCAACCCTCAGTTTCGCGCTTTTGCTCCTCGGATTGCCGGCGCATTCCTCTGCGTCCGGAAGTATCGGCTTACGCGTGACAAGCTTTATCGTGGGCTTGTTTCCGCACACGCACACCGGAAAATCCTTCGGGCATGTGCAGCCCTTGCTCATTCTCGCAAATTCCTTCTTGACTATTCTGTCCTCCAGTGAATGAAAGGTGATAACCGCAAGTCTGCCGCCGCTTTTGAGCGCGTCCGTGAAGTCCGTAAGCGCCGTTTTGAGCGCGTCGAGTTCGCCGTTTACCTCTATTCTTATCGCCTGAAATACCCTTTTCGCCGGATGTCCGCCGTCCGTTCTCGCCTTTGCCGGCACAGCCGCCTTTATCACGTCCACAAGTTCGTGCGTTGTTTCAATAGGCTTTTCGGCGCGGCGTTTGCATATAAACTCCGCGATGCGCTTTGACCATTTTTCCTCGCCGTACTCGTAAAATATACGCGTAAGTTCCTCGCACGTGTAACCGTTTACAACGTCGCGCGCGCTTTTACCCGACTTGTTGTCCATTCGCATATCAAGCGGAGCGTCGTGCATATACGAGAACCCGCGTTCGGGATTGTCAAGCTGGTACGAACTTACGCCTATGTCGAGCAGCGCGCCGTCTGTTTTGTCAATAGACAAATCGGAAAGTATTTTTTTCGCGTTTCCGAAATTGTCGTTTACAGCCGTAAATCTTTCTCCGAACCGTTCAAGACGTTTCGACGCGGCTGCGACAGCCTCGCTGTCACGGTCTATGCCTATGAGACGGCAGCTGTCGTTTGAGGCGAGTATTCCGTACGAATGACCTCCGCCGCCGAGCGTGCCGTCAACGTACACGCCGTTTTCCTTTACGCGGAGCGCGGCTATGCTTTCCTCATACAAAACCGAGATATGCCGAAAATCCATAACCGTTCTCCTTGCTTAAATGTTCAGGTCATATTTTAATATGCCTTCCATCATGACATCATCCGAAAGCTGTGTCTGGTAACGCTCCCATTCCTCGCTGTCCCAAATTTCGAGACGCGTGTTCGCGCCGACAAGCACGACGTCCTTTTTAAGTCCGGCGTACTCCACGAGCCGCTTTGAAATGGGCACTCTGCCCTGCTTGTCAACGTCCGCCGAACTCGCCTTGCCGAAAAACAGACGCGCAAACGCCGCCGCATTCCTGTCGGTTGCGGTCGGCAGTCTGTTTATTTTCTCCGCAAGCTTGTCCCATTCCTCCTGCGTGAACAGCAGCAGGCACTTGTCGGACATCGAACGAGTGACATATACCGTCTCGGACATCTTTTCCCTTACCTTCGCGGGCAGAATTATTCTTCCGCGCTCGTCAAGCTGTCGGGGATACTCGTCCACAAAATTTACCATTATATATGTCACCTGCCTTTCGGATAATTCGGAGTTTCCCAAGACGCATGGTTTTTTACCCCATTTGCCCCAATTCACTCCCATTAACTCCATTTTAAACTAATTTTACGAAAAATGCAATACTTTTTTTATTTTTCGTACCCTTACTTTTCATTATTTTCCCTTTCCTCTTGTAATTTTTGCGGAAATACGGTATAATGAAACAGCGGCAGTTGAATGTGAACCATATATATTGTTAAATTTTGGACATACACATACTATATATTGTGTATATTGCTATTATATCACAAATGTTGCGGAATGTGAATAGAAAAATTAAAATTTTATTGCCAAAATATTACAGAAATATTTCAAGCAAATCGACAAAATTTTGGAGGTTTTTACATGAATGATATTTCCTTCCCCGGCATAGGGCTGAGCATGAATATAGATCCCGTGGCGTTTCACGTGGGTTCGCGCCCCGTGTACTGGTACGCGATTATAATACTCGGCGGCTTTCTTCTCGCGATGCTTTTCGTGTGCGCGACATGCGAAAAGCGCGGCGTGAAGAAGGACAATATCTGGGATATTGCGCTGTACGGTCTCGTCACGGGCATAATCGGCGCGAGAATTTACTATATACTGTTTTCACCCGGCGAGTTCCACTCGTTTGCGGATATGGTGAAGATATGGAACGGCGGTCTCGCGATTTACGGCGGTCTGATTGCGGCGGCGATTACGGCGTTTGTCTACTGCCGCGTAAAAAAAATAAACACCCTTAAGGTGTTCGACGTGTGCGCGCCGGGTCTGTTTATCGGTCAGGCGATAGGCAGGTTCGGAAATTTCACGAACGCCGAAGTGTACGGCGGCGAAACGTCCTCGCTGCTCGGCATGAGCATAAACGGCGCGCCGCCCGTTCATCCGCTGTTTTTGTACGAGGCGGTGTGGAATTTAATTGGGCTTGCGATAATGCTGCTCCTGCGCGACAAGAAAAAGGCGGACGGTCAGGTGTTCTGTTTTTATCTTATGTGGTACTCGTTCGGCAGATTTTTCTTGGAGGGCATGCGCGATCCGGCTTACGTACTGTTCGTAATACCCGATAAGTTCGGCATATCGCAGCTTGTGGCGATTATACTGTTCGTCCTCGCCGCTGCCGCAGCGGTGGCTCTGCATATAAGAAAGAAAAGAATGAGGTACATGAAAATTACGATAAAATAAAAAAAAGACCCGACCGTGATGATAAACGATCGGGTCTTTTTTGTTTTAGTCATCCGCGTCGATTTATTTCGTGACCGCGGCGCATAGCGGCGTCATTTCACCGTGTTTCCACACGAACAGCTTTATGGTGTCATTGCCCGACACACCGTCAAAACCGAACGTAAATATCTCTCTCTTTCCGCTTGTAAGAAAAGCGTTTTCCTTGTCAATTCCTATAAGCCTGCCGTTGTCATACACTGCCGCTATGACGTCTGCGTCCACGTCGCCGGCTGTGTTTAGGACATTCGCGACCACCGCGCCGTTGCCGCCGCTTATTATACTCTCCGTGATTTCCGCGCTTACCGTGCCGATTGTGAACACGTTCTCGTTATAAGCGTAATCGGTGACGGTAAACTTAAGGCTTTCCGTGTCCATGCCGGTTATATCCATTTTTATATCCGCGCTCTTTTCCGCCTTAATCGGCTCCGTGATCGTTTTGCGGTTCGCGTCACGCGCCTCGACGCCCATAAGATAGCGGTTGTCGCTCGCCGTGAACGACGCGTATGTTTTGCCGCCCTCCGTGTAAATTTTCGGATTGCTTATTTCGGGCGGCATGCTGTCCACGTAAAATTTATACGTCTTTTCCTCTGTCCTGCTCCGCTCGCTGTCATAGCCGAGAGTACCCGATATTGTTACGGAATAGTCACCGTCACTCAAATCCGACACGTTAATCGAAATGCTTTCCGTATAATTGCTTGCGGAATCCTGACGCGTCAGTCCGGAGCTCCTTGACCACGTACTGATAACATTACCGTCTGAATCTTTAATCGTTCCGGTGACGCCGCGCAGCGAGCGCAGCATACGCATATTTATATGATAGTCAAAATCAACGCTGCCCGAAAGACCGGCATAATCCTCACTCTCGTATTCGCTCTTGTCCGGCGTGTCATCGGAAACATACTCATTTGTGCCGAGTATGGCGTCCGTTATCATCAATCCGCCGTTTTCCTCGCTGCCGCCCTCCTCAAAGTACGACGGGGTCATAGCGTCAAACGACGTCCAGTCGCCGTAAAAGCCGGTATAGGGCATGCTCGCCTCCGTTACCGAGCCGCCCTCGGACGAAAGAACGACAAATCCGTCCACCCAGAAACCGTTTGTGAAGATTGCCTTGTTCGCAGCCGTCTGAGTACTGTCGAGCGTTATTTTAAGCGTTATTTCTTCTTCCTCATTCGCGGGTATCGTCACGCTTGTCGGATTGTCGTCGACTGGCTCAAATTTGAGCGGTACGGAGCCTGTAATCATATTTTTGCCGTGTTGCTCCTCATAGCCGTCCGTGAACGCGTATATTTTAATATCATCATATGTTACGTCCTCGCCCGTCAGATTTTCCGCCGTGAATTTAAGCGTTATATTATCGTTAAGCTCGTCTCTTAGGCTGAGTTTCGACTTACCCGTATCACCCTTTAAAATTACCGGCAGCGTCAGCGCGTCCGAAAGATTTGCAAGACCCGCGCCCTGCCGTCTCGGCGACTCGGGGAGCGTCTTTTCATCATTTTGAAAAACAATATCAGCCGAGCTCATCAAAATATTTTCCATAAGCGCGACCTTGTCCTTACCTGTCACATCGGAGTACTTCTTATCAACCAATCCGCTCATAAGAGCCATCGCGCCCGTTATCTGCGGCGTTGCCATCGACGTGCCGGTGTTGTTTTCGTACCGGTCGTCGTTTACCGAGGAAAGTATATCGGTACCCGGCGCTGTGATTTCCGGTTTCAGCTCAAGATCGGCGCCCGTACCCCAGCTTGTGTAGTAAGCCATACCTACGGGAGCCTGTTCGTCCAAACCGGTATATACCTCCGCGTCCGTTTTAAACCGCTTATCTTTCGCATTTATAAGCATGTCGCCGAAGGATTTGCGCACAACAAGCCCCGGGATTTCATCACTCACGGTGTGGAGTCTGCCGTCAACCTCCTCGTTTTCAATAAACATCATTCCGATCGC
Organism: uncultured Clostridia bacterium; assembly: GCA_947623955.1. GTDB lineage: Bacteria > Bacillota > Clostridia > UBA1381 > UBA1381 > Hominilimicola. Next base: position 3,850 of record CANQIP010000011.1, on the reverse strand, counting down.
GCCGTTATCAAGAAGGTACTGACTCTTTATGCCGGAGTTCAGCGCGGCGATTACTATTTTGCCCCTGACGGTTTCCTCCGGCGGCTCGATTTCTCCGCCGACATACACATAGTCGTAAAGTTTATCCGAAAACTTTGTGAAAAACAATTCGCTGTATACATCTTCCACAACAACGAAGTCACTGCCGTCCGCAAGCTCGATTCTGCCACCGATAAGCCATTTTTGATCGGGGTCGATCGACGCGACGGATGTGGACGAAGAATAGTCTGCCGGCACGTCATAATAGATATAGTCGGGATTGTCGGTCGTCTCATTATACCTGTCCGAATTACCCGCCGCGACCACAACCGCTATTCCGGCATTCCTGAGATTATTCGTGGCTTCAAGATATGGCTCGGATTCGGCTTGTATTGATCCAAGACTTAAATTTACCGCGCATACGCCCATTTTCGACGCGTCGTCCATGGCAGCTATAATTGTCGAGTTATACACATTGGCGCCTTCCTCCATGACCTTCATCAGCACAAGCTGCGCCTCCGGCGCGACGCCCGAAAATGTCGTTCCTTCAAAAACGCCGTCTTTACCCGCGGCAATTCCCGCTACATGGTTGCCGTGAGGTACCGACGCATCGTACGTGTCCGCGTCCTTATCGCCGTAATCGTAGGCGAACGGGATTTTCTCGCTCCTGTAAACCTGATTTGCAGCTATATCCACATTAAGCTCGTTGTTTTCGATAAACTCATGTATTGAGTCCTTTGTGAGTTTCGGCTCTTCCACGCCGGACGCGAAAAACTCGTGCGACGTGTCAAATTCGCTGTCAATAATCGCCACAGCCTGTCCGCGCCCGTCATAGCCTTCGTCATACATCGCCTGCGCGTTTATCATCTGCGCGCCGAGACCGGGGCTGATGTTTCCGTTTGAAGCCGGCTCGGGCGGAATTTCAAGCTTTTCCGATATGTACACGTTTTTAACGCCGTCTATCGCCTTTATCCTGTCAATATCGCTTTCGTATGCGTCCATCGAGAAACCGTTTAATACGCTTGTGTACGTAAAGCCGGAATTAACGTCGGCTCCCACGCGTTTCTTAATATCGGACTTTACCTCCGACTGCGCGCTTAAAAGCCGCGCTTCCGTATTCTTTGCCTCGTCCGTATCCATATACTCCGACGCGCCCATGAGTACCGCGTTTTTCGTCGCAAGAAGCGGCGCGCCATCGGTCTCTACGATAAGCGTCACCCTCTCGCCCTTGTCCGCCGCGCGCGTAAGCGGCATGGCAGCCGCGATCACCGCAAGGCATATAAACGGGCAGAGTATTTTTTGTATTGACTTATGCATAATTTGTTTCACCCCATAAAATTTTTAAAGCAACTTTATTATATTATATTCGACCTTCTTTGTCAATATTGTATGCTCAATGTAAAAATACGGCAGCGCCGAAACGCTGCCGTAATTTTTTACGCTATATTAAAGAATTTTGCGGCAATGGTGAAGTAAATCAGTATCGACGCCGCGTCCACTATCGTGGTAATAAGCGGCGCGGCCATGACGGCGGGGTCGAGCTTGCAGCGTTTCGCAAGCATCGGCAGCGTGCAGCCTATAAGCTGCGACACGACCACTATCCCCGACACCGACAAACTCACGACGAGCGCGATCGTTAAATCGTGGTTCATAAGCCATATTCGTATGCCGTTTACGACCGACAGCGTCACGCCGATTATAACCGACACCCTAAGTTCCGTCCACACCACTTTGAAGAAATCCCTAAGCTTTATCTCTTCAAGGCTCATGCCGCGTATTATCATTGTTGAACTTTGCGAGCCGCAGTTGCCGCCCGTACTCATAAGCATCGGTATGAACGATATTAAAATCGGCACCGACGCGCAAGCCGCCTCGTACCTCTGCAGTACCGCGCCCGTCACTGCCGCCGACAGCATAAGCACAAGCAGCCATACTATTCTGTTGCGCGCATGCTTTATGTCCGAGGTTTTGAAGTACGACTCCTCGTTCGGCGCGATAGCCGCCATTCGCTCGATATCCTCCGTCACCTCGTCCTGCATTACGTCGATAGCGTCGTCGAACGTGACGATGCCGACAAGCCGTCTCTCGTCGTCAACAACGGGCATCGCGGCAAAGTCGTAGTGGCTCATCTCACGTGCAACGTCCTCCTTGTCGTCGTGCGTGTGGACGCAGATGATTGTCTTGTCCATTATTTCCTCGATACGCTCGTCCTCGCCCGCGAGCAGCAAGTCTTTTATCGGAAGGTAGCCGAGCAGCGTGCGGTCGTCGTTCGTCACAAAGCAGGTGTACGCCGTTTCCGCGTCGGCGATCGTGCGGCGTATGCGCTTTTTCGCGTCGCTGACTGTCATTTTCGGGCGCAGACTTATATAGTCCGTCGTCATGAGCGAACCGGCGCTGTCCTCGGGATATTTCAGAATTTCGTTGATTGTGTGACGCATTTCGGGGTCGGTGTTCCTCAGTATACGTTTTACAACGTTCGCGGGCATTTCCTCTACAATGTCCGCTGCGTCGTCTATATAAAGCTCGTCGAATACCTCTTTAAGCTCGCTGTCGGAAAATCCGCGTATGAGCATTTCCCGATCGTCGCTGTCCATAAGCGCGAACACAGCCGCGGCAAGGTCTTTCGGCAAAAGGCGGAACAGAATGGGTATACTGTCGTTTTCGACTTCCTCGAATATAACGGCTATATCCGCCTCGTTCATCGACGAAAGCACATCGCGGAGCGACGAGTATCTTTTGTTTTTAAGCAGTGTTTCGACCGTTTCAGCCATCATTGACGCCATATTCGCCGCCCCCTTCCCGTAAATTTTTCTCTACTATATTATACCCTCATTTTACGGCTCTGTCAATTTCCCGCGCAAAAAATTTTATGATTATGCTTGACATTTATCCGTTTTACATGTATAATATCTAAATGTCGGGAATGGCCCGGTAGTTCAGTTGGTTAGAACGCCAGCCTGTCACGCTGGAGGTCGTGAGTTCGAGCCTCATCCGGGTCGCCATACAAAAAGAGGATACGGAAATGTAAATTTCGGTATCCTCTTTTTTTATTTTTCATTTTTATACCGTTCCAAAAATTCGCGGTCGTCGTCGGTAAGCTCCGCGTTTTCAAGCATATCGGGGCGTTTCTTTAAGGTTTCGATAAGCGACTGTTCCCTTTTCCATTTCTCTATGTTCGCGTGGTGTCCCGATATTAAAACCTCGGGTATTTCAACACCGTGCCACTCCTGCGGGCGCGTGTACTGCGGGTACTCCAAAAGTCCCGAATAGTGCGACTCGTTCTCGTACGAGCCGGCAGCCGCGAGCACACCCGGTATAAGGCGCGATACGGCGTCTATCACCGCCATGGCGGGTATCTCGCCGCCCGTTAAAACGAAGTCGCCAATGGAAATTTCCTCGTCCACTATCTCGTCTATGACGCGGCGGTCAACGCCCTCGTAGTGACCGCACAGCAGCACTATATGCTCCTCCTTCGCAAGTTCCTTCGCGACCGACTGATCAAACACCCTGCCCTGCGGCGACATATATATCGTGCGCGGCTTATAGTCAAGCCCGTCCGTCACCGCTTTGTATGCGTCGTACACCGGCTGCGGCGACATTAACATTCCTCCGCCGCCGCTGTAGGGGTAATCATCGACCTTGCGGTGCTTGTTTTTCGTGTAATCGCGTATATCGGTAAAGTTCAGTTCTATTATGCCGTTTTCACGCGCTCTGCCGATTATGCTGTCGCCGAGCACGGCGTCCATCATCGCGGGGAAAAGCGTCAGAACGTCAAATTTCATTATAAATCCTCCAAACCGTCGATAAGATGCACCGTCACGCTGCCGCCGTC
>CANQIP010000010.1 GCA_947623955.1 uncultured Clostridia bacterium | reverse complement strand
GGGAAAAATTACACCGCAAAGGCACACTTTTTAATTTTTCCTCGGCTTTGTATCAAAATCTGCATGATTATATCTAAGATATTACCCTGTTGGAATCCCATATTTTCAAGCGCTTTATACATAGCCTTGATAACAGTGGGCGAGGTATAGTGAGCGTTAAGCGTACTTGCTCGTGCCTGCGAATATTCCTCCGGCGTAAGCGCGTCCTTGAGTTCGGCATATTCCTTAGACCAATTATCCTTTCTCTCGTCAAATGCTTCGGGCAGTCCGCCCCAGCCGACATAGCGCGATAGGATTTCCTGTTCCTCCGGTGTGGCAAGACGGTTTTCGGCTTCGCATAATTTCAGCGTTCGGATAGCTTCCATATTATTATGAAACTTCTCCTTTGCGCCGCCGTGTCCGAGGTTATCATCGGTTATGACAAAATTACGCCGTTCCGACATGGGTATGTCGGGAAGTATCGGCATATTCCGCACCGGCTCCGACTGCTGCTTCTCAAACGCGGGTATTATATTCTGCTCCTGCTCTGCGATAAGGCTTCTGATTTTGCCGATTTTCTCAACACGGTTTATGGGGAAGCCTGCATCGTTTTCAAACGTAACATCACGCATAGAAACATCGCCGCTAATATCTCCGACGCGTTCAATAACGAACCGCCGCCCGTCAAGCTCGACTTCCTTACCGATAAGGTCGTCATTTGAAATTTCCTGAGTTTCGGCTCTCTCATTCTCCTGTGGGGGAGTGAGGTCAATTACAATGCTGCGAAGTTTTACTTCGTCAAGCCGCTCGTCCTTTTCCGGCAAAACGGCGGCAACGTCGCTTGCATACATGAATATCAGTTCATCATACTGCATATCGGTCAGTCCGTTTGTAATCATATCTTCAAGGCTGTCATACTGCGTTGTGTTGATTTCGTGATTGTCAACGTACTGGATAATGCGGAAATTTACAAGGTCAGCGTCAACCTGTATTTCACTTCCGTCCTCGTCTACCGTATATGCAAGCGATACCTTTTCTAAATCCGAAAAATCCGCTTCACCGCTGTATTCTTTCTCGCAAAATTCGTTTATGAGCGATTTCGCCTGTTCGAGCAGTTCGTTATGCCGTACATTGTCCACGTCTACGATATTAACGAAAACACCGTTATTTTGCAGTTCCGTCGCAAATCGTTCCAACGCGAACGCGGGTATGCCTGTCATAGCTATATCGCCATCGTCCGTATGCCGACGCGTAAGTGTAAGCTGCAAAATCTCCGCAGCCTTTATAGCTTCGTCGCCGTAGACTTCATAGAAATCTCCGACGCGGGTAAGGTTAATTGTCCGCAATTCCTTTAAGTCATTCTCAATCAGATACGCATGACTTCGCGCGTGGACGTCGCCTGTGGCTCTTTGTATTTCCTCCAGACAGCCGATAATCTGTTCTCGCTTTGCATTATCCTTGATTATTTCCGCAAACTCAGCCTCGCCTGCGTTCAGAACATCAGCTAATCCGTTTCGTTCAAAATGCCGTTTTTCGGATATATCTATTGTATTGACATAACAGACAAGTCGTTTCGGCATTGTCATTTGCCGTTCCTGCGGTGACAATTCTCTGCTATTGTTAAGAAATTTAATCTGCTCCGAGCGTATACGTAACCGCTCTTGCTCCGCGTTATACTTTGGAATTTCCTCGGCAATTTCGCGCTCGGTAAGATATTTACCGGTTTTGATAAGACTGTCAATACGTTTTGCAACATTATTCCAAGTAAGCGTCACCTTGGCAAGCGGTGATAAAATATCACTGCGACTGAAATCAATACCTTTGGTGTCATGCCATTCATTAAACAATCCGCCGCTATAACCGCCTGTGCCGTATTCATCCCTTAAAAACTTGATACGCTCACTTAAGTCGGTATGCTCCTGAAAGTACAGATAAATGCGTATTTTACCGCTTTCCATGCCGCTTCCGCGGGTAAACATCTTATTTATCTCATCCTCGGTAATAAACCGCGCCGCGTTACTAACCTGATATTCGTCAGCCGTAAAATGCAGCCGTTCAAGCTGCAAATCCTTTAACAGCCGCAAAACGCTGTCAGGTGAATACATACTGAAACGCATAGTATCACGGTTATTCTGATACGCTTCTGCAAGAGTTGATGTGACTTCGATAAATTTGTCCAATTCCTCCGGTTCATACAGCAATTCCGTAATCCGCGCCGTGCTGTCGGGATAGCCGCCATTAAACCACGCTTCATCAAACAGTTCTCTATATCCCGAATAATCGTCAAAATTAACATCTCGGTGCATATACCAAAATGCGCTTGCTGCTTTTTTGCGTTCAAATTCGCCCATATCATCAAGCGTTTCCTGCGGCGCAAATCTGCCGAGTTCGAGTAATTCCTTGATACGGCTGTCCGCCTGCTCCCATGTGAGAAGCTGTCCTCTGCCGACTGCCGTATCGCCGTATGCTATGCGGATACCCTCGTCGTTCCACCATGCTGACACCTTCGTACCGTCGAAAATAAATCCCTTGCCGCCCATTTTGTATTCGTCTTTAAGAAACGATATATTTTCATCGGATGATTTATCTTTACTGTACTCAACGCAAATGTTTATAATGCTGTCGCGGTTATTGGCACCGCTTGTCAAAACCTCGTCGATAATCTGTTGCGGCAACAAAAAAACGGGGCGTGTTTGCTCCGTTTTTCGTAGGTTTTCTTCCTGCTCCTCTGCCGTGGGCAAGGGCATATCGAACAGTGTTAGCTGAATACCAGTTCTTTCAGAACCGACTCCTCCGCCGAATGGAGCAAATTGTTCATTAACCCTGTCCATTTCAACGGATTGTTCGCTTTCATTTCCTCCGTCGTTCCCTCGGCTTTCGCCATCTGTTCGACTGCCCTCTGTACCTGCTCCGACGCTGTCTTGTCCACTTCCCGCAAGTGTTCGAGCAGCGTCCCGCTCGTCAGCATTGACGAGTACAGTATCGGTCTGCTGTTCTTCAGATACGTCCGTCGCATCATTCCGTACTTGCCCAAGCTGTATTCCTCCGTCGGCACTGTCAGGTCGGGAAGCTGATAATCGCCCACTGTCTTGTATGCTACCTCCGCCATGTTTGTCACCTCTTTCTGAAATATTTGATTTGTTTACATTATATATGGTGCTCCGCGATTGTGCAAATTTTCTCTGTTCGGCGCGTATAGTTTCGGAAATGTTTCTTAACGCCGTTTCGGAAATAGCACTTACCGCGCCGCCGAGTACGTCAATCGTTTCCTTGGTATTAAAATCCCGTATATGCTCAAAATCCTCGCTGTCTATCACGGTTTCGGGATTTAAACCCATACGCTCCATAATCATATACGCGACCGATGCTTCGGCAGTCTGCCGAAACCGCAAGTCGAGGTTCACGTCATCGAGTCCGCTCAAAAAGCTGCCGCGTTTCGCGTATTTAAGCTCATGTATGTAATCTCCCTTATTATCCTGTACCGCATTATGCGCCGCCGACAAAATCGCTTCGTGAATTGTATTACTCGACTGCAGTTCGCCGAAACTGCTTTCAAGCGTTTCTATAACCGCATCGGCGTACCGCTCGTTATATTTCCACAATCTTAAGCCACGATAGAATTGGTCATGCGTATCGGAAACATCGAATACATATTCCAACCCGTACCGATTACCATTCTCACGCAAGAGGGCAATACCCTTCGCACCGCGATCCACGCGCCTGTGCAGACTGTTGTTCCAAACCTCAATCCGAGCGCAAGCTGTCGCATCGGGACGCTGAGCGTAGATTAGTATCTGGTCTGCAAACGGATACTTATATTGCCATGCCGCCGTTTTCAGAAATCTTATCCAGTTATCGCGGTCAGACAGGGAAGATGACGTTTCCTGAAGCAAATCAAATATTCTCTGTGCCTTTGCAGGCATTGTCGTCACCTCCCCATATCCTGACGCTTATTTTTTATCCTGCGCTGTTCCTTTAATTTTTCCGCAGCCTTTAATGCTTCATCGAGTGTTGAATATTCGCCGTTTTCGAGTTTCTCGCTGAACGCCGCGTCATCGCGGTAATCCATGCGCCGTACATATCCGCATAGCTTGTTTACCGCGCCTAAAGTGTCTTTATTACGGTCGATAATTTTCAATATATTTTCGCCTGTCATATCATCGGCGGTCAGATTTATCTTTACCGTTCGGGCGTTATCGAGCATAATGAGGCTCGGAACGGTCAGAACACCGATATGCTGCAATTGCTTCTGAACCTCCGCAGGCGGCTCGGATAAATCAATATCCGCGCTTTGCGATAAGAAATTTATATTAGCCGTTATCATATCCTGTCTACCTCTCTATGTCCTTATCCTTGATTTTAACGCCCGCCGCCTTTAATATGCCGTTCATGCTCTTTTTGGTGCAACCCTCAAAATCAGCTTTGGTATTCATAAAATCATCAACTTCGCCGCGAAAACCCATATCCCCGGCATCAAGCAGAGTTTCCCGCCCGTATGCCGCAAGATGTGAAAAGAATAAGTTTACGTCCTTCATATTCTCCTTTGATTCTGCCGCTTCTTTGATAACATCATCCGAAATATTCACATATACAAGCTGACCGCCCGCCGTCGCGTCGGGATTGTAGTATTCCTCGATAAATCCGCCGTCTATGCGGAAAAACTTATCAGCTTCAATATTGCCATAGGTCTGTTCAACAAATTTCACATCCTTGTAACGATTGAGTTCCGCGGTATCGTAGCAATATATATGGACATAATGCTCACTAAAATTATGACCGGCTCTCAAACAAGATAAATAGTACGTATGTTTTTCGGTCTGAACCTTAAAAATATTAGTCTTGCTGTCGTGGCTGTCTTTTATGATAGAATCAACCGTATCGCACACTTCGTCTATGGCGGCAGGATTTTTTAATATAGGCGTTTCCGATTGGACACGGAAATAGTTAAAAACATCAAGAAATTCCTTGTTAAACTCGCCCGTGTCAAAACTGCCGTTTTTTCTTGCACCGTCTATGGACATTCTGTTGCCATGTATAAAATTGACCGCAAAAGCACACAGACTCCCCGCATCGTGTCGTGAAGCGGCAAACTCCGTTTCCTCCGGCACAGGCGTTTCGAGCTTATATTCACCGTGTATAACAGGCTTATAGACATCTCCGTTACGCTCCATAATTTCGGCAAACTGGCATATATGATAAACATTGCCGTATGAATTATTTTCGGACATCAACTCAAAATGCGTATCATCTATATACTTGCACTGATACTTTGTCGTTTTTCCGTCATATGAGTGCTGTATGGTTATCTCGCCGCCATCGGGGATATAGAACAAATCTCTGTAATTGCTGTCAATAAAGCGTATATCCTTATCCATAATTACCGTTCAACCTCCGATTTCTTCTTTTTCTTATTGTTTTCGGCTTGCGCGCGCTTAGTCTGTATCTCGTCCAAGCCCCTTTTAGCCCATTCGGGTAAATTCTCCGGTTCGATTATACCGAGAATATCATACCTTTCCATGCGGGTATCGCTTTTATCGTAGAGGTTGGTACAGTAAACCGCCGTTCCGCGAGCGTTCATACTTGTGCCGTTGCCGCTGTTGGCAAGATAAAGCTGATTTATCGGCGACCTATATTCAGGTCTCAGACAATCTGCATTTATTACAATAACCTTGCCCTTTATGTCGTCTGCAAGAGGCAGCAGCGCGCCTTCGTTTCGGTCAATCGGTTTTTTCCCGCATAATGTTTTATCACGCTGTTTCTTGATTTGTCGTATCTGCTCCGTCAATCTCTCGGCAAACACTTCGGCAAGCTCGATAAAATCATCGCTTGCACAGCAATTCACATACTGAGCAAGTATTCCCTTTTCCTTGTAATCGGCTACCATATACCGCTCATCTTCGGGAGCTTTGGGATTTTCGCCCATAACAATCTCGGTATTGCCGATATGAATGGCATGAGTTATCTCATAACCGCCCGCCATACGCTTCTCGTCACGTTCCATTTTTGTCACCTCCGCCCGCTATTTTATCTCTGTGCGGATATTTTTCCTGCTCGACTTCATACTGCTTCTTCGTTTTATAGAACGGACACTCGCCGTTTTTGCAAAGCATTTGCTTTAAAACTCTGCATTTCTTAATCTGAATTTTTGCAAAACAATCATCATACACTATTCATCACCTTCCTCTATCTCAACCAAAGTAAATTCACCGGATATGAAAAATCCGTTCTCGTGCGCTATTTCATGTAATTTATCTTCAAGTTGTTTTTTGCGTTTCCTTGATAACATTCTGTCAGCTTTTATTATTGCATCGCGCGCGGTCAGATCGAGATAACCGCTCGCGTTATAGTTTATATCGGGACTTCTGCTCGATGCCATATCCATTCCTACCTTTCTTCGCCTTTTTCGTCGCGCACACGCTTTCGGAAGTCTCTCATCGCGCGGCGTTTATTCCCAAAGTAATGCCCCCAATAATATCCCTTGTCCTCGTCATGCTTCCACGTCACATAAGGACTTGGCGCGTTCTCGTTAAAACCCACCACAATGCGCTTTTTGCCGATACGCTCGGATTGAAATATCACATATCCCTGATTTTGTTCCATTACAACCTCCAATAAAAAAAGCCGATACCTCTTAGAATCAAGAAATATCGGTCTTATCTTTCAGGTTCGCTTCGACTGCGCGCCCATTTTTCAAGCAATTTCTTTATTGTGTCCTCCATCTGCTTCGGAGTATAGCTTTTAGGGAAATACTTCCGCAGGCTGTCCTCTTTGAGTACGACGCGGATTTTCTCCGGCTTTTGCTCCTGCATGATAGAGAGTACGACATTATCGTTAAGCTGTCCGTTCTCGGAAAACCGCCGCAGCTTTTTCGCCTGCTCGATAGACGGCGGCGTTTCCTCACTGTTTATCGCTTTGACAACCTCTGCCTGCTCCCGCGAACCGAGATACGACAATTCCACCGCAGCATTGAGCGGTAATTTTTTCTCGTCAACCATATTCATTATCGGATCTATCAGTTCCGTTAGGCGAATATATCGCTGAATTTGGTTACGACTGTCAGGAGCATTATCAGCTACAATATCAATACTTTTTTTACTTTCTAACTTGTGACCAATTTGGTCACAAGTTAAATCAGTTCGTTTTCCCTGATGTTTTAATGCCTCCATTTTCAGCCGATACGCATACGCTTTCTCGCTCGGCAATATATTCTCTCGTTGCAGATTACTGTCCACAAGCAAAATCGTCGCCGTATCGTCGTCAAGATTTTTCACGATAACGGGAACATTTTCAATCCCCGCAAGTTCACAAGCTTTTGCGCGCCTATGCCCCGATAATATCTCATAGCCGCCGTCCTTATGCGGTCGTGCGATAATAGGGGATAGTACGCCGCTTTCCTTGATACTGTCAACCAATTCGTCCATGCTCTCGTCGAGCAGTACCTTGAACGGCTGTTCCTCGAACGGCTTTAGCTCCGACAGCGGAACGGAACGTATTTCGTCCATATCTCGGCTATCGTCCGCTTTGAAAATATCATCGTATGATGTCAGACCGATGTTTACTCCTTGCCTTGCCACTGTTTATCACCTCCTTTGTCAAATTTTTGTATGCTTCAGCCGCTTTGCCGCTCTTATCGTAAGCAAAAATACTTTTTCCTGCCGCTGAAGTTTCGGCTGCGCGCACTGACGATGGAATTTCCGTCTTAAAAATATTCAGATTTCTGCCGTATGTATCGCGTATGACCTTTGAAACATTCCTCGCGAGATTGGTACGGTTATCGACCATAGTCAGCAGTATGCCGCCAATTTTCAAATTCGGGTTAATCTGCCGCCGCACTTTCGCAACCGTTTTCATAAGCTGCTCCAAACCTTTCGCCGGAAGAAATTGCGCCTGCACGGGAATAATTACCTCATTTGCCGCCGTCAGCGCGTTTATCGTCAGCATACCGAGCGTCGGAGCGCAGTCAAGCAGAATATAATCGTAATTATCCTTGACCTGACCGATATACTCCTTCAATACCCGTTCGCGGCTCATAATATTGACAAGCGCCGTTTCCATGCCGGATAACTCAATATTCGAGGGCATTATATCAACACCTTCCGCGTGGCGCAGGATGCCAAAGCCGTTTTCTATCGGCTGTTCCTTGATAACCTTCTGCATCACCGTCGATAGCGTAACGTCCATATCGTCGGGATTTTCATAACCGAGGCTTTTCGTCAAATCCGCCTGTGGATCACAGTCCACGAGCAGTACGCGCTTACCTTCGTTAGCAAGTCCGATGCCAAGATTAACCGCAGTAGTCGTTTTACCAACGCCGCCCTTTTGATTAGCAACAGCTATTACCTTGCTCATTTTATTCACCTCCCCGTAAATCGTTATTAACTCTGTTCGTCAACGCTGTACTCGCGGTCAGTGCCACATTATACAGCGCCGTCGTAAGATACGCCTTTGTATTGTGTATCTTGTAATACACCTCCCTGAACTCCAACAAAAATGCCTCTAAATTGCTATATGTAATCTGCCGATAACGAATCCGCACCAATTCGGTGGGTATGCTCTTGCTCTCAATCGTATAGTACGGCTCGTCCAAAAGCATAACGTCCGCCATGACGTTTACGATGTTGTCGATTATCTCCGTATCGTTATCGTCTATTAAGCTGTCGTATTCAATCTGTTCCTTGATTTCAGCGATTGTTTTGTTGTATCTGTCAATCCATCTCGTATTGCTATGATTGATAGGATTGATTTCGTTCAAATCAGTATTATTTATATTATTATCATTACATTTCGGTTGCCGAAAGTCTGCACTTTCGATTGCCGAAACTCTTGACTTTCGATTTCCGAAAGTCTGTACTTTCGATTTCCCGAAGTCTTGACTTTCGGTTTCCGAAAACCTTGAATTCCGCTGTGTATCAACAAACTTTTTCAGATAAACCTTCGCGGGTTTGCCCTGACCTTGCTTAACGCGCTCGATAAGACCAATTCCCTTGACACAATCAAGCTCCGCAACGAGCTTTGTCGCCTTTTCCGTTCCGCATAGCATTTGCTCCATAATGTCGTTGACCGTGAAATATATGTACGCCCGATTTTGTTCATCAAACCAACCGTTTTTAACGGATAGGCTCATGCGGTCGAGCATCAGTCCGTACAGCAGCTTTGCGCTGTCCGATACGCGTCTGAACTGCGGCGACGTTACGAGCAGCTTTGGAATACGATAAAACGTAAACTGCTCCGCTTCGTTGCCATAGAAGTAATCTAATTGCATCTTATTCCCTCCAATGAAAAACACTGTACCAAAATGATACAGTGTCTATATTTTATGTATAAAGCTTTATTCCGACTTCAATTTCATCGCCTTTGTTTATTTTCCGTGTGTCGCCTTCCGTTTGTGTGCCATACTTCTTAAACCGCTCTACGACTACAGTTTCAGCCAATTTTATATTATACTTGTCCACCGTAGCATTAGACGATTGATGTACCTATGTCCGTCAAAAGACCCTTGCTTACCTTGTCGGGCATGGTGTAACGCTGTGATAGATACCTTACCGACGCGGCGAGTTCACCGTTCGGCCCTCTGTACGGAAAGTAATAAAATCGGTATCAATACCCGATTTATGCGGGATTGATACCGATTTTTATATTCTGTATGATACGATAAACGTCTTGCCGTCGTCGCCGGTTTTGATAATATCCGATATAAATTCACGGGCAATTTTGTTCTTTTCAACAGCCGACAGGCTTTCATCTTTAAGAGCCGACAAAGAGTTTTTAACGGTCTTTTTGAGATTATCGACATTTTCACGCTTGCTTGTGCGGGTGGGCTGCTTTTTCATTTCGGCTGTTATACTGTTTATTTCGTTTTGGATTTTCGCCTTATTTTCCTTATACTCTTCGAGCGTATCAACGCCGTTCTCGTAAGCCTCTTTCACACGCGCCATACGTATTTGCGCACGGCGGAGCTGCGCATCATATACGGACGTGTCTGTCGGTTCATCATTCGCGGCGGCAATGCTGACAATATCAATCTTGCCGTCGGCGAAGTTCTCAAGCTGCTTTAAGACGCTTTCTTCAAGTTGTGTCACCTTCACGCCGCCGTTGCCGGTACAAGTTCCTTTAGCGCGGGCGTTACAATACATATAACCGCGGCAGTTTACAACCGGCGCGCCGCATATGCCGCAATGCACCAGTCCGACGAGCCAGTGGCTTATACTGCTGCGCGGCGTGTACCATTTGCGGTATTTTTCCTTTTGCTCTTTCATTCGTACCTGCACCCTTTCCCATAGCGCGTCGTCTATAATTTTTTCATGCGCACCTTGCACAATCATGCTGTCGGGGTTATGATAGTTGCGGTCGGTGCTGCCGGTCGGAGTCCAACGAATTTTACCGTTGTACGTGGGATTGTTCAGCCAGTATTCAACGGTTCGGTTTTCGATTTTATTTCCACGATGTGTGCGCACTCCTGCGGCGTTTAGGTTTTTCGCAATTCGCAGCATACCCGCGCCCTCATCGTACCACTTAAATACGCGGCGTACTATATCAGCCTCTTCGGGGACGGGTACAAGCCGGCGTTCGACCATTTTGTACCCGAACGGCGGGATCGAGCACGGCTCGCCGCGCTTTGCCTTTTCCGTCATGCCGCGCTTTACTTCTTCGGCAAGGTTTATACTGTAGTATTCGTCCATAGCCTCTATCATAGCCTCGAAAAGTATCGACATTTTATCGTCGCCGAGGTTCTCGGAAATGGAAATGACCTCAATACCCAACTGTTTACGCAGCATAGATTTATAAACAATGCTGTCCTCGCGGTTACGGGCGAAACGGCTGAATTTCCATAACAAAATAGCGTCAAACGGCTTTGGCTTGGTTTTTGCAGTGCCTATCATTTTCATAAACGACGGACGTTTGTCCGCTGTCTTGCCGCTTATGCCTTCATCGACGAAGATGTACTCGCGCGGCAGAAGGTAGCCGTTACGCTTTGCGTACTCGCTGATTGCTTTTATTTGTGATTCGGGACTGTATTCCACCTGGTCGTCGGTCGATACACGTATATACGCGGCGGCAATTTTGCTGTACGCCTCGTCGGGATATGCGTCAGGCGTGATTGTTGGCATAAAAAACACACTCCTTTGACTTGATTTTTTCGGAGTGCTATGGTATAATTAATTTGCTTGATGTGTTATACCATAACACTCTATTTCAATTCCTCGACTGTTGGTAGCGGTCGGGGGATTTTTTTATTAAAATACTTTTAAGTATTCACCTCGTTTCTTTCATAAAAACTCCTCCCTTGATATATTAAAATTCATTTAACGACCAAATCGCCTACTCTAATAATTCGATCAGCTGACATATAAGTGTTAGTCAAGTCCAATGGATTTATACAAAGACGTTCAGTGTCATATATTGAGGACACCTCTGAAAATCCATAGGAGCGCATGCTTTTGCAAATGCACATTTGATCATATATAATATCTACAATAATTTTTGCCTTTACTACATCTAGAGTTCCTAAAGACTTCCCAGTATCAGGATCAAGAATTTCAGGACCCTTTTCGCCAATGATTTTTAAAACATCTCCTTCTTTAACATCATGCAGGCCAGCGTTTACCACCACTTGCGTGTCACTAATGATTGCTACAATTTTAAACATAATCATAACTCCTTTTTGATTTTTTTATCAATAATATCTTTCAAAATATCACACAATTTCAAAAGATTATCATCCTTGCCATAGTAAGATAGTTTAAGACAATATAGCATTGTATGCAAGTCTATAATTGTATGTCTTAAATCGAATATTTCGTCTGCATTTTTTGTATATTGAATTGATAATGCCTGACGATTATCGTCCGATTCCTTGAGCCTTTTTCTCAAATCTCTATATTGTTTTTTTAATTTATTTAACTTATGAAGTAGGCATATACAAACCAGAAGCAACATACACGCTAAAACCGATGCAGTAATTGTGCATTTTTGCCAGATAGATAATTGGTTAAAACACCAAGCTATAGCCGTTATTATTGCGGCGAAAATACCCGCGAATATTCCGATTTTATTATCCAAAATAACGCCACCTTTATGTAAAGTATATTGTTATCCAATGTACAATTCCATTAGTTGGAAATATACACTCAATTTTCATTTTATATATGTCCGTATTTCTTGGTTCAGTTTCTTGGTTATATCGTTAGATATGGCATGTTGATCTGATATATATTTTTTATTTTCTGCCAAATCATCTATATATTCGATAGCCTTTGCTTTACCTGTATCATTTAACTTGGAAAAAGCTATTGTTAACTTTTGTTCTAGAGTAATTTCGCGTTCTTCTCCAAAAATCAAGAAATCGAGACTAACTCCAAAAAAAGCAGCTATTTTGCGCAAAGTACCTAATTTCACATTGTTGTACCCCTTTTTCCAAAAGTTGTCAATGGTTTTGTATGGTATACCTGACTGCAATGAAAATGTATGTTTATTCAGACCACGTTCTTTCATTAGTTTTTCCAAGGTTTTTAAAAACATATCAATTCACTCCTCATCAATATAATATCATACCTATTTTTCGTTGTCAAGAAAAAAAATGCCATAAAAGGCAAAAAAACTCTTGACAATTTGCCATAAGGGGCGTATAATATAACTAAAATAGCCACACAGGGCAAACGGGAGGTGAAAAAGATGTACGATAATTTAAAAAAAGCCTTGTCAAAAAGAGGAATTTCAAATAAAGACTTAGCAGAATTTCTCGGAGTAGATATAAAAACCATACAGAACAGATTTTCTGGAAAATGTGACTGGGATATTAAAGAAGTTTTTCAGATAACAAAATTTTTATTGCCGGAATATAGGCTTGAATGGCTGTTCGCGACGGACGCGGCATAAAAAAGCGCATAGCTGACACTACGCGCTTAAAACTGAATATAGATTTTCGCCGAATTTACGGAGTACATACCATGCGTTACCGCATGGCAGGGCGAGCAGGTCACCTCTTTTGCGGAAACTAATTTATTTACACCTTGCGGTACTGCGGGTTTTGCAATGGACGTTGCAACCTTTGTCAACGCCTCTGCCACTGGTGTTAAACTAATAGATATGTCGTTTGCCGATCCAAGCGTTTCAGAACGTCTGTTGATTGCTGAGAGACCGGCAGCGAAATTAACAAGAGAATTTGTTTGATTCATACCGATCCAAGTTTGTTACTCCGGTAAAACCGTGGCTATGTCATTTCTGCATAGCTCTCGCAGTCGCCTGCGAGTTCAGACTGTGCCTTCAACCGTTCCGCTTATACGGTTGCTCCGTGTCCAGTCGTTACACCTTCCCATATTGGGCTTGGCTCGGCGTTGTCTATATTTAGTACATTCTATCATATAAACTGATATGGTGCAAGAAAAAAATTGCCGCGTGGCGAAAAGGCGCGGACGCGGCATAGGGAAGGGGCGTGGTACAATTTCAATATGTCTTACGGCATCGACCCTCCCGTTGCGCTGCCACTGCTTGTATTTGCGCATAATGCGCACCTACGGCAGCGCAGGGAGTTTCGCTTGATTGTTTACTCTCCGCCTTGCAGGGTTCCCCACGGACGAGCCGTGTTGAACGCCATGTAAGCAGTGCCATTTCTATGGGGCGTTTACCGCTTACGCAGCCAAGACTGCAATAACAATGCCTTTAGCCGGCAACCTTTCGGGAGAGAGCAGGCAAATTCAAAAGTTTGGTCAATGGAATAGACCTCCTTTATGTAAAATTTGCCGTAAGGCATACTGAAATTGTATCACGCGAAATGTGAGAAATCAAGAAAATTTTACCGCGAGGCGGAAACGCGACAGACGCGGCGTAGGGTAATAGGACAAAATCGGCGAAACATAAGATTTTAACGGAGGTGGTAAACGTGGCAGATGAGCTGAAGGTGATTGCGTGTTTCCCGCGCGAAGGCGCGAGCGAAAACAAGGACGCAGCTACATACTGGGAACGCATACAGCCGACACTTATGCCGGCGGACGAATATTTTAATACGGTCGAGTCGTGCGAAAAGTGGCTCAAACGCCGCGAGGAAAAAGCATTGTCGGCACTGTACGGCGTGCCGGTAGAGGTAAGTGTCAAAACGGCATAAGGCGCGGGGCGTAAGCCCTGCATAAGTGGACAAGCATTGAAAGGAGAGTTAAAAAATGGATATGGCGTCATTAGTGGTTATATGCGCGATTGCGTTTGCGGCGGGTATGGTATTTTCGGCGGCGCTGATACGCGAGCAGCAAAACAGGACACGCAAGCGGCGGCAAGCATTTATAAGATCGCGCGACGGGCAGTCGGCGGCTTTGCGCGACTTGGCGCGGGCATTGGAACGGTTCGCGCGGTCAGTGGAAAACGGGCACGGTTATACAATCTACAAGGGCGACAGCAATTTGAAATCCGACGATGAATTTATAAACCAACTGCGAAAGGATTTGAGGCTGAATGAGCGATTTTGACGCAAGGCGGCGGATAAACGGCGGAGCGAGTACAAGGACAATGCCGCGCCCGCTTAATTTGCCGCCCACAGACAGTGCGGGGTATGTAGCTTTACAGTGTATACAGTGCAATCGCAAGTACAAGGTAATGCCGGAAATATTCAGCGTCAACCCCGACGCTATGACGGACAAGGGGTATATATGCCCGGATTGTCTGCGCGGCGGTGTCAAGTCGAAACCGATACCGACACCACCGCCGAAAGCAGTACAAATAAGAGTTGAGGACGTTATGAAAGGAGCGGCGGAAAGCGAAACAGAGTGAACAAAATAATTAACGGTGACGCGCTTGAAGTGCTGCGGACGCTGCCGGACGAATGTGTTGACTGCTGTATAACGTCGCCGCCGTATTACGGCTTGCGCGATTACGGCGCGGAAGGTCAAATCGGGCTGGAAGAAACGGTTGAGGAATACATACAAAAACTTGTGGCCGTATTCCGCGAGGTGAGGCGTGTGTTAAAGCATGACGGTACATTGTGGCTGAACATGGGCGACAGTTACGCCGGCAGCGGAAAAGGCGCGACCGCATATCCCGACAATGCTAAAAAATACAAGCAAGGCACGAACAAAGGCATGGTCGGAGCTATAAAAACAACAGGAATAAAGCCGATCGGATATAAGCGTAAGGATCTTATGGGTATTCCGTGGGAGCTGGCATTTGCGCTCCGCGCCGATGGGTGGTATTTGCGGCAAGACATAATATGGTACAAACCGAATTGTATGCCGGAAAGCGTCAAAGACCGCTGTACAAAATCGCATGAGTATATATTCCTTCTGTCTAAATCGGATAAATATTATTTCGACAGCGCGGCAATCAAAGAGCCGGCAGTCGGGTTTAACAATATTCCGCCTGCAGGCAGCGTGGGTACGTTTAGACCAAATTCACGGCGGCGCAAAAGACGAGGTATGCGCGGCATGAAGATAGAGCAGATTTTACCCGTTATTTTAATAATCATCGACGCCGCCTCTGTGGTACCGTATGCGGTCAAGGGCAATATCGGACAGGCTGTCTATTGGGCGGCTGCGGCAGTGCTGAATATAGCGGTTACGTTTATGATGCAAAAATAAAAAAGGATTGAACGGAGAATGAATAAAGCACAAATCAGTTTAACGGACGAAATCACGGTTGACGGATTTTGCGGCGGCGGCGGGTGGTCTACGGGTTTTGAATTGGCAATAGGCAGACCGGTTGACATAGGTATAAACCACGACGCGGACGCTATCGCCATGCACAAGCGCAATCACCCGTTTACAAAACACTACAACGAAAATATTTTCGAGGTAGATCCCTATGAGGCAACGAAGGGGCGCGTTGTGGGTTGGGCGCACTTTTCGCCGGACTGCACGCACTTTTCCCGTGCAAAAGGCGGTACGCCGGTCAAGAAATCTATTCGCGGTCTGGCGTGGGTTGTCACGAAATGGGCGGGAACGGTTCACCCTCGTATCATTTCAATGGAAAATGTGCCGGAGTTTATGACGTGGGGCGCGTTGTGCGCCCGCCGTGATAAAAACGGACGGATTTATAAAACGGACGGTACGCTTGCGGCAAAAGGCGAATACGTACCGTACAGCGAGCAGCAGCTTGTACCCGACAAGAAGAAATCGGGGCAAACATTTAAGCGGTTTATATCTGTCATGCGGTCGCTCGGATATGAGTGTAAATGGAAGGTATTAACTGCGTCGGACTACGGCGCACCGACGATACGAAAACGGCTGTTTATTCTGTTCCGTAACGACGGCAAGCCGATAGTGTTTCCAACGCCGACACACGGCGATCCGAACAGCGAGGCGGTAAAAAGCGGCAAGCTGAAACCGTGGCACACGGCGGCGGAATGTATCGACTGGTCTATTCCTTGCCCGTCAATATTCGAGCGAAACAAACCGCTTGCGGAAAACACATTAAAGCGGATAGCGAAAGGTATTCAACGGTTTGTTATTGACAATCCGAAGCCGTTTATAGTGCAGGTCAATCATGGCGGCGAAGATTTTCGCGGTCAAAGCATAGATGAACCTATGCCGACAATAACGGCAAAACACGGTTTTGGTGTTGTTGCCCCGACAATAATGTGCAATAACACAAACAATGTCGGTGCGGACATAGCCGCGCCGATACCTACCATAACCACAGGTAACAGGAATTATCTTGTGTCGCCGACGTTGATACAGTATCACGGCGAACAGTCGGAGCGGGAAACACGCGGGCAAGCGTTAAGTCAGCCGTTACAGACGGTTGACACGGCGAACAGGTACGGACTTGTAGCGGCGTTTATATCAAAATATTTCGGCGGCGGCTATAACGGCGCGGGAAGTGACGTCGAAAATCCCATGCCGACCGTAACGGCGACAGATCACAACGCGATTGCGGCGGTACATATAATGCAGATGAATAATCACTGTATAGGGCAATCGGTGAATACGCCGATTAACACAATTACGTGCGGCGGCGGACATTTCGCGGAGGTACAAGCGTTTCTTGTTAAATATTTCAGCACAGGAACGGCAAAGAGCGTAAACGAGCCGCTTGACACAATCACAACAAAAGACCGTTTCGGGCTTGTGACGGTGCAGGGCGAAAAATACGCCATTGTTGATATTGGAATGAGAATGTTGACGCCGCGCGAATTATATAACGCGCAGGGTTTCCCGCCCGATTACGAAATTGAAACGGACTGCTACGGCAAAGCATATCCAAAAACAAAACAGATAGCCAGGTGCGGTAACAGCGTACCCCCGCCGTTTGCGACGGCGATTGTACGGGCAAATGCGCCGGAATGGTGCGGCAAGGAAATACAGACAATGAAGGAATTTAACCGCATGATTGCGGTGTAGGAGGCGAGAAAGTGAAAACAGTAAAAGAAAAAATGGCGGTTGTTGATGAATTTAACAGATTGATGTTAGAAATGCAACCTCTAACAAAAAAAGCGGTTGAGGGCGACGATGACGATAAATTAACCACAGCATACGCAATGAACGTAAAGATATGCAGACCTGTTTTGCAAATGTATATAGAAGAAATACAAAATGCGGTAAATCCCGTAAACAGGAACACAGCATTTATCGTTGTTGCCGCGTTGGAAATCATTACGGACGGGATAAAACGGTTGGGCGAGGTTGACGATGGGTTGGTGGACGCGCTGCGCTTTGGCATCGGCGTGGACACAACAAAAATATCCGCTCCGAAAGAATTTTGGCGGGAGGTAGAGACATGATATTATCAAAAATGCTGAAACAATGCAAGAAAAACAAACATATACAAATATTCACTTACGGTGATTATGATTATTTGTCCGACGGCAGTGTTGCGGGAGTTATCGACGCCGATGTTGACGACTGGACGGCGGAGGACTGTGCGGCGGCGATCGGTATCAGCGACGATGAACGCGACAAATACATTTTCCCGCCCGCCGAGTTTTCGAATGTAACGGACTTTGAGGACGCTGTGCCACTGGAAAATGCTATTGAATTGCCGAGTGGGACGGTTATTCAGCCGTTTATGCTTGTCGATAGACGTATTTTCTTTGTAAAATCTGAATTACTCAATATTTTCGACGAATTTCGTGACAAACGATATTTTTTCGGGAGTGATACATTGTTTATTATGCGTGATGTATTTACGGTTGGATTTATTAACCCCATGCGCGTCAATCTGAATAATCTGTCAGCGTATGCCGCCGATCTGCTTACTGGACTAAACGCATCGGAAGAGGCGGCGTTTTTCGACGCGGGCGGACAAATGGAAATTAAAGAGCCGAGCGCGGCGGAAAGCGAGGACGAGGCATGAGCAGAATAACAGAGCGTGACGAGCGCGGGAACGCGCAAGTCATTGAATATTACAACACTAAAGAGGCGACTGACCAATTAGCCGACTACGAGGACATGGGTATACCGACGGTCGATACAAGCGTATTGACGCAAGCCCTCACTACATACGGCGGCGATGCGCAAGTCGATATGATGATTGAAGAAATGTCAGAGTTGACAAAAGCGTTCCTAAAACAGCGACGCGCACAAAAATCCGGCTGTCAAGTTAATTATGTGCGAGAGTGCGAAAAGGCGATTGTCGAGGAAATGGCGGACGTATATATTGTGCTGTTACAGATGATACAGCTTTTCGGTGAGCCGGACTTATTTGACGAATTTGTGCGCGAGAAAATTTTGCGCCTTAGATTGCGGTTATTTGCGGACGGATTTACGGAGGTGGCGGAAAATGGCGAATAAAAAATATGTGATTGTGCAGTATCAGTCACCGGAGCCGGGCACACTATGTCCTGTTGTGGCAGCAGATAACAATAAAATGATAAAGTCATTTCAAGAGGAAGGTTATAAAATTGCAGGTCGTATTAGTTGTGACGAGGGATTTATACCTGATTTTGTGATGGTGGGCGTTATACCAAAATGAAAGGAGCAAGAAAAATGAAAAACATTGATGTGGTATGCACGATAAAGGAACGGTCGGTCGTGGGAGGAGATCCTATCCGCGTTAAGAACGACGTGAACAACGACAGCATGGTTATCATCGAGGCGGACGGCAAGGAGTACAAGGTTGACGGCGAGGAACTTAAAATGGCGGTCAACAAGTGTATGCGCTGGAATTAAGGCGGTGAGCGAATATGCAAAAACGAAATTTAACGAGGCAGCAGAAAATATTTGTTGCATCGCACGGCTTAAAGCCTGAAAACTGGTACATAGTCAAAGAAACGGACGAGTATTATCAGCTTATCAGCAAAGCAGGCGCGACGCGGCTGTTATGGAAGGACAAGCAGTAGTGGACGCCCGACGCATAGCGCAGTTGAAACAGGCGGCTAATCGTCTGTCGGATCTGTTTATTGACGACGTTAATAAATACGTCGCCGAATGTGAGACGTATTACAGCGGCGGAAAGTACACCGACGTGGAGTATGCCATTATAATACACCTATGCGATGTATATATCGCGGTAAAAGACGGCAACATGAGCCGCGACGAGGCGGTCGAAAAGCAGCGCGAACTACTACGGAGCGAGTGAGTTTCTACTATATAAATAAGGTTTTAAAAATGCGGCGGAACGCGCCGCTTTAAACCTTGTTTTGTAGGCTAAAATTATAGACAAAAACCAAAAAGGAAGGAGAGGGAAAAATGCT
The DNA here is from genome assembly GCA_947623955.1 of uncultured Clostridia bacterium. Lineage (GTDB taxonomy): Bacteria > Bacillota > Clostridia > UBA1381 > UBA1381 > Hominilimicola. The sequence goes on along the minus strand of CANQIP010000010.1, from coordinate 33,267 downwards.
TGTTTTATGTACGCGTGTACCAACAAAACATCGGGAGTTTGTTTACCGTACGAAATGTTTTTATTATAACCCCTCAAATTCCAAAAAGAAGAGGGGAGTCCGTTTATGCGCAACGGGCGAGGGAAAGAAAAAAAGGAATGCGCGTCAGGCATATTTAAAAATCAAGCATGACTGTTATGAAAATTTTGATTTGGGCGATTACTGGGTAACGCTGACATATAAAAAATGGCATGAGCCGGAAAAAGCAGATAAAATACTCAGCAAGGTTTTAAGCAAAATGCAAAAGCGGCTGAAAAGGAAGAATATACCGTTTGTATGGTATAGGGTGACAGAAGCGTCCGACACGATACGCCCACATCATCATCTGATAATCCGCAACACAAGCCCCGAGATTATATCAATGCTGCTCAACTACTGGAAAGAATACGGAATTGTAACAGATCCGAAAGAGATAACCGACATGGAAAGCGGCAACCTGATTAAATATTTTTTGGACGGCGGCAAACATAAGGACCTGACATATCAAAAATTCGGTCACTCGCGAAATCTGCGAAAGCCGAAGGTTATAAAGCGCGTCGTGCCGATGAGCGCGATACGCGAGAACCCGAAACCGCCGAAGTGCGAGGAATACGGGTACAGGTACGAGATAGCGAAGGGAACGCTGTTTACAGGTTTTCCCGATTTGGATGGATTTACATATCAGGAATACGAATTGATTAAGGTGAGAGAGACTCCGCCGGATGTGAACAACACGCTCCGCGTGTTGTAGCGAGCAAATCCGAAGGATTTGTGTTAGCGTAGTAAGGTGGGGATTAAATATATTTTTTTGAGGTGCGCGGTGCGTGCCGTAATTTGCGTTGATGAAAAGGAGTGCGGAAATGACTAAAAAGGAATTGGAACAGTATCGCTCCGTGGTCGCGGAGATACGTGAAACGGAAGAGAGGATAAAAGAAAATACGGTTACGGACACCGTGAGCGGTTCGGATGCTGAATTTCCGTACACAAAGCACTCGATGAGTGTCGCGGGGCTTGAAAAGAACGAATACAGCAACATGCTCCTGGCGCGGCGTAACAAGCTGCAGCGACAGCGGCGGAAAGTTGAAAGGTATGTTGACGGTATCGAGGACAGCCTTACGCGGCGGATATTTCGTATGCGGTACATAGAGGGCGAGGTGCGCCCGTCGTGGCAGTGGATCGCGTTTAAGGTCGGCGGCGGGAATAGCGCGGACGGAACGCGAAAAAGGCATGACAGATTTTTGGGAAAATTATTGACAAAAAAAAAGAAATATGATATATTGTAGATAACAAAGGAGCGGTTTTGACCGTTCCGCAAGTTCAGCAAAAGTTAGTATAAAACTAACGCAGCCGCCCTATTTGCGAGATGGGGCGGCTTATTTTTTGATATTCTTTATTATTTCAAGAATTATGTATAATTCAATCAGTCTAATTAAAATACCAATATCCATGATTGACACCCCCTTTACTGAGAGTGTCGGAACAGCCGCCGCCGCTCCTATGTTACCCGCCGTAATTTCTTACGGCACAATCAGTATATCATACAAAAAACCATATTACAACAAATTTTTTTGCAAAATTTTAAAAGTTGTCCGTTTTGTCCGTTTTTTCTGTGTTATAATTCAAAATGGGAAAAGTATAAAGAGATTATGAGAGATGAGCGCAATCGGCGCGAAAATCCTTTCATCGGCGCGGGCGAGTTTTCCCGAAAGGGTTTCAACCCGCGCCGGACTTTTGTTGTGTAGTGGACTACTTTGGACTACCTCGCCGCGTATACGCACGCGCGCGATAATTGAAAAAAACACGTTCGGCGGCGGAATGAGGTAATCCTTTTATCTTTCAATCGGAAGGGGGCGGCAAAATGGCGCTGACAGGGAAGAAAAAGCGATTTTTTGATGAATACATAATCGACCGCAACGGAGCGCGCGCCGCTGCTGCCGCCGGATATGCGCCGGGGAGCGCAAAGCAGAGGGCGTACAAGCTGTTACACGATGAGGACGTCGCGGCAGCCGTCAAGGAATGGGACGAACGGCAGCACGAGGAAAAGACCGCCGAGCGCAACGAGGTCATAGAGTTTTTGACCGAGGTAATGCGCGGCGAAAATGAGGTCGAGAATATCCCTATATTTGTCGGCGAGGGCATACAAACATTCAGAAAGGGCTTACCGTCGGCAAAGGACAGGCTCAAAGCGGCGGAAATGCTCGGCAAGTATTACGGTATGTTTACCGACAAAACACAAATTGAGGGAATAGAACCCGTTACAATCATAAACGACATACCTCGAAGGGGTGATAACGTTGGAAAGACTGACTGACGTTATCGCTCCTTCGTTTTATGATTTATATTACGACGTAACGGAAAACGCCCACACGCACTACTGGCTTAAAGGCGGGCGCGGAAGTACAAAGTCGTCGTTTGTGTCGGTGATGATAATACTCGGAATAATGGGCGACGCGGCGGCAAACGCCGTTGTGATACGCAAGGTAAAGGACAATCTGCGCGACAGCGTGTATAATCAGCTATTGTGGGCGATTGACAAATTAGGCGCGTCGCATTTGTGGCAGGAGAAATTAAGTCCTATGGAGCTTGTCTATTTGCCTACGGGACAGCGCATCTTATTTCGCGGGGCGGATAAGCCGCAGAAATTGAAATCGACAAAGGTCAAGAAAGGGTATATCAAATACATCTGGTACGAGGAATTAGCCGAGTTTGGCGGCATGGCGGAGATACGCTCCATAAATCAATCGCTAATGCGCGGCGGTAATGGGTTTGTAGTGTTTTATTCGTATAACCCGCCGCAGTCAAAGCGCAACTGGGTAAACAAAGAGGCGTTGACGGAACGGAAAGACAGGATCGTACATCACAGCACATATATTGACGTTCCGGCTGAGTGGCTGGGTAAAGATTTTATAAGGGAGGCGGAGCACTTGAAAAAAACAAAACCGGAATTATACGAGCATGAATATCTCGGCTATGCGACAGGCACGGGCGGCGAGGTATTCACAAACATTACACAGCGGCGTATAACCGACGAGGAAATAGCGGCGTTTGACCACATAAAGCGCGGCGTCGATTTCGGTTACGCGTCCGACCCGTTCGCGTATATCGTCGCGCACTACGACAAAAAACGGCGGCGGTTATATATCTTCGACGAGATATACAAAACGGGATTGTCAAACAGGCGTGCGGCGGAAATGATTAACGCAAAACGCGCATACAGCCAGCCAATTATATGTGACAGCGCAGAGCCTAAGTCAATCGCTGAATTACGCGGGTACGGGTTACGTGTACGCGGCGCGAAAAAAGGCCCTGACAGCGTGGAGTACGGTATTAAATTTTTGCAGTCGCTTGAGGAAATTATAATTGACAGTGCGCGGTGTCCGCATACGTTCGAGGAATTTTATAACTATGCGCTTGAACCGGACGGGAACGACGGCTTCAAGGCGGAATATCCCGACAAGGATAATCACACTATTGACGCGGCGCGGTACGCGTTAGAGGACGAGATTACAATGAGAAAAGCAAAGATATATTCGCGGAAGGAGTTTGGAATATGATAATCGACAAAAGCATAATAGCGGACGGCATTACGGCTGAAATTTTGGCAAAGCTGATACAGCTTCACCGCGGCGCGGCGGAAAGGTATGCACGATTGCGCGACTACTACGCGGGCAGACATACGATATTAAACCGCCGGCGCGTATCGCCCGACAGTCCGAACACGAAAATAGTGTTGAATCACGCACGTTACATAACGGACATGACAACATCGTATTTGATAGGCAACCCCGTAACGTATGCCGCGTCAGAGGAATACGACATCGAGGCATTGAAGAATAACTATCTTATTCAGGACATCGCGAGCGTGGACAGCGAAATCGTTAAAAATGTCAGCATTTACGGGCGGGCGTATGAATACGTGTACGCGAACGAGAACAGCGCGCCCGAAAGCGCGGTACTGCCGCCGGATAGGACGTTTGTTGTTTACGGCGACGACTGCCGGCATACTCCGCTGTTCGGCGTTTATTATTTTGAACGCCGCGACCTCGACGGAACAGTCACAGGTACGGAATGTATCGTGTGCGACGCAAACGACATATACACCTTTACGGGGCGGAATAGCTTTGACAATATGGAGTGTACGGACACAACGCCGCACTATTTCGGCAGCGTGCCGCTTATCGAGTATTGTAACAACGGCGAAAAGCAGGGCGATTTTGAGCAGCTTATACCCGCGATAGACGCGTACAATACGCTCATGTCGGATAGAGTGAACGACAAAGAGCAGTTTGTGGACGCGTTTTTATTTTTGGTAAATCTCGACATCGACAGCGACCAAGCTAAAAAGCTGCGCGAAGAAAAAATCCTTATGGGATATGAGGGCGCGTCTGCGCAATACCTGTCAAAAATCATGCAGGAAAGCGACATTGAGGTCTTGCGTAACAATTTGAAGGACGATATACACCGTTTCTCGCTTGTGCCTGATTTGACAGATGAGAGCTTCGGCAACAATTTAAGCGGAGTTGCGATAAAATACAAGCTACTGGGATTTGAGCAGAGCGTCAAAAACAAGGAGCGGCAGATTGCAAAGGGGTTAAAGAGCCGTCTGGGATTGTATATAAATTTCCTGTCGCTTAAAGGCGCGATGGCGACTGTGCCGATACATAGGATTGACGTTGTATTTACGCGTAATCTGCCGGCGAACGAGTTGGAAATATCGCAAATGGTAAATAATCTGACGAAGGTTGTATCAACCGAAACATTACTCGAACAGCTGCCGTTTATATCCGACGCGGCTGAAGAAGCGGAGCTTGTGAAAAGAGAAGCCGCCGAAAAGTCGGAAGCGTTCGCGGCTGCGGCGGCAAAGGGCGACAGGCGGCGGTATAGTGTAGACGACGATGAGGAGTAAAGCATATTGGGCGGCGCGTGCGGCGGCACTGGAAGAGGAATTACAGAACGGCGCGGACAAGCTGAGCGAAGAAACGATAGCGGAGTATGAACGGGCGATTGAGGCTATAAACGCCGATATACGCGACACGTTCTCGGCGTATGTGGCTATGGACATTCCCGAGGGCGAGGCGGTAAAGCTGCTGAACGCGGCGGAAAGCGACAAGACCTACGCCGAACTTATGCAGCTGTTCGAGGAAACGACGGACATCGAACGGCGGGCGGAAATACTCGCGAGGGTAAACGCGCAGGCTTACGGCGCACGAATAAGCCGCTTAGAGGGCGTGAAGTCGCGCATACTCACTGAAATGACACGCGTTGCAAATACGGCGGTTGCGGCGCATAAGCTGTTTTACACGAGAACGCTGCAGAAGTCGTATTACACGAACGTGTATAATATCGCGAAAGGCTTAAACTGCGGTATAGATTTTTCGCTCCTGCCGACGAGGGCGATTGACGCGGCATTACGAGAACCGTGGAACGGCGCGAATTACAGCGACCGCATATGGAACCACAATGACAGGTTTACCGAGGCGGTACAGAACACCGTTACTACCGGTATAATGGCGGGACACAGCGTAAACCGCATGGCGGCGCAGTTAGAGGAATACGTCAAAAGCGAGGGCGCGGACGGCGTATTATATTCCACTACGCGGCTTGTGCGGACGGAAACGGCGCATTTTATGAATACGGGGCAAAAGGCGGCGTATGACGAAATAGGGATAAAGAAATACCGTTTTGTGGCGGCACTGTCGGAGCGGACGTGCGAGACGTGCGGCGGACTGGATGGCAAGGTGTTTGACGTCACCGACGCACGCGAGGGCGTGAATTATCCGCCCATACACCCGAATTGCCGCTGTACAACTATCATGGCGGACGCTATATCAAAGACGCGTATCGCTCGCGACCCCGCAACGGGCAAAAATTACAAAGTTGACGGCGATATGACGTTCGAGGAATGGCAGGCGAGCCTTACACCGGAACAAAAGGCGGCTATGGAAACGCACGTTAAAGAGGCGCGGACGAAAAAGACGAAAGCTGTTGACAATTCCGTGAAAAATGATATAATGAATATGAGGGGTGATACGGTGGCACTCGAAAACCAAAGATACGGAAGGAACAAGTCAACGCTTATAAATAACTCATATATCGACAGCGGCAATTATCGGCGTAAATTTGACAATTTAACACCGAACGATGAAGTAAACCGCGTATTATATTCAAAGGCAAAGGAAATGCTAAAGCATAGAAGCGGTACGCTGTACGAGGATATGTATTGGATTGACGGCAATACGGGAAAGGTTATTATAAGCGCCTTAAATGAGCAAACGGAAAGAGCGGTTGCGTATACCGGAGCAATGAAGAAAGCCTTAAAAGGACATGATAATATAATTGCTCTGCATACACACCCACATAGTATGCCGCCAAGCGCTTCGGACTTTAATGCTTGTTACAAAAACAACTATAAGCAAGGCTTTATTATTTGTCACAACGGTAAAATTTTTGGATATAACGCAAATGAAAATATTGAAAACACGTTATATACTGCTTATATCGAAAAATTCATAGAACAAGGGTTTTCTGAATTTGATGCACAAATAAAGGCTTTGACAAAATTGAAGGATAACAGTGATATAGATTTTTGGGAGGTGGAATGAGATGGAAAAAGAAGTATTTGTCGCAGATGACAGAGGTATAATTCCTGATTATATCAAAAACATGACAAGTGAGGAATTAGACGCTGAAATTGCCCGTCTTGAAGCTAAGGTTATAGCAAAAAAACAACAGCGGTTGCAGGCTGAGAAGAAAGCGAGCTAATAAAAGATACAGCATAAGCACGTTCAAGCGGACGTGCTTTTTGCATGGAAGGAATGAGGGTTATGCAAATAAGTATTGAGGGTGTGGACGGCGTTATAAACGCGCTGCAGAACCTTGTAAGCGGCGGAAAGATACAGAACGCGCTCGCTATGGCGGGTGAGGTTGTGCGCGCCGATGCGGTGATGAATTGCCCCAGCCCAGATAGTACGGGACGGCTAAAGGGCAGCATTACAAGCACGGTCGAGGGCAACAGCGCGGTAATCGGAACGAATTCTGAGTATGCGTTAATCATATAGCGCATGAAAAATCGAGCAAAATCGGTGAAATCTAAAATTTTTAAATATTTTTATAAAAACCTCTTGACTTTTGTCGGGCAATAATATATAATTATGCCAGACAAAAGTGAGGTGATGAAATGAGTCCAAGAACCGGAAGACCGACAGATAATCCAAGACCTAATAAAATCAGTATTAGAATAAGCGATAAAGATAAACAAACGCTTGATACTTATTGTGAGCAAAATGACGTTAATAAGACTGAAGCTATTAGTCGAGGGATACAAAAGTTAGAGGTCGAAATAAAGAAATAGAACGTTGCACCGCTACCAACGAAAACAACGTTCTATAAAACTCAACCCTCACGGGATGATAAATCTATTATATCATATCCGCCGAGGGAAATCAAGAATTTTTAAGGAGGATTTTATAATGGATTACAAGGAAATAAAAAAAATATTTTTACACACTAGCGAAACAGGCGAGAATAATACCGGTTTGGAATGGGAAAAGGCGGAGAAAGTTCAGCATGAAGTTGGTGAGCGTCTGAAAGAACTGGTAGGCGAAAAAATGTATATTGACACGGTAGAAAGCATTGTTTCAACCAGTGAGGCGGCAATGGAAGAGTTTGGCTTTATAACAGGGTTTCAAACTGCAGTGCGCTTAATGATTGAGTGCGGATTGCAAATGCCGGAGGCGGTGAAGGCATGAGCAGATCATTCCGAAGAGACCTTACGGGACAGCGATTTGGTAGGCTGACGGTGTTGGAATTTGTACCGACTGCTGGAAAGCATTCCTTTTGGAAGTGCAAATGTGATTGTGGAAACGTGAAAAATATTCGCAGTGATGTGTTGTTAGAAGGAAAAACTATATCATGCGGTTGCGAGAAGAAAAAACAGGATAGAATAAATCTTGTAAAAAATCATTCACATAAACAGAGCGGTAAACGAATTTACTATGAATGGCAAGGAATGAAAGGCAGATGTTATAATTCCAACAATGAAAGGTATGACAGCTATGGCGGACGCGGGATAAAGATGTGCGATGAATGGAAAAATGATTTCCAAGCATTTTATGATTGGGCTATGTTAAACGGATATGCTGATGATTTATCAATAGACCGTATTGATAATAGCGGAGACTATGAACCTTCTAATTGCCGTTGGACAGATAATTTCACGCAGAGTAGAAACCGTCGCAGCAACATTATTGTTGATTATAACGGTGAAAAAATGTGCTTGACAGATGCTGCGGCATTAGCCAGATTGACGAGATCGGTAGTTGATGCTCGCTATCATAGAGGTGATCGTGGTAATAGGCTGTTTCGAAACCCGGGAGAGGACAGAAAAAACGTAAAATACTTGGTGGAATATTCTGGTGAAATAATACCGCTAACAAGGGCTGCAAAGTTATCAGGGATACCAAAAACGACATTATTTCGACGCTACCATCGAGGTGACCGCGGCGAAAGATTGTTTAGACCAACAACAAATAAAAATATTTGAAAATCAAGACAACACCGAGGTAACTGTCCAGATTGCGCAAGGCTGGACAGCACCGTAGAGCGTAGAGGGTGAATAAATATAATCCCTCCAAGAGTGCTCGAAACAGAGAAGAACTGTTGGGTTAAAGTTCTTTTTTGTTATGATGTACGCCGAACTTATAGGAAACTATAAGAAGTAGAGGATAAAAAGCCTTTACGATAACAAATGTATATGTTGAATTTGGAACGGGCGCGCAGGGTGATAAGTCCGTCGCGCACACGACCAAAAAACATTGGACGTATTACAGCGGCGGTCGGTTTTATACCACATCGGGACACGCGCCGCAGCCGTTTCTCGTTCCGGCACTGAAAAACAACATCCCGCAAATAATCGAGGCGTTTAAGAACGGATTTATAAATTAACACAGTTTACAAAGCACGTTTTCGGACGTGCTTTTATAATACCAAAAATCCCAATCGATTGGGAAAAGGATGTGAGGGTATGACGTAGCAAAATTAAATATTCTTCGAGCGTGGTAAGATGAAACGCTCATATTTTTATACAAAATTTTATAGGAGGTAGAATAATTATGGACGATCCTACAAAGACAGAACCCACGCCGGGTGAACCGGCAGAACCGAAGGAGCCTCCCGTACCGCCCACACCGGGCGAACCGGAAGATCCGACAGAACCGCCCGCGCCGGAGCAGAAATTTACGCAGACCGACATCGATAAGGCGGTAGCGGCGGCGGTAAAGGCGGCAAAAGAAGGCTGGGATAGGGAACGCTCCGAGGCGGAAAGGCTCGCTAAGCTCAGTAAAGAGGAGCGCGAGAAGGAGCAGTTTCGTCTCGACCGCGAGAAATTTGACGCCGACAGAGCCGCGCTCGACCATGAAATGCTCGTGAATGAGGCGGCGAAACAGCTCCGCGCGGTCGGTGTTTCCGACAATTTCGCGGAACTCGTCTGCGGCAAGGACGCGGAGGAAACAAAGGCAAATATAGACGCGTTTACAAAAGATTGGAACGCGGCTATCGAGGAGGCGGTAAATGCGCGGCTCAAGGGCAAACCGCCCAAAACGGGCGGCGGAACACCGCCGCCGACAGATCCGTTTCTTGCGGGATTCGGAATGTAAAACCAGAAAGAGAGGTAAAAAAACATGGCAATCAATTACGCAGAAAAGTATTCGGCGAAAATCGACGAACGCTTTAAAATCGGCGCGGTTACGACCCCCGCCGTAAACAACGATTATGACTTCATCGGCGTTAAAACGGTAAAGGTTTACAGTGTTCCGACAGCGGAAATGAACGACTACGAGAGAACCGGCTCAAGCCGTTACGGTACGCCGTCGGAATTGGAAAACAGCGTACAGGAAATGACGCTTGAACGCGACAGGAGCTTTACGTTTACAATCGACCGCGGCAATTACGACGATACGCAGATGGCGAACAGCGCAGGACAGGCGCTGCAGCGTCAGATTGACGAGGTTATCATCCCCGAAATCGACATTTACCGTCTGGCGAAAATGGCGGCGGGCGCGGGCAAGACCGCAACGGCGGACGTGACGAAGGAAAACGCATATAACGTATTCCTCGACGGTCAGGTAGAGCTGACTAATAAGAAAATCCCGGTTGCGGGCAGAGTCGCTTATGTTACGGCATCGTATTATAAGTTAATCAAGCTCGACCCCGCCTTCGTAAAGCAGGGCGACATGGCACAGCAGATAGCACTCAAAGGCACAGTCGGCGGTATTGACGGCGTGCCGCTTATCCTTGTGCCGGATAGTTACTTGCCGACGAATACGCTATTTATCATCACAAATAAGATAGCGACACCCGCGCCGGTTAAACTGTCCGATTACAAAATCCACGACAACCCGCCGGGCATAAACGGCTGGCTCGTTGAGGGTCGTGTTTATTACGACGCGTTCGTGCTCAACAACAAGAAGGCGGCTATTTACGTCCACAAAAAGGAAGGTGAATGATGATGTTGCTCAAACGCGGAAAAGAAACAATCACGCTGACGAATGAAATTCAGATAGCGGCGTACAAAAATTCGGGTTTTACCGAGGTAAAGCCGACGAAGAAAGGCGACGGGAAGAAAGGCGACGATAAGAATGGAGCAGGAGAAACAGACGGAAGTGCTGCAGAGGTTGAAAATGCTGCTGGGGATAACGGACGAGAGCAAGGATGAGCTCTTGTCCTTTTTGATTGACGACGTAAAGGCGATGATCTTGGGCTATTGCCGTATATGCTTTTTGCCGCGTCCGCTTGAAAGCCTTGTACCGGTTATCGCTGCGGATGTTTACCGCGCGAAAGGGTACGGCGGTGAGAGCGCACCGGAAATCGTCAAGAGCATATCCGAGGGGCAGCGGTCGGTATCGTTTGACAGTAAAACGCCCGACAGCGATTTCCTGACGAATTATTACGACCGCTTAAAGCCGTTTATATGCCGCAGAGGGAAGGTGCCGTCCGATGTTGGAAAAATATGCGGATGTGTTTGATATATTCGCGAAAACAGAGGCGGTAATCATTGAAAAAGGCGATTACGACGATTACGAGAATACGTATACCATTAAAGAAATCGACCGCGTAACGGGTGATTTACAGCCATATAGCGGTGAACTGTTAAAGGCTGAATACGGGTTGGCGCGGGAGTGTCAAAAGCGGTTTTTCTGCAAGGCAAACGGCAATATCAAAGAGGGCGCTCTGCTCCGCGTCGGCGGTCGGTATTTCGAGGTGGTCTACGTCGCGGACTGGGACGCGGGGCATGAAATAATGTTAAATGAGGTGACGGTGAATGGTTGATGTAAATAAAATCGTGCGTGAAATCCTCGGCGGGATCGACGGCGTTAAGGTTACGTATTACTATCCGAACGAATTTAACAATTTGCCGATTATAAGCTACTATGAGTTGACGACTACAACGGGTATGCGCTACGACAACGCAGAACAGGCGCAGGTATCAACGGTGGTTGTGGACGTGTGGGGCAGCGGCGGCGGAGAGTGTTCGCGGCTGGCAGTCAAGGTGGACGCGGCTATGCAAAATAACGGGTGGTACCGCGAATTTTCGCGGGATATGCCGCCGGACGGCGGTGTGTACCACAAAACAATGCGATTTAGCAAATCAATTTTTTATAAAGATGAGGAGGAATAATAAATGGCAACAACAAACAGAAAACCCTTGCCTACAATAGGTGTAGACAAGTACACATTTTTCCCGCTTACGTCGGACACGGCGGAGGGCGCGGAGTACGGCGAGGCGTACAGCCTGCGCGGTACGGTGGAAATCGCACCGTCGGACAGCGGCGGCAGTGACGTATTTGACGCGGATAACGGCGCATACGTCGCTGATACCTACATTGAAAACATCGGACATGACATCACAAATGCGGACATACCGCCCGAGGTAGACGCGATGTGGCGCGGTCTGGAAATGAAAAACGGTCTGGTTACCGTCGGAACAAATATGCCGACAAAATACTTCGGCGTGGCGTGGCGCACTTTGAAATCGGACGGCACCTACCGCTATGTGCGTTACTTCAAGGGATCGTATTCGTTCGCGTCAAACGTCGGCGGCAAAACAAAGCCGTCAACAGGCGCGTCAGAAAAGCAGACGGCAAAGGCGACGTTTACGGCGGTTGCGCGTGACTACGATAACCAGTACTATGAGTACATCGACGAGACGGATTTGCCGGAAACGGTAACAAAAGAAACGCTGGAGACGGAATGGTTCTCCGACATGAACTGGAAGCCGGAAGCCGGCGAATAATAGCATAATGGGGACACTAAAGTTTTAGTGTCCCCTGTAATTTTAATTTATATCAAAGGAGAGATTTACTATGCAAAGAGTATTGACATTCACATACAACAAAAAGAAGTATACATCAAAGACGTGGGACTTCGAGGCTATGTGCCGCGTGCAGGAGGCGCAGCTTAGCGGCGCGAAGGGTATAGGCATGACGGGCGGCGGCGCGGTCGATTACCTGTTCGAGGGTACGGACGCGACGCAGGACGTTTTGAATGCCGCCATAGTCGAGAAAATGGATATGTGCCGCACCGTCATTAACTGGTATTATGCCGATATGGCAGAGCTGAAGAAAAAGACGGAAAAAAACGCGGAAGCGCCGACGGAGGACACGGCGGCGGTGAACTAAAAGACATATATACTACCATGTTTAGGTATTTTCGGAAATTACCGGACGAGGTAGGACGGCAAAACCCGATACGGTTGTTTGATATGCTGTACGGCAGTGAAGACGACGAACCGCAGGAATATACGGGCGATGATCCGCACCTGCGTATGTTCTACGGACTGTAAGGGGGTGGCGGCAGTATGGCAGATGAAATAGCTGAACTGGTTGTGCGCATAAGCGCCGACACCTCTGAACTGGCGAGCGCGGTCAGCGGTGTACAGTCGCAATTATCGGCACTGGACGCGACGCGTATCGGTCGGAATATGGGTAACGCCGCACAACTGGCGGCGCGTAACTGGCAGATGACAGGTCAAGCGCTTCGGGGTGTAGGCGCAAGCATAGACAGCGTTACCAAGCCTATACAGGTCGCGGCTGTTGCACTCGCGGCAGGCGGCGCTGCGTCGGCGAAGTTTGCGATTGATTTTGAGGACAGCTTTGCTGGCGTCAAGAAAACGGTTGAAGGCACGCCGGAACAACTCGCGCAGATACGGCAGGGCATTATCGACCTGACGACCACCGGCATAAACGGACGTAACGCAATCCCGAAGACGACAACGGAGCTTAACGAGCTCGCGGCGGCGGGCGGACAGTTAGGCGTACAGACCGAGAACATCTTAGGATTTACCGAAACAATGGCGCAGCTCGACACCGCGACAAATCTGCACGGAGAGTCGGGCGCGCAGGCAGTGGCGCGTTTCCTGAATGTAACGGACACGTCACAAAAGAGTATTGACCGTTTCGGCTCGGCGGTGGTTGACCTCGGTAATAACTTCGCGACTACCGAGGCGGAAATCGTCGACATGGGACTTGATATGGGTGCGACAGGTCACACCATAGGCATGTCCACACAAGCTATTTTAGGCTATTCTACGGCGCTGTCGTCAATGGGTGTTGACGCGGCGGCGGGCGGCAGTGCCTTGCAGCGTATATGGATGGATATGCAAAATGCTGTCTCATCCGGCGGCGAGGAACTGAATGCGTTTGCAAAAATAAGCGGTAAGAGCGCCGATGAGTTCAAAAAGTCCTGGGGCAAGGACGCGGACGGAGCTTTCCGCGATTTCCTCAAGGGCTTAAACGAGAGCGACGACCAGGTCGGCGTACTTAACGAGCTCGGCTTTAATAATGTCCGCGACCAGCGTGCGCTTATGGCGCTTGCGGGTGATAAAGGTTTTGCTATCTTAACGGAGGCTATAAACCGCGCAAATAAAGCGTGGGATGAGAATACCGCGCTGCAAAAAGAGTTTGACGCTAAAGCGGACACGACCGCATCCAAGATACAGATTGTTAAAAACAATCTCGTCGAGACCGGACGCAGTCTGGGCGAGGTAATGCTCCCGACGATTGCTGACGCAACAAGCGGAATTGCGAACTTTGCACAGTGGCTCGCAAAAATGGGCGATGGCGGCAAGAAAACGGCTGTCGGTATCGCGGCAACGGTTGTCGGCGTGGGCGCACTGTCAAAGGTTACGGCAGGCGGTCTAAAGACTGTCGGTAATTTTGTCGAGGGTATCGGCAAAGTTCGTACCGCGTTTTCTGCCGGCGGTGTGTTTGCAAAAGCCGTACCGGCGCTTACGGCACTCGGCAGCGCAGCGCTTCCGGTAGCGGTTGGCATAGCGGCGGTCGGTACGGCGGCAATAGCTGCGAAGAAAGCATACGATAATTGGTACGATTCGCAATATCGCTACACAAAAGGCTTGTCCGAGGGCAACGAGCAAATCAAAGAAAGTCTTGACGGATATAAAAAGATTTCGGCTATCCAAGGCGAGATTAAGGAATTAAAGCTCGTCATCGAAAATCCCGAAAGCAGTAAAGAACAGGTCGACAATGCAAAAGAACGGCTGGAAGAAATCAAGCAGCTTTTGTCAGAGGAATACAACCTTGTTATAAAAAGCGATAATTCCAATCTTGAAGAAGCCGTTAATACCGTAAGGGAAATAAACGAAAACGAGCTTCAAGGTCGGATAAATTCGCAGTTGTCGCGATTGTCAACATTACAAGAGAAATACACGCAATATCAGCAAGAGAGAAATCAGCTTGAAAATGATTATGCCGACGCGCTGGAACGCCAAAAGAAGTATAGCGACATAGAGTTACAGCGCAGCAAAGCAAAGTCGGATTGGAAGAGTGGACTAACATCATACGCAGAATACAAGAAGAGGCTGGCGGATATTTTGCGTGATAATGGTATTAACAAGCCCAATATAGACGGAGATCCGTTTACGGCATGGACAGGCGTTTCACTGGACACAAATAAAGCCAATGACGATGTTAAAAAATTATCACAAAGAATAAATGACCTAAAAACTGCACGTGATGAATACGAAGCAATCTCAACAGAGATAGCGAACTGGGAAACAGAAATCATCGACTCCGCTGTAAAGAGCGGCGATTCCGAGCAGGTACAGCAAGCCTTATCTGATATGGGCGAGGTTATTCGCGACGCTAATCTTGATATGCAGGGTTACGCGCAGGCGGCGGCGCAGGCGATGAACGGCATAAGCATAGACGACGCATGGGCGCAGGGCGGTGAAGGCCTTGTGAATTTCGTCAACGACTATGTACGCGCTATGCAGGAATTCGGCGCATCGGCACAGGAGACGGCGACGGGCGCGGCGCTTATCCGGAACGGTTTCCGCACTATCGACGAGGCGGTCGAAAAGGACGCACTTCCGTCGGTCGTGAACGATTATATATCTCAGGCGCAGAAGATGAACGTACCCGCCGAGCAGATAGCTATGCAGGCGAGCCTTATAAAACAGGGCTTTACCGACATTTCACAGGCGGCGGACGCGGGCGCGATGGACGTTGTGAACGAGCAGGCGAACGAGCTGGCGCATAGTCTGCTTGATATACCTGACGACAAACGCATTGAAATATCTGCCGAGGGTGATATATCGGTAATCGATACGGCAAGCGGAAAAATACAGGAACTGCAAAAGTCCGACGGAACTGTTATCCGCGTAACATCCGAGGGCGACGTGGAAATGCTCGATAAAGCGGGCAATACCGTGGCGTATCTGGAAGGTATCGGCGCTGTAGAGTTAAAGGTCAATACCGAAACGGGAAATTTAGAGGCTCTCGATAGTGTCGGCAATGTCGTAGCGAACCTAAGCGAGCAGGGCGACCCAAACGTAAACATAAATGTTACGGCAACGACAGACGCGGCAAAGGCTACGATAACAGACTTAAACAATCAGCCGGTAGAAGTTAAGGTGGGCGCAGATGCCGAGGGCGCAAAGCAGACCATACAGGCGCTTGGCGACATACCGATAACAGTTACGGTAACAGCCGAAGTCGTTGGTATGCCGCAGGCAACCGGTACGGACAATTTCCCCGGCGGCTTGGCTATGGTAAACGACCAGACGGGCATAGCCGACCCGCGCGAGCTGATTATAGACCGCGGACAGGCGTTCATACCGCAGGGGCGGAATGTCATTTTACCGCTATCAAAGGGTGCGAAGGTGTATACCGCGTCGCAGACAAAGGCTATTATGGCGGGCATGGGTATACCGCACTACGCCGAGGGCAAGGACAACTCCGACGCATTTACGGCGGCGCGTGATAACCGGTCGCACTACACACGCACACACGCGGTCACGACGACACAGGAACTTGAAAAGTGGGTCGAGTTTTCAAAACAGTTTGCCTCTAACGAAAAGGATATTGCCGACATAACGGAGCAGATTTACTCGCTTACTCGCAAGCAGACGGACGAACTGAACGACCAATCGTCCGCATATATGGAACTGCACAATGCTCTCAACGACTGGGCGGACATAGGCGACACGCCGATTGACGCATTTAACCGCATACGCGAGCGCAACATGGCAGAGGTCGAGGCGGGTCGCATGACGTGGAACGAGTACACCGATACCATATCAAAAATGGGTTCGGATATGCTTAATGACCGCCTTAGTCAGTCGCGCGACTGGCTCGAACGCGAGAAAGATTACCACGGTATGAGCCTCGAGGACTATATCGCGGGGCTTGACCGCATGGAGGCGTACACGCGCGAATACTACGACAACGGCGTTATATCCTACCGTGAATACGCCGAAACTATCGCTGAAATCACCGACGACAAAATCGACAGCTACCGTGATTTGCTCAGCGCGGAGATGGACGCGTCGCTTGCGTGGATAGACGACAGGACGCATTTTAACGACTGGCAGAGTTACGGCGATACGCCCGACGCGGCATATGACCGCATAAAAGACCGCGAATACGCGGCGATGGAAGACGGACAGCAGTCGTGGGACGATTATGTCGAGCATATGGCAGAAGCGGGCAGCGCGTTATATCAGGGACGCCGCGAACAGTCCGAAAGCTGGCTCGAAGAACAGCGTAAATATTTCGGAATGTCGTCCGAGGACTATATTGCCGGACTGGAGCGCGAAAAGGCGTACACCGAGGAATACTACCGCAAGGGACTGATTTCGGCTCGCGAGTACCACGAGGGCATGACCGACCTCAATCATCAGATATGGGACGAGGCAGCAAGCGCGTATGACGATATGCTGTCGCAGCAGTCAAAGTACATATCCGATATGCGCGAAAAGTTTGCCGATGAGGAACAGGCGTTACGCGACAGCTGGGACGTTGCCGACCGCGATGAGGATATGGACGACGTGCGCCGTCAACTGGAGATTTACGCCGGCGCGGTAACGGATCGGGGACAACAGAAATACAAAGACCTGCAGGAGCAATTAAAACAGCTTGAGCGCGACGAGGAATTGTATCAATTACAAGTCGATAACAACGCGGTACTTGAACGCCTTGAGGCTGACTACGATTTGGCAGAGGACGCAAAAGCCGATTTTCTGAAAAGTATAGCGGTAAACACTGATATTGACGTTTCGGGCATTGTCGGTGGACTGACAGAACGGCTGACGACGACGGGCGGCAATATCGAAAACTTACTTGCGCGGCTGATTGAGGCGGTAAACAACAGCTCCGCGCCGTCAAGCACGGTTTACGGCCCGACGTACAACGATAACAGGCAAATATCGCTGACGCAGACATCGGGATTAACGCCATTATATGTAGGAGAAATGCGATGAGAAACGGATTTACATTCAAAGGGAAACATACGAGCGAATTTGACGTGACTGTACGAACGCAGTCACGTCCCGTCCGCCCCGACGCGAAAGACCAGACATACGAGGCGGCGCTCATGGACGGTAAATACGACTTCACGGGCGCGAATGTATACGGGCGTGCGTTTTACGATGAACGCGTATTCAAATACGATATACAGGTCACGGCTGACGATTTGCGCCTACTGCAAAGAAAGCTCGGTCGGCTTGCCGTATGGCTTGACGGCGCGGGCGAATTGACATTTGACGACACGCCGAATGTAAAATGGTACGCGCGGGTGATAGACGCGGTGGAATACAAACCCGACCACGGCGACACGGCGGTGCTTTCGGTAACGTTTGACGTTAAACCGTTCGCCGCGTCGCTGTTTGACGTTATCGACGGCCCGATAATTGACAGTGATATATTTCTGGACGATATGATACCGCTCGACCTGTCAGAATATTTTATTTTCAATGCCGTCGAAGACGTACCGCAGACGGTATACAACATAGGCGACAGGCACGTCCGCCCGAAAATAACGTTAGAAAACGTATCGGGTACGGTGACGGTCGAATGTAACGGTAACGCGCTTACCGTGCCGTCCGCGTGCGTGATCGACTGCGAAAAGCAGACGGTGACGGACAGCGGCGGCAACAGTCTAATGACAAAAGTCAAGGGCATATTTTTCGAGCTTGCGCCTGGCGCGAATACGTTTGTGCTTTCGGCGGCGGTAAAGGTCACGGTGTCCTACTATCCGAAATTTATGTACGACGACAATTTTGATAATATTTATCTGGGAGACGATGAAAATGAATAGTTTAATACGTATGCACAACAGCGAAACGGAAGATCCGGAAACGGGCGAGGTGTTAAACAACGCCGTAAACGTGTCGGAACAGCGCATTATAAATGACACGGCTGCGCTGATTTTTGATTATCCGATGGACGAAAAGGGCAGGATGATAACACAGGGTAAAATATGTACCTGCAACGGCCGCAATTATGAGGTGATACGCACGGTACGCAACATGACAAAAACGGACGTTGTTACCGTGACGTGCCGCGACCTCTTTTCGCGGCGGGCAAAGGCGCGGTTTATCCCTACCATACCCGACAAAATGGGCGTAAGGATAAAGGAAATACTGACGTATGTGATAGATACCTACGCGGGCGAATTTACGCTTTTTACGGACTCCGAGCTTGCTCAAAAGGGTATGGAATGGGTATCGGATGAGTTCAAAATAGACGTTTTTGTTATTGACAAGACAAACCTGTGGGAATTCACGAAAACGGTCATTGAAAACCTCGGGCGCGGCGAAATTTACGCCGAAGGGTATAAATTCGCGATTGTTGAGCGTATAGGGTGCGACAGGGGCGTCAGACTGACACTCCACAAAAATATGCAGAATATCAGCATAGAACGCTCGACAGAGAACATTGTAACGCGTTTATATCCGTTCGGCGCGGACGATATGCCAATTACGTCCGTGAACGGCGACGTGGCATACATAGACAGCCCTAACAAGGCGCTTTACGGCATAAAAGAGGGTTACCGCGATTACTCCGATTACACCGACCCCGACAAGCTGCTGACGTTTGCAAAATGGGAATTTGACCCGCGCAACGAGGACAGGATAGACATACCGCGTCTGACGATAAGCGGGCGGGTGATAGACCTGTCGAAATTAAAGGAATACGGCGACATAGAGAAAATCGAGCTGGGCGACACGGTACACGTCATAGACAACGACGGCACGGAGTACACGCAGCGCGTCGTTGAGGGTACGTGGTACCCATACGAGTCAAAGGAAACGTCGTTGTCCATAGGACATATACAGCGGTCACTCGGGTTTACGCTGTATCAGCTGCTCAAAAAAATGGATCAGGTTGATACGGTGCAAACCACGTCAAAGGGCATTGCGACGCGTAAAATGAGCGGTACGGTGAATACGGACAGGAATAATGTTTTGTCGGATAATAAGCTGTTTAAAATAATCGGCGACCTGTTGGAAATACGCGACGAGAGCCGCGTCCGCGTGCGGCTCGGCAATTATCGCGGCGAGTTTGTCTTTATTATCTATGACAAAGACGGAAACGAGGCTATATATCTTGACGAAAACGGCGAGGCGGTATTTGCCGGAACAATCGAAACAATGCGCGACTGCCTTATACAAGGTGAGCTGCGCGTCGGATTGGGCGGCAGCAACGCGAAAGGAATATCATTTTACGGCACTGCGTATACCCCCGACGAGAACGGCAATTACTCAAAGCCTTATGCGCGGATATTGCCGTGGACAGACGCGTATGACGACCACATTATAGGTATTAACATTGAGGGCGGCTTATTGTGCGTAGGAAATAAAGAGGTTGCAACAAAAGATGATATAAAAAATTTGCAAGAGCAAATTGATAAGCTCACAAAGATGATAGAAGATTTGAAATAAAAAAACGTAGGGGCGGCTATCAGCCGCCCGCAGGCGACCAATGGTCGCCCCTACGATATTATCTAAGGCTGTTTATAAGAGGAACCATAACCTCTTGATAATATGTGTAGGGAACATATAAAGTGTCGTAAATGGGAATGTTTTCTAACAGATTTGGGCTATAAAGGTCGGAAACATCTTTGAATTTATCACCCGCCCAAAATCCATAATCAGCCAGTCCTATATCATCAAGCATGCTTTCTATATCCATTCTTTCAACATACTGTACCCCATCTTCCATTTTACGAACAGGCAGGTCGGGTAACGGTTCTGTTGCTGCCACGCTTGCTGTCGGTGTTTCCGACGGTTCAGGCGGCTCGATTTGCGGGGTGTCGATAGTTATCGTATTATCGGCAAAACCGACCGTAAAACCGCCCACAGCGTCGGCTACGTCGCGCAATTTGAAATAGGTGTTGTCGTTGATGTTGTAGCCCTCGATGGGCGTTTCAACGCCGTTGACCTTTACGGGGTACGGGTTCGCGGTTACGGCGTACTCGACGGCAAAGCCGGTCAGGACGGAACAGACAACGCCGCCTATGATAAAGCCTAAAACAAATCTTTTCATAAAAAATTCCTCCTTTTGGTGTATTATACATCACTCGGGCGGAAAAATCAAGGAGGCGGTATTGCAATAAACGACATTATGTGATACAATTAAATAAGCCGAAAGGCTCGGGTACTGATAGCGAGCGGTAGGCGGTTGTTTCGGAAAGGAAATATTATGAGTGAAATAACGATAAATCTTATCTTAATTTTGCTTATTGTATGGATAATAAAGAAATAACCGCCCTATATCGGTAAGGCGGTTATTTGGGTAGAAATTGGTATTTCTACAAAACAATAACTATTACTAATATAGAAACAACCGTTTTGCCGCTCCTATCTTTACCTTGATTATATCACTAAAAAAATAATATGTCAAGCACATCTTTACGGGTGTGCTTTTCTTATGCAAAAATAAAGGAGGCGGAAAATGTATAAGGGAATACCACCGTAGCACGTTCAAACGGACGTGCTTTTATAATACAAAAATCCCAATCAAATGGGATTTTGAAAGGAGCGAAAACGATGTGAAATTAAATCTGGACTTTTCCTTGTATAAAGGAGTAACACGGCTGCGTGTTTGGTGGAAAGAGGTCAAAAAGCACTTTGAAGAGGTTCAGAAGGCGCACAACGACCTTGAGGACACGCACGCGGCGGACATGGAAACGCTGAAAAAAGCCGACGCCGACCTTAAACAGCGTATTAACGATGAGGGTAAGACGCGTGCGGCGGCGGACAATGCACTCGGCGAACGTATAACGACCGAGGCGACTGCACGGCAAAATGCCGATAGTACGCTCGGCGGGCGTATTAACGATGAGGCTGCCGCACGCGAGAGTGCGGACACGGGGCTCGGCGAACGTATTAGTGACGAGATTACGACGCGCACCGAAGGAGACAAGGCTCTCGACAAGCGAATTGACGACGAGGCGGCGGAAAGGAGAGAACTTGACGGGCGATTTAAGCCGGTCGAGGAAAAGGCACACACGCACGAGAACAAGGACATACTCGACGCTATCGACGCCGACCGCGTGCGCCGCTGGGACGACGGCTCGGAAGGACAAATCACGCTCGGGGAATATCTCGAACATCTCGCGGAGTCGGAGCGTCAGTTTGGTATGCTTTGGGATTTGCTCGGTATGACGGTCTACGACGGCGGGTGGTTCGGCATGGTGCAGCTTGACGCGCTCGACGGCGGCAGCTTTGACGACACCGCGCTTACGCCGCTTGACTGCGGGGATTTCGGTAAATTCGTACCCTCGGGCGGCGGCGTTGGTGATGTAGTGGACGGCGGTACATATTAAAAAACAGGAGGTAAAATAAAATGGCAAACGTAATTAAAATTAAACGTGGACAAAAAAGTAACATAGGCAAGGCGACGCTTGCGGAGGGCGAACTTGCGATTGCATATACCGACGAGGACAAAACGGCGGCGGAATTATACGTCGGCAACGGCACGGACAAGGTGCAGATAAATCTGAAAGGCGAGAAGGGCGAAACGGGCGCGCAGGGTACAGCGGGTGCAAAAGGCGACGCCGGGCCGAACGAGGTCAGCACCACAACTGCGACAAATATCAGCGGCTTAATTAAAGGCGACGGCTCGAAAGTGTCGCAGGCTGCCAAAGGTACGGATTACCTTGCACCCGACAGCACAATCGACGGCGGCACGTTTTAAGGAGGGTGAATTATGGCGAACAGAATACAGTTAAGGCGCGGTATCAAGTCAAGGATGCCGTCCGCGCTTTCGGAGGGTGAGCCCGCGTACACGACCGACACGCACGAGCTGTTTATCGGCACGGGCAGCGGCAACGTGAATATGGGCGGCGGTCACTGGTACACGGGTACGGATATGTCGGGTACGGGCAGCGGCAACAGCTACGGCATGTGTCCGCTTGTGAAACTCGGCGATATGTACCTCAACACGTCGAACGGCAATGTGTACGAGTGTGCCACGGCGGGCAGCGGCACAACCGCGAAATGGACGTACAAGGGCTGCATAAAGGGCGCGACGGGTGCACAGGGAGCGACCGGACCACAGGGACCGACAGGACCCGCTGGACCGGCAGGAGCACAAGGCGCAAAGGGCGATCAAGGACCCGCAGGACCGGCGGGTAAGGATGGCACTACCCCCACCATAGACAGTGTACTATCCGAATCAAGTACAAATCCTGTGCAGAACAAAGCTATTACCTCGGGGTTGCCATGGCGTATTGTGTCGGCAAATAAGTGGGGTTCCATAGCAAAATTCTCTTCATCAGAGAGCGGAGCATATTTGTTTAGAGGTGCTAACAATATAAGCTATTCGGATGTGAGAACAAATAAAGTTTTAATATTGCAGGGTAGCGACCCATCAGCTGACACAGCTATAATATTTGAGCATAAGGATAGTCAGTCACAATCAGATGGGTATTATGGCACCGTTATATTTAAAAATCTGTGTATTGATTTCAAATACGGGACTGCCACGGCACAAAAAACAGGTATGAGTGCCATCTTCATCAATTGCACCCTCCGTATGAATGGTTATAGCAATGGATACATAGATAACAGTGAAATTTGGCGAACAACAAACAATGTTACCCTTATAAACTGTACCGTTGATATGTCTCCCCATGTAGTCTCTGACGGTTGTATAACCGGAATTATTGCTGACGGAAATGTGTTGGTAGATAGCTGTCGCCTTGAAATAAGCAATGCTTATACAGATTCTTCAGGTTCGGACGTTACTTTCATTTATAAATGCGCTTACGGTCAAATTTGTAATTGTTATATTACCATGGGCGACGATGAGTACGCGAACGGACGTGCCAATCTTGTTTATGAGGGTATTTATAATATCAGCAACAATCACATCGTTATGAAACATAATAAGGAACAGGCTTTTGCAACTATTTATCATACGGGAACAACAACCGTTCCCGGCGGCACGTTTACAGGTAATTATGTCGAATATTACAAGATGTACTTACGTGCGGGTACTATATCCGGTAACCAATTTAATCACAAAGAGTCAGGTTCGTCGTCGGCGGGTCAAATTATATTACAATGCCCGACAAATATGACCGGCAACACGTTTACAGGTCAGGCGGCGTATATTGACGGTCAGAATAAAGTACATATCATCGACCACAATATGCACGATAACGGTTTGACAATCTCAAATGCAGCGTCGAGCAGTATCAAGACAAACAATCTGCAATTCTAAGGGGGTGTAATAATGGAAATTTTAAATAATTTTTATGTTGACGGCGATAACCGCATACGGTTAAATAAGCGCGTCATTGTGGTGCGCGACTACAAGACGCCGGAGCGGACAGACTACGACGAACACACATACTATGTCAACGATGTAAGCAACAAGGAATGGACGGAGCAGCTTATCCCTAAACATCAGCTTTACGAGCTTATCTCGGACGAGCCGCTTGACACGTCAAAGTACGCTTGGATGGACGGCATAAAGCTTACATCGGACAACCATGCGAAGGAGATTGCACGGATTGCCGCTTACGGCAGTTTGGAGGCGTATATTGCGTCACTCGATGAGGCAAGAGACGAGTATTTACTTGACCTTGACTGTCGTATTTCGGCGGTCGAATTGGGAATTTAAGAAGGAGGTAAAAACAATGGAACAGACACACGGAAGGTCATACGGACTGATTAAAAAGATTATCTCGGCGGGTAAGATGGACAAAGACACGCTGCTCGAAAAAATCGACGTTATATTCGCGGCGGGCGGACTGACAGCGGAAGATTACGCCGAGGTTACGGCTGAAATCGGCAGGGAGGAGTAAGCGTTGACTTTGATAACAATATTACAATTTATCGGCGTTCCAGCGGTGTTTTCGGCGGCGATTATAGCGGTCGCCGCCAATTTCGCCAAGCGCATTAAAGAGAACGACACGGAAACACAGGCAGTCAAATCGGGCGTTCAGGCGTTACTTAGGGCGCAGATGATAAGCGAGTACAACAAGGCGAAGGATAAGGGCTACGCGCCGATTTACGCCAAAGAGAATTTCCAGAATATGTGGGATAATTACCACAATCTGGGCGCGAACGGCGTTATGGACGCTATAAAAGATGAGTATTTGGCTATGCCGACAAACAGGAAGGAGGAAATTGAACAATGAACAAGGAGAAGTTTATAAAGTGGCTGAAAGCGGCAGGTATACGCGCAATTAAGACGGTCGCGCAGACGGCTATCGCGACAATCGGAACGGCGGTCGTTATGGGCGACGTCAACTGGGTTATGGTCGCGTCCGCGTCGGCTCTCGCGGGCGTGCTGTCGTTGCTCACAAGCGTTGCAGGTCTGCCGGAAGTCAAGGAGGAATAAGTCATGTCAGTAATTATTATCAGTCCTAAATGGCATTGGAACGGTACACTTGCAAATCGCACGAGAACCGATTACATAGCACTGCACCACGCCGAGGCGTCGACGTGTACGGCGGAGCAGGTGGACGAGTGGCACAAGGGTAACGGCTGGTCGGGTATCGGGTATCATTTCTTTGTCAGAAAAGACGGCAGGATTTATCGCGGCAGACCGCTTGACAAGCAAGGCGCGCACGTAAGCGGTATGAATAACTGCTCGATCGGTATTTGCGCCGAGGGTAAGTATTCAACCGAGACTATGCCCGACGCGCAGAAACGGGCAATTTGCCAGTTGCTGGTGTATTTGAAGGATAACTATTACCCGAACGCGAAAATCGTCGGACACAAGGAAATCGGGGACAGTGATTGCCCCGGCAGAAATTATCCGTTGGAGGATATAAAGCAGAATTACCGCGCATACGCGGGAGGGGAGGGATTAACGGTGACACAGTACGAGGAATTAAAGGGCGAAATCGACGGATTAAAGCCGATGATTTACGACTACATGGACGACAATATGCCGTCATGGGCGAAACCGACCATTCAAAAATTGATGGATAAAAACATAATTGTCGGCGACGATAAGGGTCGGCTCGGTCTGACAATGGATATGCTGCGCATATTCGCCGCGAATGACAGAGCAGGATTGTATGATTGATATAAAAGGGCGGGTAACCGCCCTTTTTTGTTGGCATGAATGGTAAAAATTAGGGAAATATGAAATAATATAACGGCAGTATCACTAAGTGATACTGCCGTTGCCTTGAGATTATATATCTGACTAAGAAAAGATATATTTATTTTATGTAATTATCTCAATTTGTCCTCATCAACCCAAAAGCGAAAAACTTTAAGCCCGTACGAAGATGCATATATGCGTCTTCCCTTAACTGTTATGTATGGAGAAAATATCCACATATAAATCCGCTCCTTTTTATTAGAATATTTATATAAAATCCTATTGCAAAGTAAAGAAATATGTGTTATAATATATTTGCATGAAATTATAACCTTAGTCAACATATTTTTATTTTCCAATAAGGATATTGTTTTCTATGGTTGACCAAATCGTTTTTTATACGATTTGGTCTTTCTTTTTTGCTCATCTGCTACTTTTTTGATTTCCTTATTAACAAAAGTTAATCTTTTTTTAGCAATTTGAGCATTTACTCCAAACTGTCTAGATACTGCCTTAGCGGTTTTTAATTTCTTAACATGCTCAAAAGGCATCATCAGCTCGTATGCGAAAATTTCCGCTTGCCATTCAACATTGTATTCCTTTGGCATGCGCTCCCGGCTAATACTTTTCGCAAAACATATGTCCTGATTAGTGTGCATAAGGTAATGCCCAAGTTCATGTGCGATGACTAATAAGCTAAAACCATCTCCCGCGCATGCTTTGTCATAAACTGATTGCCTTACCATAACAATGTGCTTTTCGGGATATGTTTTTGCAAGCTCTCGTCTTAAATAATGATCCGGAACGATATCCAATACGAAATCATCATGCAATACGAGTATTATTCTCTCCATAAAGTACATAACCGGAAAAGGTTTATAAGACGAAATTCCTAAAATTTTTCTAATAAATACCGCTAATTCTCTGATATCATCTTTTGAACGCGGAATAGCTGAATATTGCCCCATATAATCAATCATCCCCTATCTTATTTTAAATATTGTTTTAACGCGTTTATTGTTTTTTTGTCCAATGTATTAAGTTTTTTTGCAAATGCTATTGCAATATCTTGTGTTTCCTCATCAGATGATTCTAAATTTAAGGTTATCTCTCGAATTGATTTTCGTTCTGCTGCCCGCAACGCTCTAACTGAGTCTCTGTCTAAATTGTAAATTTTAGATATTTTATCTGTTAAATAGTGCGGTATACTTCGCTTGCCATTTTCGATTGCTGATAAATATGAACTGCTCATCCCCAATTTGTCAGCCATATGTTTCAGTAATTCTCCAGAATTCATGCGTAAATTTCGGAGTAGTTTGCCATAATCCGTTATTTTAATCGTCATGATATCATCTCCCATCTATAAATTATCATAACACATTAGTTTTGTTTTGTCAACAGAATTTGTAAATAAATTTTCAAATTTTGTAAATTGCGGGTTCAAATAAATATATAAATTAATTTTGTCATTAGGAGATGTATAAATTTTTTCAAAGAATAGAGCGAATGGATACAATTCAAACTATTAGGGTGATGTGTGAGTTTAAAGTCCAACAATTATTATATTTGACTGCCATCAAAAACACCTAATTAACAAGTGGTTATTACACGTTTCAATAAAATTTGCTATAATTTTACCACTTTCCGTGTAGTCCTCCGTACTGTGTTATAATGATATTCGCGAGGCGGGGGTTGGTATTTTTGATTTTCACGGGGTATTCGAGAAATTTCTTATATTCAAACATTACTTATTTCCCTCCTTTTCCCAGGGCCACGGGTTATCGAGCCAGTTAAAACTGTCCTGCTCGGGTACGGCGGACTGCATAAGCGGCCCGAATTTATCCTCGTACTCCGCTATGAGAGCCTTTTTCTTTGCGCTGAGAGACTGAAGGAGTTTAAACGCCTTCTTGTCGTCCTCGTGCGTGTCAAGGTAAAGCAGCATATCATATTCCGCGAAATTGGTCTGCTGTATTTTTTTAAGCAGATTTAAAGTTTCCTCACTCATCCGCGCACACCTCCCCATTTCTTGCACACCTTTCCGTACTCGTTTATATCCAAAGCAAGCTCGGGGAATATCGTACCCTGTTCGAGCGCGGCTGCACAGTCGTAAACCGACTCCATCATCTGCACGGGAACATAGCCGTAGCCGACGCATCCGCACTGCGTCAGGTCGCACGCCGGAGCATTGTATTTATCGCTCAGCGCGGTTATCATTTCCATTTGCAGCATCTCCTTTTCTTTCATATTAAGACGTTTACGTCTCGATTTATATTATGCCTGCGCCGCAAAACGGGTGAAAAAATCCGATAAATTTACATTCATATATTGAAAAAAGATTATAGGCATAGTATAATTATACCGTTAAAAACGAATGAAAGGATAACGCTATGAAAGCAAAATTAAATTATTCCGAAAAACTCGGTAAAATCAGCAAATATATTTACGGGCAGTTTGCGGAGCATCTCGGACGGTGCATTTACGAGGGCGTGTACGTTGAGGACGACTCCGTTCCGAACGTGAACGGTATGCGCTGCGACGTTGTAAACGCTCTTAAAGAGCTTGAAATACCGGTGCTGCGCTGGCCCGGCGGATGTTTCGCCGACGACTACCACTGGCGCGACGGCATAGGCGACAAGGACAGCCGCCCGTACATGGTAAACACAAACTGGGGCGGCGTGGTCGAGAACAATCACTTTGGCACGCATGAGTTTTTCGAACTTTGCGAGCAGCTTGACACCGAGCCGTACATCTGCGGCAACGTCGGCAGTGGCAGCGTGCGCGAAATGCGCGACTGGATAGAGTACATGACGTTTGACGGCGACTCGCCGCTTGCGAACGAACGGCGCAGAAACGGACGCGAAAAACCGTGGAAACTCAAATTCTTCGGCATAGGCAACGAGGCATGGGGCTGCGGCGGCGGTATGAGAGCCGAATATTACGCCGACCTGTTCAGACAGTACAGCACATACCTAAAGGATTACGGCGATGAGCCGCTTTACAAAATAGCGTGCGGCGCGGACAAGCGCGACACAGACTGGACGGACAAGGTTATGAAAAGCGTCGGCGGCAGAATGAGCGCAATATCGCTCCACAATTACAGCTTCGAGCGCGACTGGGATCATAAGGGCAGCTCCGTAGACTTTAACGAACACGGCTGGTACAGCAACATGGCGAGCGCGTATCTGATGAAGGAGACGATCGAGGCGCACAAAAAGGTCATGGACGAAAACGACCCCGACGGTAAAATCGCGCTTATCGTGGACGAGTGGGGCGACTGGTACGACGTTTTGCCCGGCACGAACCCGGGATTTCTCTACCAGCAGAACACCGTGCGCGACGCGGTCGCGGGTATGATGATACTGCACATCTTCCACGAGAACAACGACAGAGTGTACATGGCGAACATAGCGCAGATGATAAATGTGCTGCAGGCTATGATTTTGACCGAGGGCGACCAAATCGTGCTCACGCCGACGTACCACCTGTTTAAAATGATGAAGGGTCACATGGACGGCGAGAGAATTGCGCTCAGCTACGACGAAAAGCCGTACGATACGGATAACGGCAAAGCGGTAAAAATAAGTATGTCCGCGTCGGAGAAGAACGGCGTTATAACGCTGTCGGCGTGCAACACGTCTCTAACCGACGACGAGGATATTGAAATCGAGCTGTCGGGCGCGGACGCTAAGGACGCGTCGGCTCTCGTTATCACGGGTGAAATGAACGCTCACAACACCTTTGACGAGCCGGATAACGTCAAGCCCGAAAACATGGACGTGACACTTTCGGGCGGCGTGCTGTCTTTTAAGCTCCCCGCGAAAAGCGCGGCTGTTATCACGATAAAATGACGGATAAGTGTAAGCGGTGCGCCGTAAAAACGGCGTTGTCGGAGAGCGATATACAAAGGATGATCGACGAGGTAAGCGCGATGCGCGGCGTTCGCCTTATCGGCGAGGACGCATACAAAAAACGCCTCGGAGTGTGCGGAGGGTGCGAAAAGCTTTTGTACGGCACTACCTGTTCCGCGTGCGGGTGCGTCGTGCGCGTGCGCGCATTGCTCGCGGACGGAAGGTGTCCGAAGAAAAAATGGGGATAATTTTTAAGAGGAATTTTATCTGCGTGTTCTGCGATGAGCGCGTAAGAAAGGAAAACGCATACATAAAAACAGGCGGCATATGTATATGCCGCGCGTGTTACGGCGCGCTTATCAAAAACACGCCCGCGATGCCGTTCGAGGGCGTGGGAGATGTTTCATACGTCATATCGCCGTTTGAATACGGCGGCGCGCTGCGCGATACGATACTCGACTTCAAATTCCAAGACTGTCACGCGTATGCCGGACTGTACGCCGAAATGATGAAGGACTACCTGCTGTCATACGGCATATGGGAGGATTTTGACTGTATCGTACCCGTGCCGTTGCACAGCGGCAGAATGAGGGAGCGCGGCTATAATCAGTCGGAGCTGATAGCGCGTTATGTTTCGGAATACGTCGGACTGCCGATCCGTACCGACCTCGTGCGGCGCGGACGCGCCACGAAAAGACAAAGCTCGCTCGAAGGCGCGGACAGAATATCGAATGTGCGCGGCGCGTTCGAGTGCGCGGGCGACGTAAAAGGTAAAAGAATTATACTGTTCGACGATATATTCACTACCGGCAGCACGCTCCGCGCATGCGCCGAACCGCTTAAAAACGCGGGCGCGGAAAGCATATGCGCCGTGACCCTCGCCATGCACGCACAGCATAAATTATCGTGGATGGATGTATTAAATTCAAATATTCGTTAAAAATAAGCATATATTACTTTTTAAGAGAGGATATGCTTATGAAACGAATATTTAACATTTTACTCGCAGCCGTCATGTGTTTTGCGCTTACCGCGACGCCCGCGCTCGCGGTATCGCGTATCGGCTCGACGGGTCAGGAGGTCTCGAACATTCAGTCGAGATTAAAGCAGTGGGGCTACTATAACGGCAGCGTTGACGGCATTTACGGTCAGAAAACCGCCGACGCGGTGAAATCGTTCCAGCGGAGCAACGGTCTTACCGCCGACGGTATAGCGGGCAGCGCGACGCTCGAAAAAATCGGCTTGCCGTCGGGCTCGTCGTCATCGTCGGGCAGCGGCAGCAATTCAAGCAGTAACTCGCGCGACGTGACGCTTTTGGCGCAGGCGATAAACGGTGAGGCGAGGGGAGAGAGCTACACCGGACAGGTAGCTGTCGGTGCGGTTATTTTAAACCGCGTAAGGCACTCGTCGTTCCCGAACACTATCGCCGGCGTAATATATCAGCCCGGCGCGTTCACGGCTGTGAGTGACGGACAGATCAATCTCACGCCGCAGACATCCTGCTACAACGCCGCGCGCGACGCGCTGAACGGCTGGGATCCGACGGGCGGCGCGATTTATTACTATAACCCCGTGACAGCCACGAACCAATGGATACGCTCGCGCCCGATTATAATACAAATCGGCAAGCACGTGTTCTGTAAATAATTCCCCGTCTCGCGGCGGGGAAAATATACATCGCAAAGGAGAAAATTATGAGACCGAAATATATTGTCCTCGCCGTGTTGATTACGATTTTTATTATACTCGTTATAATAGACGGTAAGCGTAAGGTGAAACGCCGCCATGAAACGGCTGTAAAACCGAGTGATAATACGGAAGAATGAGAGAAAGCCCCCTCATAGAGGGGGTTTTTGGTGTGCGCCGCATTTCGTATGGCTCCCCTTGAGGGGAGCTGTCGCCGTAGGCGACTGAGAGGTGGTTTTAAAAAATTTCTTGCCACCTCTCCGTCATTTGCTGCGCAAATGCCACCTCTCCTCAAGGAGAGGCTCACTGTAGGGGCGAACCGTGTTTGCCTGCGGGCGGCGGGTCGCCGCCCCTACAAATTGCACCCTACTGTGCATCAATTATTTTCTTTGCGATGCCGACAATATCCGTTTCGGTTAGCGGGCTGTCGGAAGTTGTAATCGAATAATTCAGACCGCCGTATGTGAAACCAACCTCCCGCACATACGAAACCTCAATCTCCGCGCTTCCGTAGCTGAATACGAGCACGCCGCTCTCCTCGTCAGCCTTATCCTGTTCGGTCATCTTATAATCGGGCGGCACGAGCTTATTTGTGTACGCGAAATATTTAATCTCCGTATTTTTATAAACCTCCGCAGTTTCGCATTCTTCCATACCGTTACCCGACTTTGCCGCGTCCGCGCTTACGTAAATTTTATCGCCGCCGTTTTCGTACACGCACGAAATGCCGCTATATCTTTCAACTGTTTTGCCGTCCGCACTCGTGTCTTCGTTATAAGTGATATGACCGCTCTTAAACTCGTAGCCGTTTAAAAGCGTTTCAGGAAACGACGGAGCTATGCCGACGTCGTTTTTAAGCGTTTCGGCACTCGGCACACTGTAATAATCGGGAATATTATACGAATGGCTCGCTCGGCTTACCGCCATAACAGCCGCGAACGCGGTGATACTTGCCGCGACGGTAATTGCCGCCGCAACAGCCGCGATTTTCGTAAATTTTATGCGGCGCGGAAGTTTTACGTCGTCAGCCTCATTTGTAAGCGCGGGGTCGATTTCCCCAATCGCGCCGAATAATTCATGTTTATTCATAATTCAACACCCTTTCCTTTAAGATAAATTTTCAATCCGTTTCTGATCCGCATCAGCAGAGATTTAACCTTGCTTTGAGAAAATCCGAATTTGCGCGCTATATCCGCAATGCTGTCACAGTACCAGTAACGCCTTACAAAAATAAGACGCTTTGTTCTCGGCAGCGCACGCAGATAGTCGCTCATATATTTGCCGAGCTGTGCCGCTTCGAGCAGAGCGTCGGGCTGCTCGCCGCCGGATACGACGTCCCCAAGCTCGCCGAGCAGCGCCTCCGTTTCACGGCTGCGCTTTGCGGCTGTGTAATAGGCATATCTGTTAAGCGCGGTATTACGCGTTACACGTCCCAGAAACGCACCGAGTGATTTCGGCGTTTCGGGCGGAACAGAATTCCACACCGCGAGATACACGTCGTTCACACACTCCTCGCTGTCGCGTTCGTCACCCAAAATCCGCAGCGCGATGCTTTTAAGCATACTGCCATACTTCGCGGCTGTTTCGGCAAGTGCGCGCTCGTCTCTTGCAAAATACAGCTCGATTATTTCCTTATCCTCCATTATTCGCTCCTTTCAGATGTTGTCAGAAGAGCCCTTCACTTTTAAAGACAGTTTTTGCGGTATTCGGTTGCGGTGAAATTAAAATTTTTATTATTTTAACATTATTTTTAGGAATTTGAAACTTTTTCCCTCATTTTTGGATATATAATGATGTACGACTTAAAAATGACGTTGTTTTTAATCCGATACAAAGGAGGCGGAAAGGTTGAC
>CANQIP010000009.1 GCA_947623955.1 uncultured Clostridia bacterium | reverse complement strand
GTGCGCTACCTCACCGACGCGTTTGAAAAGGACAAGAAAAACCCCGTGCTTATCGACAGATACCTCGGCGGCAGAGAACTTGAAGTCGACGCGATATGCGACGGTACGGACGTTTTAATTCCCGGTATCATGGAGCATCTGGAGCGTGCAGGTATTCACAGCGGCGACTCGATATCCATATATCCGCCGCAGAACGTGCCGCAGAATATTATAGACAAGATCGTGGACGTTACGTACCGTATCGCGCTGGAGCTTAAAGTAATCGGCATGATCAACATTCAGTTTATCGAGTTTAGGGGCGAGTTGTACATCATCGAGGTAAATCCGCGTTCGAGCCGAACGGTGCCGTATATCACAAAGGTTACGAATGTTCCCGTAATCGACATCGCGACGAATATAATGCTCGGCAAGACGCTTAAAGAAATGGGTTACTCGACAGGTATCGCGCCGAAAACGAATACGGTCGCAATAAAAGTACCTGTGTTCTCCACGGAAAAGCTGCCGCGCGTTGAGGTAAGTCTGGGCCCCGAAATGCGTTCGACGGGCGAGGTTCTCGGCGTGGGACGCGACTTCCACGAGGCGATGTACAAGGGCTTTACCGCCGCAGGCACGAATATACCGAGGGTAGGCTCGACAATTCTCGTGACGGTGCGCGACCTCGACAAGGAGGACTTCCTCCCCATCGCCGCACAGTTCCACAGGCTCGGCTGTAAGTTTGTAGCGACAGCGGGCACGGCTAAGCTGCTCGAAGAAAACAACATTCCCGTGCAGGTCGCGAAGAAGATAAGCGAGGGTGTGCCGAACGTGCTTGACGTTATACGTAGTGGTATGATCGACCTTATCATCGACATACCGAAAAAGGGCGGCAACGCGAACAGCGACGGATTTAAGATACGCCGTACCGCGATCGAGTGTTCCGTTTCGATTATGACAAGCCTCGACACGGTCAAGGCTATGGTGGACGTTATGAGCCATCAATACACGCCGGAAACGGTAGACGTTATTTCGCTTTCGGATATAAAATAAAACAAAAAGTAAAAACGCCTTCATCATGTAATGAAGGCGTTTTTTTATTCAAGTACGGATAAATCGTTTGACTCACACAGACTGCTTAAACCGTATAGCGCGAGGATTTCGTCGTAGCCGTTTTCGGACACAAGATTTGACACGCTGTCAAGGTAATATCTGAGGTCAACCATGTCGATGCGCGAGCAGTTTTCAGCCATAAACGGCGCGAAACAGTGCGCGTAGCTGTCTTTTATCAAAAGCACCCTTTTGCCGCTTGGGTTTCCGTTGTTCACTATGCTTTCAAAGCCGTGGTTGCCGTCGAGGTACACGCTGTACTTGTCGCTTTCCGCGAGATGTTCACGGAAAAACATGCCATTCCTCTCCTCCCCGCCGTCAATCGTGACCGTCACGTCCGACGGGTACTCCCACGTTTCTATGACGTCGGGCTTAGTGTGCCACAGCGCGGATTTTGAGTAGGACGTGCCGTAAAAGCCGTCGGTTTTCGAGACGGTGTAGTCCGACACGCCGCGCGTCTCGATACCTTCGCTTTGCGCCCACAGTCGGTACGCCGTGTACGCGCCCTCGCTCGTCCAGTGGTGGTCGGTTTTGTAGTAAAGCTGCGCGTCGGTCTTTCTGCTTAAAAACTCGTCGGTCGGGTCTATAAGCTCTATATCCACGAGCATATTTTCAATATACGATATTATTTCGCCGTCACGGTACGTAAGACGGTTCGCGGGTAAAAGCTCCGGCATAATATATCCCGCCGTCGGCACGGCTAAAAGCTTTGTCTCTATGCCCGTCTTAGCCGCAAAGCTTACGAGCGCGCTTATATTCTCGTCGAGCCGCGCCTTGTCGAACCTGACGGGAACGGTGAAAAGATAGCCGTCCTTACCCTTGTATATATCGTTCGAGCCGTTGCGTCCGGTCGCGAGCATGAAGTACGCGTCTGTCGCCGCGAACGTCTCGCGCGCGGGAAAGTGGTCGGAAATGTAGCCCTCAAAGTCGCTCTCCCACTTGCCCGACAGCGCACTTTGAGGCGTGAGTTTCGGGAATGTCGCAAGCGTGCGCTTTTCATTTTCCGACACGGCTTTTTTCGGCAGCGCGGCGGTAAGAATTGCCATCGCACCGATAAAGACGCAGAACATAACCGTTATTATTTTGTCGCGTATTTTCATGGTTATCACCTTCTTTGCCGCGCCTTAAAATCTGAAGTACAGGAACGGATTGTATGATTGGTTCACGAGCGACGCGGTACACAGCAAAAGCACTGCCGCGCAAAAAATTACCTCGCATACGGCGACGGATTTTTTATCTCGTATTTTCATATAAATATTTTTCGCTGTCGGGAGCGACGCGAGGGTCGCCGCCAAAAGCAGCGGCAGGTATGATATTATGCGGCTCAGCGCGTCGTGCGTTATAATGCCGCCGCCGAGCGTAAACATGCTGCCAATATAGGCTGTTACCGCCGTCATGTCGTCAAGGCTGAATATCACCCAGCCGATGAGTATAAGCGCGAGCGCGTATGTGTGGCGCACGGCTTGCGGTAGCTTTTCGAGGCACTTTCCGTACACGTATTTTTCAAGCACGAGCAGCGCGAAGTAGTATAGTCCCCATAAGATGAAGTTGACGCTCGCGCCGTGCCACAAGCCCGTCAAAAACCACACGGCGAACAGGTTGAATATGACGCGCGGAGTACCGCGTCGGTTGCCGCCGAGCGGAATGTAAACGTAGTCGCGGAACCACGTGCTTAACGATATGTGCCACCTGCGCCAGAACTCCGTTATGCTCTTTGAAATATAGGGGTACTCGAAGTTGCGCATAAAGCTAAAGCCGAACATTTTACCCAGCCCCACAGCCATGTCACTGTAGCCGGAAAAGTCGAAGTAAATCTGGAACGCGAACGCCGCCGCGCCGACCCACGCGGCGATTATTCCCCCGTCCGCGCCTTTAAGGCTCTCCCACAGCACGCCCGCCTGATTGGCGATAAGTACCTTTTTCGCAAGTCCGACGAGGAATATTTTAACGCCCTCGCTGAACCCCGAAAGCGTTTCATGCCTTCCCGTAAGCTGCGACGCTATATCGCGGTAACGCACGATAGGTCCCGCGATAAGCTGCGGGAAAAATGATATGTACGTGCCGAGGGATACCAAATTTTTCTGCGCTTTTGTGTCGCCTCGATAAACGTCAATCGTGTATGAAACCGTCTGGAACGTGTAGAACGATATTCCTATAGGCAGCGGTATTTTTATTTTCGGCATCCACGCAAACGGCGGCAGCGCGCGGAGTAAATCCGACGCAAATCCCGCGTACTTGAACACGGCGAGCAGTCCGAGGCTTATGATAAGCGACAGCGCGAGGTACGGTTTTTTCCTCTGCGGCTGCTTTTCTATCATGACGGCGCAGACGTAATTTACAACTATCGACACGCACATCACAACGATGAACACCGGCTCGCCCCAGCCGTAGAAAATAAGGTTTGCAAGTAAAAGAAAGCCGTTTCTAAACGGCTTTGGTGTTACGTAATATATTGCCAGTACCACAGGCAGGAACACGAAAAGAAACAACAGACTTGAAAAGTACAACGCTATACCCCTCTTTCTTTTTTCTTTTCCTGTTTATTATTTTGACGTGTTTTCGGTTATGATCTCCATAGCCTTTACGCTGTCCTCGCTCGCGCAGTAGATAACGGTGTCGCCCTCGACGGTTATCAGCGAGTCTTCAAGCTTAGGCACTTCGCTCGGACGGTAGCTTTCGTACTGCTCTGTCTGCGAGTCAACGTACTCGTACAGCTTTTCCTCAACGTCCTCGGTGTCGGTTGTTTTTATGACGATAATCTCGTCAACCACCGCGCTCGTACCCTTGAACGCCGCGCACATAATAACCTCGTCGTCGTCAAGGTCGAGACGCTTTTTCGTAACCTGTTCGTTTACCTCGGTAAGCGTTTCGGCAAAGCTTGCGTTATTTAAAAGTTCCGTCGCGACCTTTGTCGCGTCCACTTCCTTATTTCCGCAGCCTGCAAGCGGCATCATAAGCGTTAATGCGGCGATAGCCGCGATTACTTTTTTCATTTGTTCGTCCTCCGTTAAAATTATTCGTAATTATTCTGAATGTACAAAAGGCATTTCTCGTAGTATTCCTTGCCGAAATGCACGCCGTCCGTCGCCGCGCCGACGGGAAGGTTGCCGTCCTTGTCCGCGACCGCGCTGTACACGTCCGCGTAAACGGCGTTCTTTTCCGACGCGAGCGTTTTTATAATCTCGTTATACTCGCGTATGCGGTCGTTGTTTGTGACGTTTATATTCTCGTCCGACGACTTCTTTGTGACCGGCGTAATCGCCAAAAGATATATACGGCTTTCGGGGCAAATCTCCTTGACTTTGTCTATAAGCTCGCCGTACTCATCGTTAAACGTGCCGGGGTCCACCCAGCCGAGTTCGTTTTCGCCGAATATCATAAATATTCTGTCATAGTCTTTGCCGTTGTCGAGTTCCCCGACAATCGGCTCCTTGTCGCCGTCACCCTCGAGCGCGTCGTCAACCGACAGACCCGTTCTCGCGAAAAAGTCGGCGTTCGGCACAAGCGAGTACGTGTACAAATCGTCCGCGAACGAGTTTCCGATAAACGCGCTCGTGCCGTAATAATCCTCGCTTATCACGTTCGGATCTATGTGTATTTCTTTTGCGGGTTCGGGCGAAGGCGTCGCCTGCGCCGCGATTTCCGTCTCGCGGGCGCGTTTTTCCGCAATATGCTTTGATATTGCGTTGACGCTTACCGCTGTTATTACAATCAAAAGCGCCAATGCCGCTGCGGCTGCGGCGGCGAGAATTATCCTGTGATTGCGTATCCTGCGCTTTTTTTGTATTTCCTCATGTCTTTTGTGTATTTCTTCAAGCCGTTCCTTCTGATTCAAATTGTATCTCTCCCCGATATATAAGGCGTTACGCCCAAAAAAAGGCACATGACGCGCCTTTGTAAATTTCTTTTCACTATATGATAGTATCACTCTTTAAGTTTATAGTCAATAGTTATTTTGTCACAAAAAACAGAATTCAGTCGAACCAATGTTTTATAACATGCAATAAGATACGATAATAAATTTTATTGTATTCTTGCTCGCGCATAAGTTCAGCCACAACGTGCGGGGATTTAAAGTCGGTCGGAACGTCCGACGCGAATGTGTCCGCTATTTCCTTTATACGCGCCAGTCTCGCCTTCTTTTTGAGTTTTATGTGCGGGTTAAAGAGTACGCAAAGGCTCGAAAACGTCTTTTGGAAATAGTCGCGGTAAATTATGTCGCGAACCTCGGTGTTGTCTTTGTTCCACGCGTACACAATGTCGAGCATATACATGGTGTGCTCCCTTATAGTGTCAAACATATCATAGCGGTACTTATCCCAGAAACGGCGGCATGTGTTTATATAGTAGCGGCACAGCACGTCGCCCGTAAGGATAAAGCTGTCCGCGTGACTTATATACCGCGCTATAAACACGTCGTCCTCGCCGTAGCGTATGGGAGGAAATTCTATGCCGTGTCCGCGTATTATGCTCATTTTGTACAGCTTGTACCACGGCGCTCCCTGTATGCCGCGCGGCTCAAACATCAAAAGTTGCTCGCCGTAATCGGCGCGCGCCTCTTCGCCCGTGCGGCGGTAACCGTCCTCCTTGACTATGGTACGCGTAATCTTCTTGCCGTCAAACATTTCAAAACCGCAAGCCGCAAGGTCGCTGCCGCTTTCTTCAAGCACGGCGACAAGCCTCTCTATTGTCTCGGGCTTTATATAATCGTCCATGTCAAAAAAATAGACGTAGTCGCCCGTCGCTTTGCGCAGCGCGAGGTTACGCGCGGCGGCGGGGCCCTCGTTGTTTTTAGAGAACACCACTATACGCTTGTCGCGGTCTGCCGCGGCGAGACATTTAAAGTATGTCTTGTCCGTCGAGCCGTCGTCTATTATTATGATTTCGAGATTTTGATATGTCTGTCCGGTAACGCACGCCACGCCGTCACGGACGCAGTTTTCCATATTGTACACCGGAATTATTACGCTTACCTTTTTCATCCCGTTATTTCCTTTATCGCGTTAAAATTTCTTTCACAGTTATTTTTGTCGCGGAGCGTGAAAAACGCGTCAATTCTGTCCGCGTACTTCTTTTCCGTCGCAGCGCCGTTTTCAAGTATTTTGTTAAGTCCCTCTGTCAGCGCGTCCTCGGTCTTTACAATGTCGCCGAACGCGTCCTCGGCGTAATTGAAATACCCCTCGCCGTAATGGTTCTTCCTAAAGCTCTCCTCATCGAACTGATAAAACAGCATGGGCTTTCCCATGTACGCGTAGTCGAAAAACACGCTCGAAAAATCAGTTATGAGAACGTCGGAATTTATAAGCAGATTTTGAACGGTGCTGTCGCGGAAGGATATTATCTTTACCCTGTCCGTACCCTCGAAACAGTCTATGAATTTCTGCATCTCCATGTGCGGGTAAAAAAGAGCCTCGTATCCGTATTTTTCAAGTATTGCGTTAAACCGTTCGCTTTTTAATAGGCTCGAATACGTCCTGAAATACTCGCTTTTTTCAAACTGCTTTTTGTCCGCCTTGCGCAAATCGTACCGCCATGTCGGCATTATGAGGATTTTCTTCGACGGCTTTTCTATTTTATACAGGTCGTCGTAGCGGCACAGTCCCAAAAGCCGTACCACGCCGTCCTTGTAGCCGTAATTGCCGCGCACGTACTCGTACTCCGGCTTTGCGGAACAGACGAAAAGGTCTACGCTCACGTTGTCGGCGTAGAGGTAGGTCAAATTGTCCTTTATAATGCCATGCTGGAGGAATATCTTTTTACCCTTCACAAGCCCCATTCTGTCGGCGCGGACGAAAAAGTCGATATAAGGCGTGTAGCCCATTATGTGCGTGCTTATCTTCACGTCCGATATTACAAGCGCGAGAAAATGTGCGAACGAGCCGTACCGTATCACGTTGCCGAGCGCCTTCACGCGCGGTGCGTCAGGCGAGGACTTGCTTATTACGTAAGACGCGTTTATTTCGGGGTGATGCTGCGTCACGTACTTAAAGAAGTAGTAGCCGTTGTCGCGCGCGTCAACGCCGCGCTCCGCGATAAGCCACAGACCGCGGTACTTTTCATTGTTTCTGACAAAAGGCGCGCATATGAGCGCGGCGGCGTATTTTACGGCGCAGCAGGCGTAGCGCGCCGTCTTTTTTATGAGCAATGCCGTATTCATACACACACCTCCGCGTTTTATTCAAACAAGGGCTGACGCGTTTATCCGTCAGCCCCCTTGATTACTGTTTAACCCTCAAAGCCGTTCGGGTGGTTCGACTGCCATCTCCATGTGTCGGCGCACATTTCCTCGATGCCGCGCTCAGCCTCCCATTCAAGCTCAGCCTTCGCCTTCGCGGGGTCGGCATAGCACTCGGCTATGTCGCCCGGACGTCTCGGCTCGATAACATACGGCAAATCCTTGCCGCAAGCCTTCGAGAACGCCTTTACAATCTGGAGCACGCTGTAGCCGTTGCCCGTGCCGAGATTGTAAATGTGAACGCCCTGCTTGTCGGAACAATGCTCTATCGCCTTAACGTGTCCAACCGCGAGGTCAACGACGTGGATATAGTCGCGCACGCCCGTGCCGTCGGGCGTCGGGTAGTCGTCGCCGAACACGTGTACCTTTTCAAGCTTTCCGACCGCTACCTGCGCGACATACGGAAGAAGGTTGTTGGGGATACCCTTCGGATCCTCGCCCATCTTGCCGCTCTCGTGCGCGCCTATCGGGTTAAAGTAACGCAGCAGCGTCACACTCAGTTTCGGGTTTGCCTTCTGCGCGTCCGTCATGATGCGCTCGATAAAGAGCTTCGTCGTGCCGTAGGGGTTCGTCGTTAGTATCTTGTCGCCCTTGTTGTCGGTCTCGACGATAGGCACTCTCTCGGGGTCGCCGTAAACGGTCGCACTGGAGGAAAATACGATATTGTTGCAGCCGTACTTTTCCATAGCCTGCATAAGGTGAAGTGTGCCGGTGATATTGTTGTCGTAGTACGCGAGAGGTATTCTCGTGCTCTCGCCGACAGCCTTAAGACCCGCGAAATGAATTACAGCGTCAATCTTATTCTCCTTAAACACCTTCTCCGTAGCATCGCTGTCGAGAAGGTCGGCTTTATAAAACGGGAAATCCTTTCCCGTAATCTCCTTTACCGCGTCGAGACACTTCTCGCTCGCGTTGTAGAGATTGTCAAGCACAACGATTTCGTAGCCCGCGTTTAAAAGCTCCACGCAGGTGTGGCTGCCTATATAGCCCGCGCCGCCCGTTACAAGTATTTTCATAATATTTTCCTCCCTTTCAGTCATTAACAATATTATACATCATAACGGAAAGATTTTCAATAGAAAAATGACGGCAAAGCCGTCATTTTTTATTTTACGCTTTCCTTCGTACGCTCTATTTTTTCGGAACTTACCGTAGGCCCGTGGTGGCGCGTCGGTTCCCACTCGACTTTTTTGAATATAGCCGCTATCGACACCGGCACATATGTAAACTGGAATATCGGGAATGTGAACATGTACTTGAATTTCTTCCACCCACTCGTGTGTATGTGCTTGCGCTCGGCTATCGTCGTAATCATTCCCATTAGGAACAGCATTAGGTACACGCCGCATATCCACTGACCTATTGATATAAAAATCGGAAGGCAGCTTTCCCCATTTATGACAGCGGCGACCGCGATAACTGCGTTTACCACGATAAGCACAAGCGTCGCGAATATTGCCGGAAGGACTGTCATCGACATATCAAAGCATGTCCTTTTATTTCCCTTAAACATTGATTTTATAAGGTCGGCGCCGTACTTTCCGAACACCTGCAAAAAACCCCTCGCCCACCTGAGCCGCTGTTTCCACGACTGCATAAACGTCTGCGGCTGCTCGTCGTAGAGTATCGCATCGCTGCAAAACGCGATTTTTTCGCCCTTTATCGAGTTCGCGACGGAAAACTCTATATCCTCGGTGAGCAGGAAATACTTCCAACCGCCCATTTCCTTTATTATGTCCTTATGCACGAGAAAACCCGTACCGGAAATGGCGCATCCGCTGCCCAAAAGCATACGCGAATGGTTTAAAAATTTCGACTCTCTTATGTACCAGAGCGCGTATCCCGCCGTTATCCAGTTCGTGCCGTAATTCGTGGAATTGCGGTAACTCGTGATTATCCTGTGACCGTCCGAGAAGGTGCGGTTCATCGCGCTTATGTAGTTTGTGTCGAGGATATTGTCCGCGTCGAATACCATAAATCCGTCGTAATAATCCTCGCCCTTTTCCTTAAAAATACGGTTTATCGCGTAGTCGAGGGCGTAACCCTTTCCCACTTTTTCCATATCGTTTCTGACATACACTTCCGCGCCGGCTTTCTCCGCCTCGCCCGCCGTATTGTCGGTGCAGTTGTCCGCTATAACGTACACGTCCACAAGCTCCTGCGGGTAGTCCTGATGATGTATGGAATTTACGAGCGTGGCTATCACGTTTTCCTCATTACGCGCCGAAATCATTATCGCGTATCGGTGCAGCGTCGTTTCCTTGTGCGGCTTTTCCTTTTTTATGTACGGTATTATAAAGTATATTATCTGATAAAAGTATAGCAGGAAAAATATTATTCCCACAATCAGATTTACAGTTATGACAGTTTGAACCATTTTACTCCCCTTTAAATTAACCGCCGATGATATGCGTTAAATTTCCATGCCTAAAGGTCGTGTGATAATGTTACCACAAAACGGCGATTAAGTCAATACAACTTTTGTTAGATTAAGGAATAAAATTTACGGTCGGGAAAATATATTTGTCAAATACGGAAAAATACTTGTAAATTATAAAGAAGTGTGATACAATATATAGTAGTTTTTTTAGGAGATTTTGCCATATGATTACTATAATTGCCAAATTCGACGTTATACCCTCGCACATCGAGGAGTTTACGAAATGCGTCATAAACTGCGTGCGCGAGACGAAGAAAGAGCGCGGATGCCTGTCGTACAAGTTCTTTCAGAACAGGCGCGACAAGTCAAAGTTCACGTTTATCGAGGAGTGGCTCAACGAC
This sequence comes from uncultured Clostridia bacterium, assembly GCA_947623955.1. Lineage (GTDB taxonomy): Bacteria > Bacillota > Clostridia > UBA1381 > UBA1381 > Hominilimicola. Next base: position 42,978 of record CANQIP010000009.1, on the reverse strand, counting down.
ACCGCGATAGAGCAGCACAACAACGCTCCGCACTTCAAGAGATTTCTCGAAGAAATACGCCATCTCACGAACGGCGACGTTCAAATAGAGCAGCTTGAAAAGCCGCCTTCGGTGTTCCAGTGAAAGGACACCGTATTAAGGAGAGGATTTTCTTTGCGTGAGGCTGAAGAAACATACAGAAAAATTACGGACGCAAATAAGGATAAATGCGTAAAAAGCGCGGCACTGCAGCAGGAGTACATAAAAACAAAGACGGCGCGGTATCACGGGTATTTCGTTCACACGCTTTATATCCCCAAAATGTTCACGGAGGATATGGCGGCGTATATCGAAAAGAACGCGCTCGTGATGTACGGGATTTTGGAAAAGGTGATAGCCCGTTACCGTTCCGACGCGGCGTACAGGGCGTTGTTCGGTTTTGACGAAAGGCTCGAACGGCTCATACTGCGCCCCAAGCATTACGACTGTCTCCTGCCGATGGCGCGTATCGACATTTTCTTTAATGAGAACGACTATTCGTTTAAGTTCTGCGAGTTCAACACCGACGGTTCGAGCGCGATGAACGAGGACAGGGAGCTTAACGAAGCGATCAAGCTGACGTACTCGTTCGGCGAGTTTCAAAAGGAGTACAACACGCGGACACACGAGCTGTTTAATTCGTGGGTGCGCGAGTTTAAGCGTATCTACGCGGGGTACGACAGAGCCGTGGAAAAGCCGTACGTGGCGATCGTCGATTTCTTCGGCGGCGACGTGAGCCGCGAGTTCACGAATTTTAAAAAGGCGTTTGAGGACGCGGGTCTTGAATGTGAGATTTGCGAGATCACCGATTTGAAATACGAGGGCGGTAAACTTATATCGCCCGCCGGAAGGAAAATCGACGCTGTGTACCGCCGAGCCGTGACGTGCGACATTATGCGCCGCTATGACGAGGTGCAGCCGTTTATACGCGCAGCGGAGGACAACGCGGTCTGCCTTATCGGCGACTTTATGACGCAGGTCGCGCACAATAAGATCGTGTTCAAGGTTCTGCACGACGATATGACAAAGGCGTTTCTGACGCGCGATGAACAAAAGTACATAGACGAGCATATCCCCTACACCGTTTCGCTTACCGAGGATAACGTAAACAGGCTCGGGGTGCTTGAAAATAAGGATAAATGGGTTATTAAGCCCGAGGACTCATACGCGTCGCGCGGCGTTTACGCGGGCGTTGAGGGCATGACGGACGCGGAGTGGAGAAAAGCCGTCGCGGAAAACGTCGGCAGCCACTATCTCTTGCAGGAATACTGCGAGCCGTACGCGTCGGTCAATATCGACCTCACGCACGACAAAAACGCCGATTACCGCAAATATTCCAACATCACAGGAATTTATATGTACGGCGGTAAATTCGCGGGACTGTATTCGAGAATAGCGCGTAATACGATTATTTCCACACAGTACAGCGAAATGTCGCTGCCGACGGTTATTGTAAGTAAAAAACCTTCCCTTTGATAAGGGAAGGTTTTTGATTATTTATTTGATTGTATTTTCTTTGGGTCGGTCGGCGTTGTTTTTTTGACGGGTTTGTGTATATGCTCGAACAGCCGCGTCAGATTGCGCATTACCGACTCCACCGCCAGCACAAACAGTATGCCGAGTATAAGCGTCTGCGCCGATACCATGCTGATTTCAAAAATCGTGTTGAATCTTAATCCCGTAAAGATAATACCTGCTATACTTATCGCTATAACGATAACTCTGTATCTGTTTAAAGGCTTTGATATGCTGCACAAAAGTATATATCCGCCTATCGCCAAAAGGCACGTGCTTGCCACGCCCACATCGCTTTCCGACAGCCCGAACACCCTGCCCAAAAGCACCATTGACGCTATAGCCGCAAACGACGCTATGGCTGCAGGAATTGACCTCGCGACCACCGCCTTCATAAAACGTCCTTTCTGTTTCTTTATGTTCGCCTCCAGCGCGAGCAAAAATCCCGGTATGCCGATGTTAAACGCCGATATGAGCGACACCTGCGACGGCGAAAGCGGGTACGTGATTGCCGTTATTATTGAGAACAGCGCCAAAAGCAGCGAGAATATGTTTTTGTACAGGAACAGTACGGCTGAACGCGTGATGTTGTTTATATCGCGTCTGCCCTCCGATATTATGTCAACCATTCGCGAGAAGTCGGAGTCGAGCAGCACGACCTGCGCCGCCTGCATCGCCGCTTCGCTGCCCGCGCCTATCGCGATCGAGCAGTCCGCCTCCTTCATCGCGAGTATGTCGTTCACGCCGTCGCCCGTCATTGCTACTTTTTTGCCTTGCGCGCGGAACGCAAGAATGAGCTTTTTCTTCTGCTCGGGATTTACTCGTCCGAATATTGTGTATTCCCTTGCCGCGCGCGTTATATCATTATCTTCTATCTGCGACATATCGACGTATTTGTCGGCGTTTTCAATTCCCGCCGTTTTCGCGATATTCGACACGGTTACGGGATTGTCTCCCGATATTACCCTTATGCCCACGTCCTGTTCCTTAAAATACTTAAACGTCTGCTCCACGTTCGGGCGCAGATGGTTTTTAAGGCTTACGAACGCTATCGGGCTGAACAATCCGCCCTCGGTTTCGGATTTCGCGAACACTATAACTCTCTGCCCGTCCGATGCGCGTGAGTCCGTTTCCTGTTTGTACTTAACGAGCGTTTCGCCGTCAAGCACAAATTCCGGCGCGCCGAGCCTGTACACCTCATCCGACGTTATAATCTGCGAATACTTCTGCTTTGACGAAAACGGCGTCATTTGCTCGTACACGAAAGCGGGCGCGTCTCCAAAGTAATCGCGCAGCGCGTTCATGGTGATGTTGTTGTCGGTTATTGTCGAGATGTACCGCGCAAGGAGGAGCTTTGCCGCGTCGTCAGCCGCGCCGCCCCCGGGCGTGAACATTTCCGTTACGGTCATCTTATTGTCGGTTATCGTGCCTGTTTTGTCCACGCAGAGTATATCCACGCGTGCGAGCGTTTCCGTACTCCTCATGTCGTGCAGGAGTACCTTTGACCGCGCGAGACGCATCGCGCTCAGCGTGAGCGCGGCTGTCACGAGCAGGTAAAGTCCCTCGGGTATCATGCCCACGACCGCGCCGACCATTGAGAGTATGCTTTCGGTAAACGAGTAGCCGTTCACGGCGTACGCCTGACAGAACAACGCTATTCCGACCGGTATTATTGCTATTCCCGCGATTTTTACCACAGTGTCTATGCTGTTTATCATTTCGGACTTTTTGTCCTTGATTTCCTTCGCCTTTTTCATCAGCTTTGCGGCGTAAGAGTCCTTGCCGACGTGCGTAAGACGCGCGCAGCACCTTCCCGCCGTGACAAAGCTGCCGGATTTAAGCTCGTTTCCCGCGAGTTTTTCTATCTCATCAGCCTCGCCCGTCAAAAGAGCCTCGCTTACCATCAGCTTGCCCTCGACGAGAACCGCGTCGGCGGGTATCTGCTTGCCGCCCTCAAGAATTACTATGTCGCCAAGCACAAGGTCGTTCGCGGCGACCCTGACCTCCTGTCCGTTCCTTATGACCGTGTACTCCGACACGGCAAGGAGCGAAAGCTTGTCAAGCACCGATTTCGCTTTAAGCTGCTGTATTATGCCGACAACGGAGTTCGCGATAACGACCGGCAGAAATGTGAGGTTGCGGAACGAACCCGTTATTGCGACGAGTATGCCCAGCACGATAAAAATCGCATTAAAATATGTAAAAATGTTCGATAATACTATTTCCTTGACGCTCTTCGCGGATTGGTCGGGAACGATATTGACGTTGCCCGTCTCGACCTGCTGTCTTACCTGTGCGTCCGTAAGTCCGTTTACCATGGTTATCTCCTTCATTGTTCATTATCGACATTATTTTACCATTATTTATATGATTTGTAAAGACCGAAAAACAGACCGACGCATCATCGCGCCCGTCTGTTTTAGTATCGGTGTATTTGGTTTGTTTTATACTTACTTTACCCAGTCCTCCCATTCGAGTTCGTCGAGCGTTTCGGGCATGGCGAAGGCGGTATGCTCGAGCGCGACGATCGTGTTGAGGCACCACTGAGCCGCAAAGTTTGTGCTTATCCAGAACATCTCGTGAAGTTCCTTCGCGTTAAAGTAATTCTCGACAATCGCGTCGTCGAAATTATCCTTCTTATTTTTACCCGCCAGCGAGTACACAAGCACCTGCCACACCTTGTGCGCCAAGTCCTTGTCCTGCTTTTCCCTTGCGGCGTATGCGCAGAGTGCGGCAGCCATGTACGGGTACTCAAAACCCTCGCCGTCTATGAGGTTGTTTGTCGCGCGGCGTTTTTCCTCGGGTGTAAGGAAGTAAAAGCTGCCGTACTGCACGAGCATATCGTTAAATTCCTCATCGCCCAAAAGCGGCACAAGCTCCGTCCACGTTTCGGGGCCGCCCATGCAGATCGCGAGGTGCGAGCCGCCAGCCGCGCTCTCGCCTATGTAGCCGAGATGTCCGGTCGCGGGGTCGTATTCAAAGTTAGAGCCCGATATAAGGCGCAGCGGCGCTTTTTTGAGGTCGTTTATACCCGTCATAATCTTGTCGCGCCACTTCGTATTATTTGTGCGCTCCCACTCCGTCATCCAGTTCGAGCAGTACGTAGACCAGTCTGGGCCCGTTCTCGCGTGCGTCGGGAGCGTGGACTGCTGACCCATGTAGTAGTATCTCAAAGGATCCATGTCAACGGTCGCAAAGTCGGCGTCCACAACGTCCTTCATACAGTCGCCTATGCGCAGATCGCCGCCCGTGAGGTAGTACAGCGCGCGGTGGTGACCCGCCATACCTATACGCGCCTCCTTGCAGCTGTCGCCCCAATGCACGACATTGTGGCGGCTGCCGAGACCCTTTAACGGTCCCATATGGTAAATATCAACGTCCGCGCTGTGACGGCTCATTGCCTCGGCTACGGAGAACATGTCCTCCCTGCCGGTTCTAAGGAACGAGTACCACAGCCACAGCGTCGGCACAAGTTCCGTACTCTGCCACGCGTAGCCGCCGAGGTCGTACTTCCAGCAGTGACGCTGCGCGTCGTAGGTGTGCATTATGTCGCCGTAATCCCACAAGCCGTACCAGCGGCGCTGCTCGATTTCGTTTTTATAATAGTTAAACGCCTTGTCCATTTCGTCCTCCGCCCACTTTTTCAGCGGAGTGCTCCTGTCGGGCAGGCTCCAGTAGCCGAGCGTGCGCGTTTCGTGGTAGTATTCGGGTGTGCAAATCATAACGGGCGGCTTTTGTACTCTGTCGGCATGGCTCAAAATAAGCTCGTCCGACGCTACCTCGTCATAAAAGTAAACGGTGAGGTCGTTCGTGTTCGCTATGCCGTAAGCCGACGAGCCGACCTCCGGCGTACCCTCGTAGTACGTCTGGTCGTGCGAAACCACGTCGTAATGGCGCATATCGCGCGACAAGCCGTCCGGCGACACTATCCACGCCATAAGCATACCCTCGTCCGAGCAGAGTCCCTCCGCGTGGAGCGAGGACGGGTACTTCTGCCAGAAATTGCGCAGACATACCGACACGCCGCCCTTTTCGTCGGCTATGTACATAAGACCCTTTGAGCGTTTGCCCCAGTTCGCCTTTATGAACGTGCACTCGTCGTGACCCGTGCGCTTTCTTACCTCAAAGCTGTCGGGCGTAAGCTGCTGCAGTCTGTAGCAGTCCCATTTCGTCACGTTGTCAATCTGTTCCTCCGTGACGGGATTGCCGTTTCTCAAATCAACAAGCGGCGAAAGGTCTATCATCTCGCCGCGCAGCTGCGCGCTGTGCACCGGCTGTATGCCTATGGACGGTCCGAGTCTCGGACGCCACAAATTTAAAATCTGCATACACTCGTGCATTACGCCGTAATCGCCCGTCATTTTTATGCGGCGGTTGTAAAGCTTACCCGTCATTTTACGTTTCATTACGAGCGCGATACCCTTAATAAAATCGGTGCTTTCGTCGCCGTCGAATATAAACGTGTGCTTTACGTTCACGCTCTTTTCGTTGTGAAAACAAGTGAAACGTATTATGTAGCGCAAAAATGTGTCGCCGTGCGCGCTTTTGTGCGTACCGGTAAGCTTTACGGTCGTTTTGAGCGCGCCCTCTTCCTCGACCTCGGCTGTCTCTATCTCGCCGTAGTAGGAGATTATGCGCTTTATCTCGTCGCCGTCCTGCTTGTCGTATGTTTCCTTCTGCACCTTTAAAATCGCGTCGGCGTAAGGCGTTTTCATAAGAGTTGCGCCGGATTTCGGGAATATTGCCGTAAACGCGCCGTTATCGACGGCTATACCGTCGTCCGTCTCGTTTACCGTTATGCCGCCGTATTCCTTTTTTTCGGCTTTCTTTATTTCCACGCCGTCACCGTCAACGCGTGCGGTAAAGCTTGACCACTTCGTCGAGCCGTCGGGGTAAAACGCTATCGGTTTTTCCTGATACGGTATCTCGTTGCCGTTTTCGTCAAACGGCGCGAACGCCGTACCAACGGGCTTTTCACCCTGCTTATAGGGTACGCCGAACGTGACGTAGCCGCCCTTTGCTCTGTTTTCCATCCAATGTAATTTTATGCTTTCCATTATTTATCCTCCAAATCGGCGCGTGCAACGCCGCTTTTTACCGCCGCACGCGACACGGCTCTCGCCACGTTTCTTGCGATGCGCTCGTCGAACGCGTCGGGTATTATCATGTTCTCGTTAAGCTCGTCGTCCCGTATAACCGACGCTATAGCCTCCGACGCGGCGATTTTCATTTCGTCGTTTATGTCGGACGCTCTCACGTCGAGCGCGCCGCGGAATATTCCGGGAAACGCGAGGACGTTGTTTATCTGGTTCGGGAAGTCGCTCCTTCCCGTGCCGACGACCTTCGCGCCCGCTTTTTTCGCGATGTCGGGCATTATTTCGGGGGTGGGGTTTGCCATCGCGAATATAATCGAATCCTTCGCCATACTCTTTACCATTTCCTCGGTAAGAATGTTCGGCGCGCTCACGCCTATGAACAAGTCCGCGCCCTTCACAGCGCCCTTCAGGTCAACGTCGAGATTGTCGGGGTTCGTGAGGTCGGCAAGCTTTGCCTGCTCGTCGTTCATCTGCGCGTTGCCGCGGTAAAGCGAGCCGTACTTGTCGCACATTATGAGATTTTTAAGTCCGCGTGACACCAAAAGTCTCGCGATCGCCATTCCCGCACTGCCAGCGCCGTTTACGACGGCTTTGATTTCGGTTATGTCCTTGCCGACAACTTTGAGCGCGTTAAGCGCGGCGGCAAGCACAACCACAGCCGTGCCGTGCTGGTCGTCATGGAACACGGGTATATCGCACTCCTCCTTGAGCCGACGCTCGATCTCTATGCAGCGCGGCGCGGATATGTCCTCAAGGTTAATGCCGCCGAACGACCCCGAAATCAGTTTCACACAGTTTACAATCTCATCAACGTCCTTCGACTTCACGCACAGCGGGAACGCGTCAACACCCGCGAACGTCTTAAACAGCGCGCATTTGCCTTCCATTACCGGCATACCCGCCTCGGGCCCTATATCGCCGAGACCGAGCACCGCCGTGCCGTCCGTTATGACCGCCACAAGGTTTGAGCGTCGCGTGTATTTGTACGACAGGTCGGTGTTTTTCGCAATTTCAAGGCACGGCTCGGCTACTCCCGGCGTGTACGCGACCGACAGTTCGTCGCGGTTCGTCACCCTTGCACGTGACACGACCTCAATCTTTCCCTGCCATTCCTCGTGTTTTTTTAAAGCGTATTCTTTTTTGTCCAAATTCGTCCACCTCCGAATGTATAATCACAGTTATATTCATTGTATCACAATATTTTCCGATATTCAATATATTTGTCGGATAAAAAGAAAAACTCCCTATTTTAAGGGAGTAATTTCGCTATGTCGGGGAACGGCGCAAGGCTGCGCTTTAAAATTCCGTGCATATGCGCTATCGCCACGCCGTAATTTACAATCGGCACGCCTGCTCTTTTTGCTTCGGTTATGCGGCGCTTCATTTCTTTTTCGTTGAGCATACAGCCGCCGCAGTGTATTATCAGCTTGTAGTCCTCCAAATTCTCTCCGAATCCGCCGCCCGAGGTGAACGAATATTCGGGTCTCGCGCCCGTGAATTTTTCTATCCACGCGGGTATCTTCTCCGTGCCTATGTCGCCGCACCGGCGGTGGTGCGTGCAGCCCTCGCTTATAAGTACCTTGTCGCCGTCACGAAGTTTTGAAAGCCGCGCCGCGCCCTTTACGAGTTCGGCCAGGTCGCCCTTATAGCGTGCGAACAGTATCGAAAACGATGTGAGCAAAATACCCTCCGGAACGTCAGCCGCGACGGCTTTAAACGCCTGCGAGTCGGTTATGACTATGCGCGGTTTTTTCGCGAGTGATTTTAGTGTCCCCGAAAGTTCCTCGGGCTGACAGCAAATCGCGGTGCAGTGCGAGTCGAGTATTTCGCGGAGCGTCTGCTGCTGCGGAAGTATTATTCTGCCCTTCGGCGCGGCTGCGTCAACCGGTATCACAAGCACAGCCGTATCGCCTTCGGTAAGCAAATCGGCGACTATGCGCTTGTCGTTTAGTGTCCCCCTGCCGAGACGCGCTATCATATTTTTCAGCGCGTCAACACTCTGTTTGTCGAATATGCTCACGTATATTTCATTGTCTTTTAGTGTCCCCGTATCGTGCGGCAAATCGGACTTTGTATACGCCGTGATGTACGGAACTTTACTGTCCCCAAGCTCGCGTATAAGCTCCCTGTCCGCGTCGGAAAGACCTCTCTGCGCATCTACAACAAGCACGGCGACGTCCGTTTTCGCAAGTACCTCCCTCGCCCGCTTTACGCGCTTTTCTCCGAGTTCGCCCTCGTCGTCGAGACCGGGCGTGTCGATTATCACGACGGGCCCTATCGGCAAAAGTTCCATAGATTTTTTCACGGGGTCGGTCGTCGTGCCTTTAACGTCCGACACGACCGACATTTCCTGATTTGTCACGGCGTTTACAAGGCTCGACTTGCCCGCGTTTCTCATGCCGAAAAACGCTATATGCACCCTTTCCGCCGAGGCTGTTTCGTTCAAACTCATATTATCACCTAAAATCTGAAATCGCGTCTGTTTGAGTTGCGTATATCGTCTATATTTTTACGCGCGATTTCGCGTACTTTGTCGTTCGGTATGCGGTCAAGCTCCTTTTCGATAAGCGCGTAGCCGACCTTTTTCGTTTCCTCGGACGCGTAGTCAACGAGGTACTCCGTAAGCGTCATAAGCGCGTTGGGGTGGCAGCAGTTTAATATCTGTCCGCTCTTGCACAGCGACATAAAACGGTCGCCGGTACGTCCCTCGCGGTAGCAGGCGGTGCAGAACGACGGAATGTGTCCGTTTTCCATAAGCCACCTCACGACCTCGTCAAGCGAACGGCAGTCGGAAACGTCGAACTGCTCCGTGTCGTGCGGACGCTCCTCCTCGGTGTAACCGCCTACCGACGTGCGCGAGCCGCCGCTTACCTGTGAAATGCCGAGCCGCAAAAGCTTTGAGCGCACCTCCTCCGTTTCACGCGTCGAAATTATCATGCCCGTGTACGGCACGGCAAGACGTATGCAAGCCGTGATTTTCGCGAATGTTTCATCGTCTATACCGTTGTCGAACTCGTCGGGGTCGATGTCGTCGGCGTGCTTAACGCGCGGCACGCTTATAGTGTGCGGGCCTACGCCGTGTACGGCTTCGAGATGCTCCGCGTGCATTATAAGTCCTGCGAACTCGTACTTGTACATTTCAAGCCCGAACAGTACGCCCAGACCCACGTCGTCGATACCGCCCTCCATCGCTCTGTCCATAGCCTCGGTATGGTACGCGTAGTCGTGCTTGGGGCCCGTCGGGTGAAGTCTTAAATAGCTTTCCTTGTGGTACGTTTCCTGGAACAGGATATACGTGCCTATGCCCGCATCCTTCAGCTTGCGGTAATTTTCAACGGTCGTCGCGGCGATGTTCACGTTCACGCGGCGGATGTCGCCGTTTTTGTGGTGAACACTGTAAATGGTTTTAATGCAGTCCAAAATGTACTCTATCGGGTTGTTTACGGGATCCTCGCCCGCCTCTATCGCAAGACGCTTGTGTCCCATATCCTGCAGCGCGATAACCTCCGCCCTGACCTCCTCCTGCGTCAGCTTTTTGCGCGGTATCGTTTTGTTCTTTTGGTGGTACGGGCAATACAGGCAGCCGTTTACGCAGTAATTGGAAAGGTAAAGCGGCGCGAATATGACTATTCTGTTGCCGTAGAACGCGAGCTTTATTTCCTCCGCGACGGCGTAAATCTTCTCTATCTTTTCGGGTATCTCGCACGCCAATAAAACCGACGCCTCGCGGTGCGTAAGACCGCGGCACACGCAGCCCTTTTCGGTTTTTACGGGACGCGCCTTCTCGATTATCTCGTCTATAAGCTCCGCGTTGTTCTTGTTCGCCTCGGCGTATTCAAGCGTCGCGCGGATCTCCTCGTCGTTTATAAATTCCTCCGCCTTGTATGACTTCGGGTTGTATTCTATTCTCATTTTCTTATGTCTCCTCTGTCCGTAACTATCTCGTATCCGATTGATTTCATTCTTTGCTTTAAGCACGCGACGCACTGCGCGCTTTCCTCGCCCGTGCATATCTTGTTGTCGTAAAGCTCATACTTTTTCCGTACCGTCGTCGGCGACAAATTAGGCATTACGACGTTCGCGCCCGACTGTATTCCCATTTCGCGCCCCATGGGGTGAATTGTGCCGAGAGCCGTCGTCGCCGGCAAAAGCACAGGCGGGTAAATGAGCCGTATTACCGACAAAAGGTAACACGTAAGCTCAACCGTTCCGCCTTTTTCGTTTGCGAACGGAGTCGCGCCGTGCGGAACGAACGGCCCTATGCCGCACATATCCGGCTTAAATTCCTCTATAAATTTTAAGTCCTCGGCTATTGTCCGCGCTGTCTGGTACGGCGAACCGACCATAAATCCGCAGCCGGCCTGATAACCAATTTCGCGCAGATTTTTAAGGCAGCGCATACGGTTTTCAAACGACATTTCGCTTGGGTGGAGCTTTTCGTAATGCTCCCTGTCAGCCGTTTCGTGGCGCAGGAGATACCTGTCCGCGCCCGCGTCGAACAGCCGTTTGTAGCTTTCACGACTTCTCTCGCCGAGTGACAGCGTTACCGCGCAGTCGGGATATTTTCGTTTTATGCTTTTTATGATTTTTTCAAGCAACTCGTCGGTGTAGTAACCGTCCTCGCCGCCCTGCAGCACGAATGTGCGAAAGCCGAGCGTGTACCCCTCATCGGCGCAGTCAAGAATTTCGTCCGCACTTAATCTGTAGCGGTCGCACGAAGAATTGCTTTTGCGTATGCCGCAGTAAAGGCAGTCGTTTTTGCAGATATTGCTTACCTCGATAAGTCCGCGCACAAAAACCGCGCTGCCGTAAATCTCCTTACGTATTTTAACCGCTCTTTCGGCAAGCATACGCGCCGCGTTTTCGTCGCGGTTTTCTATGAGGTACGCGTACTCGTCAAGCGTGAGGGTATGCGTATCCGACAGCTTTTCTATGAGATTTTCCGTTGTCACACTTACCACTCCCTTGCGTACCATACAAAAACAAGGGGCTTTAGGCAAAGCCCCTTTGCTTTCGGTTAAAATCAGTTTATCGTTCTCTCCACGTAAGACGTGTGTAGCAGGTGGTGAGCCTTTTCACTTCCCGGTTCGCCGAGATATTCCTCGTACAGTTTCTTGATCGAGGGGTTCTCGTGCGACTTTCTTATCGTCTTAGCCGTGTCGTTGTTGTAGAGCGCTTTCGCGCGGAGCGCCTTAACGTCCGTAAAGTTCCTTACGTCCGCGTGTACCTGCGGCTGACCGCCGCCGTTTACGCATCCGCCCTCGCAGCACATTATCTCGACAAAGTGATAGTCTGCCTCGCCGGCGCGGATTTTATCCATAATCACGCGCGCGTTGTTAAGTCCCGACGCAACGGCAACCTTTACCTCCTTGCCGCCGACGGTGTAGGTCGCTTCCTTTATGCCGTCCGTGCCGCGAACCTCGGTAAAGTCAAGCTTTTGAAGTTCCTCGCCCGTCAGCTTTTCCACAGCCGTGCGGAGCGCGGCTTCCATAACGCCGCCCGTCGCGCCGAATATTACGCCCGCGCCGCTGCTCTCGCCAAGCGGGTCGTCAAAGCTCTCGTCGGGCAGAATGTTAAAGTCGATGCCGCACTTGCGGATAAGACGCGCAAGCTCGCGTGTTGTGATTGAAATGTCAACGTCGGGCATACCCGCCGCGTCCTGGTCGTCTCTGTTTATTTCAAACTTTTTCGCCGTACACGGCATAACGCTCACGCATACTATATTCTTCGGGTCGATACCCATTTTTTCCGCGTAGTACGTCTTTGTCACCGCGCCGAACATCTGCTGTGGCGATTTGCAGCTTGAAAGGTGCGAAAGCTGGTCGGGATAGTAATGCTCGCAGTACTTTACCCAGCCGGGCGAGCATGACGTTATCATCGGCAGCACGCCGCCGTTTTGCACTCTCTCTATAAACTCGTTCGCCTCCTCCATGATTGTGAGGTCTGCGCCGAAGTTTGTGTCAAACACCTTGTCAAAGCCTATTCTCCTAAGCGCGGCAGCCATTTTGCCCTCAACGTCCGTGCCCATCGGGTAACCGAATTCCTCGCCGAGCGCGGCGCGTACAGCCGGAGCGGTCTGTACAACGACATGCTTTTCGCTGTCGTTTATAGCAGCGAGAACGTCGTCGGTATTATCCTTTTCGTACAGCGCGCCCACAGGACACGCCGCGATACACTGACCGCAGTTTACGCAGCTTGTGTCGGCAAGGTCGGACTCGAACGCGCAGCCTATCGACGTCGCAAAGCCGCGGTTATTCGGCCCTATTACGGCGACGCCCTGAACTTTCTCGCACACCGCGACGCAGCGGCGGCAGAGTATACATTTGTTATTGTCGCGAACCATATGCGGCGCGCTTGTGTCCGGCTCAAAGTGCTGCTGTTCGCCCGCGAAGTAGTTTTCGTCCTCGACGCCGTACTCCGTGCAAAGCTCCTGCAGCTCGCACTTTCCACTCCTTACGCAGGAAAGACACTTCTTTTCGTGGTTTGAAAGAAGAAGCTGGAGCGTTCTCTTTCTCGACTCGATAAGTTTCGGTGTGTTTGTGAACACCTCCATACCCTCCGTTATCGGGTACACGCACGCGGCGACGAGATTTCTCGCGCCCTTTACCTCGACGACGCACATACGGCACGCGCCTATTTCGTTTATTTCTTTAAGATAACACAGCGTCGGAATTTTTATTCCCGCGTGTCTTGCAGCCTCCAGAACCGTCGAGCCTTCGGGAGCGCTGACATCTAAACCGTTTATTTTAAGATTGATATTAGCCATTGTCCTCTCTCCTTCTTACTCCTTATATATAGCGCCAAAACGGCATTTCTCCATACATGCGCCGCACTTTATACACTTTTCGGGATCTATAGTGTGCGGCTCCTTGACTGTGCCGGAAATTGCTCCGACAGGGCAGTTCCTCGCGCAGAGCGTACAGCCCTTACACTTCTCCTCGTCAATCTTGTATTGGAGAAGGTCTTTACATACGCCCGCCGGACACTTCTTGTCCACGATATGGGCTATGTACTCGTCGCGGAAATATTTGAGCGTCGATATTACGGGGTTCGGCGCGGTCTGACCGAGAGCGCAGAGCGAGTTTGAGTGCAGATGTTCGCACAGCTCCTCCAGCTTGTCAAGGTCGTCCATCGTCGCCTGACCTTTCGTTATCTTCGTGAGGATTTCAAGCATTCTTCTCGTACCGACACGGCACGGCGTACATTTGCCGCAGCTTTCGTCAACGGTAAATTCGAGGAAGAATTTGGCTATGTCGACCATACAGGTGTCCTCGTCCATTACGATAAGTCCGCCGCTGCCCATCATAGAGCCTATCGCGGTGAGGTTGTCGAAGTCGATCGGAATGTCGAGATGCTCAGCCGGTATACAGCCGCCGGACGGGCCGCCGGTCTGTGCCGCCTTGAACTTCTTGCCGTTCGGCACGCCGCCGCCGATTTCTTCAACGACCTCGCGCAGCGTCGTACCCATAGGCACTTCTACAAGACCTGTGTTGTTGATTTTACCGCCGAGCGCGAATACCTTCGTACCCTTCGACTTCTCCGTACCCATCGACGCGAACCAGTCCGCGCCGTTCATAATGATTTGCGGAACGTTCGCGTACGTTTCAACGTTGTTGAGTATTGTCGGCTTTTGGAACAGACCTTTAAGCGCGGGGAACGGCGGGCGTGAACGCGGCTCGCCTCTGTTACCCTCTATCGAGGTCATAAGCGCCGTTTCCTCGCCGCAGACGAACGCGCCCGCGCCGAGACGGAGTTCGATGTCAAACTTAAAGCCCGTACCGAAAATATTGTCGCCCAAAAGTCCGAGCTCCCTCGCCTGTCCGATTGCGATCTGCAGTCTTTCAACGGCTATCGGGTACTCGGCGCGGACGTAGATATAACCCTGCGTCGCACCTATCGCGTAACCGGCGATTGCCATAGCCTCCAGTACGACGTGCGGGTCGCCTTCAAGCACCGAACGATCCATGAACGCGCCGGGGTCGCCCTCGTCGGCGTTACAGCACACGTACTTCTGATCCGCGTCGTTCGCAGCAGCGAAACGCCATTTAAGTCCCGTCGGGAAACCCGCGCCGCCGCGTCCGCGAAGTCCGCTGTCGTAAATCGTCTGTATTACTTCCTCCGGCGTCATCTCGGTCAGTACCTTCGCAAGAGCCTCGTAACCGCCCTTGCCTATGTAATGCTCGATATGCTCCGGACTTATCTCGCCGCAGTTGCGCAGCGCGACTCTGTGCTGTTTCTTATAGAAATTCGTTTCTTCAAGCGGAAGTATGTGGTCGGCTTTCGTCGTTTCGTCGTAGAGCAGTTCTTTAACGGGGTTGCCGTTCTTTAAATGCTCCTCGACTATTCTCGGAATGTCCTCCTCCTTTACCATGGAGTAGAACAGATTTTCCGGGTGTACTATCATAATCGGTCCCAAAGCGCAAAGTCCGAAACAGCCGGTCTTTACGATTTCAACCTCATTTTCAAGTCCGTTTTTCTTTATTTCCTCCTCGAGTTTCGCGATAAGCGCGGGACTTCCCGAGGATGTGCAGCCCGTACCGCCGCACACGTGAACGCGGCGTTTCGATGTGGTTTGCTGCGCTTTTTCCTTTATTTCCTTTAACTGTTCAATCGTAATCATACCGCGCCTCCTTATTCATACTTGGCAAGAATATCGTCAACATCGTCAACGGTAAGTCTGCCGTATACCTCGTCGTTTACAAGCATTACCGGCGCAAGTCCGCACGCGCCCACGCAGCGGCACGCGTCAAGCGAGAATTTTCCGTCCGGCGTACATTCGCCGCCCGATATGTTGAGCTTTTCGGTAAGCGCGTTGTAAATGTCGCCGCTGCCCTTTACGTAGCATGCCGTACCGAGACAAACGCTTATTCTGTACTTGCCCTTCGGGTTCAGCGAGAACTGCGAATAGAACGTCGCTACGCCGTAGAGCTTTTCAAGCGGTATCATCGTCTCGTCCGAGATTTTTTTAAGAACTTCTCTCGGAAGATAGCCGTAAATCTCCTGAGCCTTCTGCAAAAGCGGCATTGTCGCGCCGGGGTCGTCTCTGTGCTCGGCTATGACCTGCATAAGCTTTTCTTCCTGCTCCTTTGTTCCCGAGAAAGGAACGGTCTGTTTCTTCTCAGCCATTTTGTAACCTCCATATATATTATTGTTATACAAAATCAACATCTTTAATTTTTGCGCGTTGAATTGATAATTATTTAACAATCAACCGCAATATATATTGTATCATACCGCAAGACAATTTTCTATATGGTAATTTATTTTTGTCGAATTGATATAGTTTTTTGTATGTATGTTATGCTAAAGTCACAAACAACTTTAGTTAGCCGTTGTTACAACCTGCGTTTTTGCGCCGTTTTCACGCGGCACGGACATTATAACGCCGCGCGGACACTTCTTCGCGCACAAGCCGCAGTTTTTGCATTTGTCGTAATCTATTATAGCATGATTGTCCACCACATGTATAGCGTCAAAATGACACTCTTTTTCGCATAATTTACAGCCGATGCAACCCTTTTTGCAGTATTGATTGACAAATTTTCCCATTTCGGGATTTGAGCAAAGAACCCAGTGACGCTGATTTTTCGGCACGAGCTTTATAATATGTTTCGGACATTCCTTTATACACTTGCCGCACGCCTGACAAAGCGTGTCGTCAACGACCGCGACGCCGTTTTTAATCTTGATTGCGCCGAACGGACATACGTTCGCGCAGTGACCGAGACCGAGACAGCCGCTTTCGCATTTTTTTGCGCCTCCGGCAAATTTTGCCGCCGCGGCGCAGTCTTTTATTCCCTTGTAATCAAATTTGTACACCACGGACGCTTTATCGCCGGCGCACATTACGCGCGCGACGACCTCCTGTACCTCGCCCGCCTCGACGCCCATTATATCGGCTATCTTCTGCGCCACGGGCGCTTTACCGACGGTGCAGGCGTTTACCGGCGCGCCTTCGTTTACGACCGCCTCCGCGTAGGCCGAGCAGCCCGCGTAGCCGCACGAGCCGCAGTTCGCGCCCGGCAGCACTTCGGTGATACGCTCCGCACGCTCGTCCTTTTTAACGGCGAATATGTGCGCGGCAAACGCGAGAAGAAGTCCGAACAAAAGACCCGTTCCGCCGACCACGCATACCGCGGAAATTATATTTGCTGTGTTCATCTTATTCCTCCATTACACAAATTGCGTTTTGCAATTCATTTCCGATTTAACCGATTGAAAAGCCCGAAAAGCCCATAAACGCTATCGACATCAGTCCCGCCGTCAAAAGGGCTATCGGGAAACCGCGGAAACATTCCGGCACCGCGTCCTCGTCGAGATACTCTCTTATACCCGCCATTAAAACTATCGCGAGCGTGAAACCGAGAGCCGAGAACGTTCCGTTAAGCAGCGAGAATATAAAGCTGTCCGCGTAGTTCTGCACGTTTAACAGCGTCACGCCGAGTACCGCGCAGTTTGTCGTTATAAGCGGAAGGTAAATTCCGAGCGCGCTATACAGCGACGGCAGCGACTTCTTTATAAACATCTCCACAAACTGCACAAGTCCGGCGATAATCAATATAAACAGTATCGTCTGCAGGTAATCGAGTCCGAACGGTATGAGCAGAAACTTGTTCGCGAGCCATGTAAACGCCGAGGCGAGAGCCATTACGAACGTTACAGCCATACCCATGCCGAACGCCGTTTCCGTCTTTTTCGACACTCCGAGGAACGGGCATATTCCGAGGAATTTCACCATTACGAAGTTTTCCGTGAGGAGCGCGGACAAAAGTATAGACACAATCTGAACAGCCATTATTTATCCGCCCCCTTCTTTGTTTTTTTCACGATGAAGTTTATCGTTCCGATAAGCAGTCCGAGCACGATAAATCCGCCCGGAGCCATTATCATTATCGTCGCCGGCTGCACGTGCGTGCCGTAGAGCGTTATTCCCCATATCGTGCCCGCGCCGAGTATTTCGCGTATCGCGGATATGATGCACAAAGCGCCCGTAAAGCCCAGTCCCATACCGAAACCGTCAACCGCGCTGTGCCACGGCCCGTTCTTCGACGCGAACGCCTCCGCGCGCGCAAGGATTATGCAGTTTACGACGATAAGCGGTATAAAAAGACCGAGCGACGACGCAAGGTCGGGCATAAACGCCTGCAGCGACATATCTATCAATGTTACGAACGCCGCTATAATTACTATGTACGCCGCTATTCTCACCTTGTCGGGAATTATCTTTCTCAAAAGCGATATGAGAAGGTTCGAGCAGATAAGGACAGCCGTTGCCGACAAGCCCATTCCCAAGCCGTTTTGAAGGCTTGTTGTGACGGCGAGCGTCGGACACATGCCGAGCAGCTGCATAAATGTCGGGTTTTCGGTAAACAGTCCGTTTTTGAATACGGACACCGCCGTTTTCTTGTTTTCGTCAGCCATTATCCGTTACCCCCTTCCAGTATTATCTCCGCCGCGTCAAGCGCGATGTTTACTCCGTTCGTAACGCCCTTCGAGGTAAGCGTCGCGCCGGAAATCGCCTGTATGTCGGTGGCGGTCGCGCCCGATTTTGAAACGCCTATTCCCGCGCTCTTGCCCGCGTACTGATCGCGGAACGACGCGTCGGTCGCCTTCGCGCCGAGACCGGGCGTTTCGTTAAGCGAAATGATTTCAACGCCCGCGACCGTCTTGTCCTCTTTTACGCCGGTTACGGTCTGTATGCCGATGTCGTAGCCGCTCGTTTCGGTTATGACGCACGCGCCCGTAACTCTGCCGCTTTGGTCGAGGGCGGTGTAAGCCTTTGTTATCTCTCCCCTGCCGTCCTCGGCGTTTTTCAGTTCGGGAGTGAGTTCAATTTCTTTAAAGTCAGCCGCGTCGGGCATTACGGCTTTGAGAGCCGTCTGCTCCTTTTTGACGTTGTTTTCGGCTATAAGCGGCGCGGTTTTCGCGTTTACAAATCCCAGAAGAGCCGCCGCGAGCGCGGTTATCACAAACAGTATCGCGCCCACCTTTATGATTTCCTTTACGTCCAAATTTTCACTCATTTACGCGCACCTCCTCTGTTTCCGAAGGATTTCGGAACGGTATAACGCTCGATAAGCGGCGCGGCGAGGTTCATCAGAAGTATCGAGAACGACACGCCCTCGGGATAACCGCCGAACCGTCTTATAAGGAACGTCAGAACGCCGCAGCCTATACCGAATATTATCATGCCGAGATGTGTCGTCGGCGTTGTTGTGTAGTCGGTCGCCATGAAGAACGCGCCCAGAAGAAGTCCGCCCGTAAGGAGCTGGTACGCGAGATACTGCGCGTCGAACGCGTCCTTTCCGAAAAGGAACGTCAAAGCCGCGAATGACGCTATGTACGCAAGCGGTATCTTTATGCTTACCACGCGCCGCGCAAGCAGGTATATAAAACCTATAATAAGCGCTATTGCCGATGTTTCGCCGATCGTACCCGCCTTCATGCCGACAAGGCACTGCATGAGCGACGGCATCGTTCCCTCCGCGCCGCTTTTCATTATCGCGAGCGGCGTCGCGGTCGTTACCGCGTCGAACGGTGTTTGAAAGCTTGTCATCGCGCCCGTCCACGCTATGAGCATGAAACAGCGCGCCGCGAGGGCGGGGTTTACGAAGTTCTTGCCGAGACCGCCGAACATCTGTTTTACTATCACTATCGCGAACGCCGAACCCACGCACACCATCCATATCGGTATGCGCGGCGGCATGTTGAGTCCGAGCAAAAGACCCGTCACGACCGCGCTCAAATCACCCGTTGTGTTGCGCTTTTTAAGTAACTTTTCAAATATCCACTCCGCGAGCACCGCCGATATTACCGCGCTCGCGAGGACTATTGTCGAGTAGATCCCGAACAGCAGTCCGCCCGCCACAGCCGCGGGGAGCAGCGCGATTATCACGTCGAGCATTATCCTTTGAGTCGTGGAGTTTGTGTGAATATGCGGCGAGGAGGACATTATGAGATTATTTTCCATTGTTCTTTTCCTCCCTTACCTTTTTCATTACCTCCGGCTTTATCATTCTGATAAACTGGAGCAGGTTTTTGTTCGCGGGGCATATGTAGGAGCAAAGTCCGCACTCGATACATTCGAGTATATTGTACCTTTGCGCCATATCCACGTCGTCCTTTTTGGACGCCTGCACGAGTTTCATCGGCATGAGCCGCATCGGGCAGTGGTCTACGCACCTACCGCAGCGTATGCAAGGAGCGTCGGGGTCATATGTTTTTTCCGCCTTCGTTATCGTGAGTACCGATGAGGTGGTTTTTGTGACGGGGTAATCCGTGTTGTACTGCGATATTCCCATCATCGGGCCGCCCGAAACGATTTTTTCGGGAGCGCTTACAAAGCCGCCCGCCTGTTCTATGAGGAACGATACCGGCACGCCAGTACGCACGCGGAACACCGACGGATTTTTCACCGCGTCGCCCGACACTGTGACATTTTTCTCTATCGCGGGAAGTCCCGTCTTAAACGCGTTCGCTATCGCGACGGCTGTCGCGACGTTTATGACGACCGCGCCCGCGTCCGCCGGAAGTCCGCCGGCAGGTACGTTTCTGCCCGTTATCGCCTTTATAAGCTGCTTTTCCGCGCCCTGCGGGTATTTCGTCTTTAATTCGATTATATGTATGTTTCCGCCGTACTCCTTCGACGCTTTTACAGCATCTATTCCGTTCTTTTTGTTAAGCTCCACGCCGATATAGCCGTCCTTAAGGTCAAGCACCTTCATGGCGACCTTTAAGCCGTAGATTATATCGTCCGCGTTTTCGAGCATATAACGGTGGTCGCTCGTTATGTACGGCTCGCACTCCGCGCCGTTCACGATTATGTAGTCGACCTTCTGTTTCGGCGAAAGCTTGACGTGCGTCGGGAAACCCGCGCCGCCCATGCCGACTATGCCCGCCTCGCGTATGACGGACAAAAGCTCGTCGCGGTTCATGCTATTGTAATCCTTCGGGCAAACGTCGTCCGACACGGTATATTCCTTGTCGTTCTCGACAAATATCGCCTCAACCATCGAGCCGCTGTCATGAAAATACGGCTTTATATCCGTGACCGTACCCGAAACCGACGAATGAACCGGCGCGGAAACGAATTCTCCGCTGTCGGCGATTTTCTGTCCGACCTTTACCTTATCGCCCACACTGACGAGCGCCTTTAACGGCGCGCCGATATGCTGGCGCATCGGGTAGATGTGCATATCGCAGTCGGGCAGCCGAACGGTTTGCTTTTCATTTGTCAGCTCCTTACGGTCGCGTATATGAAAGCCGCCTTTGAATGTTGCTGCCATTGTTACACCTTCCTTTTTCACTTTGTTGTAATACATAGCTATAGTTATTGTATCATAATTAAATATTTTTTTCAATATATACTTGAAAGAAATATGACGGTATATTATAATTAGAAACGGATTTAAATATGTTGCGGGGTGGTAAAATGTTTCAGAACGGTATTGTTAAAAGCGTGAGCGGAAAAACGGCAGAAATCGAGATTACGCGCTCGTCGTCATGCGGCGAAAGCTGCGCGTCGTGCGGACTTTGTCCGGGTATTACGGCGACGGTAAGGGCTGAAAATACCGTAAACGCAGCCGTCGGCGACGCTGTTTGCATAGATATGGCTGACAATAAAATTCTCGGCGCGGCTGCGCTCGTTTATATTGTGCCTGTGGCTGCGCTGATACTCGGATATTTCGCCGCGTACGCGGTAACAAAAAACGAGCTTGTATCCGCCGCCGCGGGATTTTTGCTCATGGCTCTCATATTCGTGATACTCATACTGTCGGACAAGCGTCTTAAGCGCAGATACACGCCGCGCGTGACGAAGATTTTGCCGAAGGAGGACGCGAATGGCTGAGCTTAAGAAAAATCTCGCGTGGGTCGGCGCGTTCGCGTTGATCGCCGCCGCGTGCGCGATTGTTATTGTGTGCCGCGCAAATACCGCGCCGCACGGTAAAACGGCGAAAATCCTCTCGGACGGCGAAACGGTGCGCGTTGTGGATTTGGAAAACGTAAAAAACCCCTACGAGTTCACCGTCACGTCAAAGGACGGCGGCGCAAACACGGTAAGGGTTGAAAACGGGCGCGTAGCCGTTACAGGCGCAAGCTGCCCCGATAAAATATGCGTCAAGAGAGGGTTTATAAGCGGTGCACAGCCTCCAATAGTATGCCTTCCGAACAAACTGACCGTCGTCGTTACGGACGGCGGAAAAGACATTGACGCGGTGACGGGAGGCGACGCGCAGTGAATGTGAAAAAACTTACCGTCATGGCTCTAATGCTGTCGCTCGCGCTCGTAATATTTGTCGCGGAATCGTTTATACCGCCGCTTGTGCCGATACCGGGCGTAAAGCTCGGACTGGCGAATATTATAACGCTGATTGCCGTGTATATTCTGGGTCGGAAAGAGTCGTTTGTGATACTCATACTGCGTATCATTATCGCGAGCGTATTCTCCGGCGGTATGGCGGGATTTTTGTACAGTATGGCGGGCGGTCTTGTCTGCTTTGCCGTTATGGCTCTCGCGTCGCTCCGTCTGGGCGAAAACCGTATGTGGGTCGTGAGCGTGCTGGGCGCGATCGGGCATAACGCCGGACAGCTCGCCGTCGCGTGTATCGTTATCGGCAGCGCGTACGTGCTGTGGTACGCGCCGTTTCTCGTAATTTCCGCGATAGTTACGGGCGCGTTTACGGGCGTCGCGGCACAGGTCACGACAAAACGGCTGCGCGGTATATAATTTTATTCGTCTGTTATTTTTATATCTGATACCGAGATATTGTTGTCACGGGCGATACGCGCCATGTCCTCGTACTCGGGCTTTACGCGGCTCACTCCGTAGCCGCAGGATTTTTTCGCGCGGACAGAGCCGTGAGACGTGTTTACGGTCACGGTCTCGCGTTCCAGCGTGTGCCGCCTGACGGCGTACTCTCTCATACCTATCGTGGACGTGTGTCTGAAAATAAGTTCTACCATTTTATCCCTGTCAGCCGCCCTGCACAGGCATGTGAGAAGTATACCCGGGCGGTTTTTCTTCATGTACACCGGCACGGTGAACACGTCGAGCGCGCCGTTTTCCGCGAGCGTCTCGACCGCGAACCCTATCTGCTCGCCGGTCATGTCGTCTATGTTGCAGCGCAGCTCGCACACGCCGCCTATGTCGTCGCTCTCACCCAGAAACGCCCTGACACAGTTCGCCGTTTCAAAATTCTTGCTGCCCATTCCGTAGCCCACGCTCTTGATTTTCATAGCCGGCATCGGCGCAAACTCCGTCGCAAAATACTTTAAAAGAGCCGCGCCGGTGGGCGTGCAAAGCTCGGTGTTTCCGCTGCCGTATATAGGAATATCACGTAAAATCCTCGCCGTCGCGGGCGCGGGTACGGGCAGTACGCCGTGGGCGCACTTTACCGTGCCGCCGCCGACGTTCACTGGTGAACATACGATTTTTTCGGGCGACAGTTCCTCCATAAGCATACAAACGCCGACAACATCGGCTACCGCGTCCATCGTGCCGACCTCGTGGAAATGTATATGCTCCATGTCCGTGTTATGTACATAGCTTTCCGCCTCGGCGATAATGTTGTATACGGCTATGGCGTTATCCTTTACCGTCTCGGACGCGTTGAGCGAGCGTATTATGCCCTCAACGTCGGCAATACCCGAATGGTGATGGTGGTGATGATGCTCGTGCATATGCTCGTTTTCTTCTTCTCCGTTCACCGTGACGCGGATATGCGTGCCTGTTACGCCGCACTTTTGCGTTTTTTCGGCAGTGACGGTTACGTTCGGTATACCGACACCGTTTACGCGCTTTACAAATCCGTCCGTATCGGCAAGCTCCGCGAGCGCAGCCGTAAGCATATCGCCCGCCGCGCCCATATTACATTCAAGATAAAGTGTCCTCATATTTTTCTCCCTTCGTCCGCGCCTGCAATTATTATATATATTATAATATACCGCCGGCGTTTTGTCAAAATTTATGCGCAAAAAAAGCGCGCCCAAATTTCGGGCGCGCCTTTTTGTATCGTCTGTTTATCTGTTGTTGTTTTCGTAGCTTTCTATCATCTTTTTAACCATCTGTCCGCCGATAGAACCCGCCTGCTTTGATGTGAGGTCGCCGTTGTAACCGCTTTCAAGGTTTACGCCGACTTCTCTCGCAGCTTCCATCTTAAAGCTTTCAAGACCTGATGTTCTCGAATTTCTTGACTTTGACATCGTTTTGTTCTCCTTCTGCAAAAAATTTAATGAGTTTCTTTACTCGTTTATAATTTGCGCGTATTCACAGAATTTAAACATGTAATATTTGTATTCGGATTTTGTCAGTTCATGGCGATACCGTTCGCGATTATTTCCTCGGCGCGTTTGCGCAGTCCCTTGTATTTTTCACTTTCAAGAAACGGGTCTTCTTCAAGTATGCTTTTCGCCGTCTGCTGTGAAATTGCGAGAATGTCCCTGTCCTCGAACAGGTTCGCGATTTTCATTTCCGGCAGACCGTGCTGACGCGTGCCGAAAAAATCGCCCGGTCCGCGCAGCTTTAAATCCTGCTCGCTTATATAAAAGCCGTCGTTCGAGATCGTCATTGTTTCCATGCGCTTTTTTGTGACCTCGTTATTTCCGTGCGCGAGAAGGATGCAGAACGCCTGCTCGCCGCCTCGTCCGACGCGTCCGCGCAGCTGGTGCAGCTGCGACAGACCGAAACGTTCCGCGTTCTCAATTATCATCATATTCGCGTTCGGCACGTTCACGCCCACCTCTATCACCGTTGTGGAAACGAGTATTTTTATCTCGCCCGAAACAAATTCGTCCATTATTTCTTCCTTAAGTTTCGGTTTCATTCTGCCGTGCATAAGCCCGACCTTGAAATTCGGAAACACGGTCTGCAGCTTTTTGCACAGTTCCTCAGCGTTCTGCAAATCGCTCTTTTCCGTTTCCTCGATAAGCGGACACACGACATACGCCTGCATACCCGCGTTTACATTTTTGCCGAGGAACGCGAACACGCGCCTGCGCATACTCTCGCCCACCGCATATGTTTTTACGGGCTTTCTTCCGGGCGGCAATTCGTCTATAACGGAAATGTCGAGGTCGCCGTACAGTATGAGCGCCAGCGTGCGCGGTATCGGAGTTGCCGACATGATCAGCATATGCGGATTGTTGCCCTTCGCGGCGAGTTTCGCGCGCTGCTCAACGCCGAAACGGTGCTGCTCGTCCGCGACGACGAGCGCGAGGTCTTTAAATTCAGCCTTATCCTGTATTATGGCGTGCGTGCCGACCACAACGTCCGCCTCGCCCGTCAGCATCATATCGTACACAAGCCTTTTATCCTTCGCCTTCATGCTGCCGTTCAGGAGCGCGACCTTTATGCCCGTGTCCTTGAAAAATTCGGCGAGCGTTTCCGCGTGCTGCGCGGCGAGTATCTCGGTCGGCGCCATCATTGCCGCCTGGTGACCGTTCTTTACCGCCGCGTAAATCGCGGCAGCCGCCACAGCCGTTTTACCGCTGCCGACGTCGCCCTGAACGAGACGGTTCATAACGCCGCCGTTTTTGCAGTCCTTCATTATCTCGTTAAGCACGCGTTTCTGCGCGTTCGTAAGTGGGAACGGGAGCGTGTCGGTAAATGTCCTCACGCACTTTACGTCTTTAAAAACCGCGCCGCGCCGGCACGTGTTCTCGTCCTTGTGCTGCGACAGCGCAAGCTGCAGTATAAGAAGTTCCTCGAACACAAACCTCTCCCGCGCTATGTTGTAGCTCTCGAAGTCCTCGGGGAAATGTATGTTCTTCATCGCGTAGTTAAGCTCCGCGATTTTGTACCTATCGCGTATTTCGGCGGGAATGTACTCTTCGAGCCTGCCCGCCTCCTTTAACGCCAGTTCCATTGCCGACTGGAGGATTTTCTGCGTAAGCCCCTCCGTAAGCGGGTATAGCGGCACGATTTTACCCGTGAACCTCTCGCTGCCCTTTTTCTCAAACACGGGGTTTACCATTTCCTTTTTGCCGCGGTTACGCGTTATCTTGCCGTAAAGAATATACTCGTCGCCGGTGAAAAACTGTCCTTTGACGTACTTGTTGTTGTACCACACGACGTTCAGCGCGCCCGTTTGGTCGCTCACTATCATCGTTGACACGAGCAGATTGCGCCTTACTCTCACGTCGCTGACAGGCGAAAAAACGGTGACGCTGACGCACACCGTTTCCCCCTCGGCACAGTCGGCGATTTCCTTCATTTCCGACCTGTCCTCATGCGAGCGCGGAAAGTAGTAAAGTAAATCCTCGACCGTCCGTATTCCCTTTTTTTCAAACAACGCGGCGCGTTTTTCTCCCACGCCTTTAAGATAGCGTATATCCTTTGACATTATCCTCTCCCGTGTTACTCTGCCGATACTATGTAGTAGTATATCGGCTGTCCGCCCCGTTTAAATGAGACTTCTATTTCGTCGCTTTCGTACTTTGCCTCCAGTGCTCTCTGCATTCTGTCCGCCTGCTGCTTTTTGACGTCCTTGCCGCAGTAAACGGTGATAATCTCCGTATCCTCGTCCGTTATCTCGGCTACGACTCCGGCAAGTACCTCGTCAAGATCCGTGCCCGTGCGCGTTATTTTGCCCTCAACCATGCCGAGTATATCGTTTTTCTTTATTGTTTTGCCGTCGATTTCCGTGTCGCGAACCGCGTAAGTAAGCTGCGCCGTCGCGACCTTGCCTATCGCCTTGCGCATGGCGCTGGCGTTAGTCTCCGCGTCCTTCTGGTCGTTAAACGCGACCATCGCGCTCACGCACTGCGGGTAACTCGTGCTTTCAATGACGACTATATTTCTGTCCCCGAGAATTTGAGCTGCCTGCTGCGCCGCCATGATTATATTTTTGTTGTTCGGGAATACGAATACCGTCTGCGCCTTGACCTTCTTTACCGCTTTGAGTATATCGTCCGTCGAGGGGTTCATCGTCTGACCGCCCTCGATTATCCTGTCAACTCCCATGTCGCCGAGAATTTCCGCAAGCCCCTTGCCCGCGCACACCGCGACAAAGCCGTATGCCTTGGGGGGTTCCTGTTTTGTTTCCTTTTTGGGTTTGGGTTCCTTCTCTTTTTTCGGTTTCGGCTCTTTTTCCTTTTTCGGCTTGGTCTTTTTGCCGTCCGTCACCGTCGAGGGCGTTTTGCCGTCCGACAAATCGAGAGTACCCTTGATAATCTCGCGGTGCTGGTGTTTCATGTTGTCGATTTTGAGATTTATCATCTCGCCCAGCTTTACGGCCTCCTCCAGCACAAAACCGGGGTGGTTCGTGTGGATATGCACCTTGCACACCTCGTCGTCATCGATCACAAGCTGACAGTCGCCCTTATCGGCTATCGCCGCGCGGAAGTCCTCAACGGACGCGCCCGACTCGTATTTTTCGATTATAAATTCGGTGCAGTACTTGAATTTTATATCCTCGCCGCTTACGGCAGCCTGCGCGGTTTTCTTTGTTTCCGCCGTTTCGTCGCCGCCGATTTTGGCTGTTATTTCGCCGCTGTGCAGATAAGAGAGCATACCTTCGAGCACGTACATCCAGCCCCGACCGCCCGCGTCAACGACGTTCGCCTGTTTAAGCACGGGGAGCATTTCGGTCGTGCGTGCAAGAGCCTTGTTGCCTCGCTCCACGGCTTTTTCAACAACGGCTGTAACGTCGCCGCCGTCCGCAGCCGTTTTTGCGCCCGCGGCCGCCTCGCGCGCAACCGTTAAAATAGTACCCTCGGTCGGGTTCATAACCGCCTTGTACGCCGCGTCGGAGCCGTCCTTTAACGCCGACGCAAGCTCCGCCGCGCCGCACTCCGTCTTGCCTTTAAAACTTCTCGAAATACCCCTGAAAAACTGCGACATGATAACGCCGCTGTTGCCGCGCGCGCCGCGCAGCGTAGCGAACGACATCTTATCCGCCGCCTTCGTGAGCGTTAAACCGTCCGCGTCCGCAAGCTCGTTTGCCATTGACTGCGCCGTCAGCGACATATTCGTGCCCGTGTCGCCGTCCGGCACGGGGAACACGTTAAGCTCGTCTACCGCGCCCTTATTGTTGTACAGATTATTCGCGCCGCTTATGACCATTTCGGCGAATACTTTTCCGTTTATAGTATTTATCTTAATCACCCCTTAAAATTACCGCCACCTTGCGCGGCGCGCGTCAATCCACTCTTACGCCTTCCACTCTTACGTTCACGCGTTTTACCTTTATGCCCGCCGTGTTCTCGACGTTGTAGCGCACACGGTTCACGATGCTTTTGCAGATGGTGTTAATGTTTACGCCGTACTCCACGATAATGTGTACCTCGATTACAACCCCGTTGTCCTCTATGTTTATGTTTATTCCCTTCGTGATGGAGTCGGGTCTCAAAAGGCTTACTATGCCGTCCTTCTTGTTTCTCGACGCCATTCCGACCACTCCGTAGCACCTCGACGCGACCGCGCCGGCTATTTCGGATATTACGCTGTTCGATATGGAAACCTCTCCCAATTCGCTGCCGGTCTTTAATACCATGTTACTTTCCTCCTTTATCGGATTATATTTTATATATATTGTACTATAAATTTTGGAATTAGTCCATAGCTTTTTTTATTTTTCCCAAAAAAACAACGGAACGCGTATTGCGTTCCGTCATTTTTGATTTTTGTTTATCTCTGTACGCGTCCCGAACCGTCGCCGCCCGCGAGCGTTTCAACCTCTTCTCTCGTTACGAGGTTGAAGTCGCCGGGGATAGTGTGCTTAAGCGCCGACGCCGCAACGCCGAATTCAAGAGCGTCCTTGAAGTTTTTACCGTCCACAAAGCCGCATATCGTGCCGCCCGCGAAACTATCGCCGCCGCCTACGCGGTCAACGATCGGGTGAACTCTGTATTCCTTCGAGTGATAGAACTCGTCGTCCGCGCTCGAATAAATGCAAGCCGACCAGCCGTTGTCGGACGCCGACTTCGATACGCGGAGCGAGGAAATAACGTACTTAAATCCGAACTTCGCAACCATCTGCTTGAATATACTCTCGTAGCCCGCGAGGTTCAATTCGCCGCTTGTTACGTCGGTATTTTCGGGCTTAAAGCCGAGAACCTTGTCCGCGTCCTCCTCGTTGCCTATGCAAACGTCAACGTACTGCATGAGGTTTGACATAACTCTCTGCGCCTTTTCGCTCGACCAGAGCTTTTTACGGAAGTTGAGGTCGCACGAAACGGTTACGCCGTGAACCTTCGCCGCCTTACAAGCAAGCTCGGTTATCTCAGCCGCCGCGTCCGACACAGCCGGTGTGATACCGGTGAAGTGGAACCAGTCCGCGCCCTCAAAAATCTCGTCAAAGTTAAAGTCGGCAGCCGTCGCCGTAGCGATCGACGAGTTCGCTCTGTCGTATGTAACGTTCGACGGACGCATCGACGCGCCTGTTTCGAGGAAGTAAATGCCGAGTCTGTCGCCGCCCTTCGCGATGTGCTTTGTCTCAACGCCGTACTTTCTGAGTGCCGCTATTGCGCACTCGCCTATCGGGTTCTTCGGAACCTTTGTGACAAATTCCGCGTCATGACCGTAATTCGCGAGCGATACCGCAACGTTGGCCTCGCCGCCGCCGTAGTTTATGTCAAACTGGGTAGCCTGAATGTACTTCTGATTGCCGGGGGTGGAAAGTCTGAGCATTATCTCACCCATTGTAACAACTTTTGCCATTATATTTTTCTCCTTTTCTTTAAATTACTTCTTAAGCTCTGCTCTCGCAGCCTTAATGTTCGCAATGAACTCCTTAGCCGTAGCCGTAATAGCCGCGTAGTCGCCCGTCTTTGCGCCCTTCGTGAGCGACGAACCCGCGCCTACGGCGACAACGCCCGCCTTGATCCAATCCGCAACGTTATCCTTGTCAACGCCGCCTGTCGGCATCATCTGTGCCTGCGGGAGAGGGCCTTTAATGTCCTTTATAATCTTCGGTCCGTACAGGTCTGCGGGGAATATCTTAACTATGTCCGCGCCCGCCTCCATAGCCGTGATAACCTCGGTAATCGTCGCGCAGCCGGGCATATACGGTACTCTGTAACGGTTACAAAGCTTTGCCGTTTCGGGGTTGAACGCCGGACTTACAACGAAATTCGCGCCCGCCATAATAGCCATTCTCGCCGTCTCGGGGTCAAGAACCGTGCCCGCGCCGAGCATCATCTCGCCGTTTGAATACTTCTCCGCAAGAGCCGCGATAACCTTGTCCGCGCCGGGAACGGTGAACGTAAGCTCGATACCCGTGCAGCCGCCCGCGAGACACGCGTCGGAAATTTTAATCGCCTCTTCCGCGCTGTTCGCTCTTACAACAGCCACAAGACCGCAGTCGGTAAGCTGCTTTAAAACATCTTCCTTTAACATTTGTAAAATTCCTCCTTATTATTAAATATTATACAATAATTGTAACACAGATTTTATTTTTTTGCAATATGTTTAACAAAAAAAAGAACAAAATCATACGACTTTGTTCTTTTGATTTACTCGTTTTGTTACGACAGCATAAGCAGTATTTCGAGCGCGATTATGATTACGCTCAATATGCTCATAACCGTTATGCCGAGCACGCACTTCTTTTTGAGCCGTCCGAATGCCAGTTCAAGGTTCGACACGGCGTTTTTCGTGTTAAGCTGCGTGTTTTTGAGGTCGAAAACGCTGTCGTTGAGCCTCGACACCGAGCCTACAGACTGTCTTACGTCCGCTATGCCCGTGCCTATCGTCTTGATTTCCTCCGACATTTCCTTGAAGGACGCGCCGTTTTCCGCATTCACGTCCGACATCTTCTCCGAAAGGTCTTCAAGCTGTTTCGCGATACCGTCAAGCTTTTCCGACAGCGAGCTTATAACCTCGCCCGTGCTGTCGATCTTCGCGGCAACGCCGCCCACCTGTTCGGGAACGTCAGCCATAGCCTTCATTTCGCCCTTTATCTCGTCCTTGAACTCGTCAAGCTTTTTGAACGAACTCGTCACGGAGTTTGCTATTTTACCGGCAATATCGCCGCCCTCTTCGGCGACGGCGTTTATAACGTCCTTTACCGCATTGTCGGTCTCCGTCGTCTCGGTCTCCGTCGTCTCGGTCTCCGTTTCTTCCTCCGGCTCGTCCTCGTCCTGTTCGGGCTTTTTCTCCATGAGTTTATCGATTTTGGCCGCAACTGTATCTTTGATAGTCTTTGCGCCGTGACCGATTTCTCCCGCGGTCTTTTTGAACTTGTCTATCACGTTCTGGAGATTTATCGTTTCGTTGAGGTTGATCTTGCGGGTATTCTCCACCGGTTCGGGATCCGTCTCGTCGTCAAAATTCATGTTCTCGCTCGCCCTCCTGAGAAACTCCTCGTACTCCTCGTCCGTGCCGCTGTAAAAAGCGTCTTGACCGTCATATGACTGTATGTTCATACCCTTGTTACTCATATGTTCACCCTTCTTCTGTGAATTATTCAGACAAAATGATTACGCATCCTCCGGCTCGCCCGCAGCGGGAGTTTCCTCCGCAGCCGGTGTTTCCTCGGCGGCGGGAGTTTCCTCGGCAGGTTCTTCCTCAACCGTCTCGCAAAGCGGCGCGCCGCACTTCGAGCAGTACTCGTTATCCTTATCGTTGTACGTGCCGCAGCTTGCGCACTGCTTCGTCTCTTTAAGCTCGTTAAGCTGCTCGTTCAAATCCGCAATCTCTCCGAACATACCGCCCAGCTTTTCAAACTCCTCGGTAAAATCGGGCGCAGCCGTACCGTCGGTATGGCTCTTGTAGATTTCCTCGCCCATCTTTGCGTACACGTCTTTTATCTTGCCGTTTATGTCGCTTATCGCAAACTTTACCTTTGTCTGGTCAACCACGTTGTTTGTCTTGCCGATTACCTTATGTGTGAGCTTTACCGCGCCGTCCTTCAGCTTAACCGCCTGTTCCTTTATTGTTTCCATTACGTCGTTCATTATAATCGCTCCTTCCGATTTTTAAAACTTCTTGGGAATTTTCCCATAACATGTGTAATATTTTATCATAAAATTTGTTATTTGTACATAACAAATTTATTATTTTTTTATTTCAACACGAAAAATTTACGTTTAACACCGTTTTTACAGTTTCAAAACGCCTATCGCCTGTATGAAAAGCACGACCAGCAGCACCGGCGCGACGTATTTTACCATTATCGTGTAAAGCGTCTTTCTGCCGAAATGCTCGCCGTTCTTTGTCAGTTCGTCCACGACGTACTTCGGTTTCGCGAACCAGCCTATGAGTATGCACGTTCCCACAGCAAGCACGGGCATGAGTATCTGGTTCGACACGTAGTCCATCACGTCGAGTATCTGTCCCGTAGTGCCGTTCGGCAGAGTAAGCTCAAAGTACAGCTTGTTGTAGCCGAGACATACTATAACGCCGAGTACGAGTGCTATGACGCTTTCGGTAAGCGCGGCTGTTTTGCGCCGCATCTTAAACCCGTCCATAAAACTCGACGTTACAGCCTCAAGAATGGATACGGAGCTTGTCACGGCGGCGAACAGTACCATTATAAAGAACAGCGCGCCTATAATATTGCCGGCAAAGCCCATTTGTAAAAACACGCTCGGCAGCGACACAAACATCAGGCTCGGTCCCGCCGCGCGCATACCCTCCGCGCCTTGGAACACATACACGGCGGGAATAATCATCGCTCCCGCGAGTATCGCCACGGCAGTGTCAAAAATTTCTATCCGGTTTACGGATTTGACAAGGTTCGCGCCGTCACGCACGTACGAGCCATACGCCACCATAATTCCCATCGCGACGCTTATGCTGTAAAAGAGCTGTCCCATAGCGTCAAGGATCGTTATGACGAGAGAGCTGAGCGTCACGTTTTTAAAGTCGGGTATCAAATATACGAGAAGTCCGTCCACTCCCGTCCGCGTAACTGTCTCACCCGCCTCATTCACAAAGTCGTGGCTTATCGTGAGCGAGAACATGACTATACCTATCACAATCACAATCAGTAACGGCATGATCAACCTTGACATTGTTTCTATTCCCCTGTTGACGCCGCGTGTTACAATGAACGAGGTTATCACAAGGAATATTACGAGGTATATAAGCGGTTCCCACTGACCTGTGATAAAGCTTGTAAAATACGCTTTGTCAGCCATCGCCGCGCCCGCGCCGGTGACAAATCCGACGGCGTATTTAAGCACCCAGCCGCCTATCACGCAGTAGTACGGCAGTATGATAAACGGCACGAGACACGCGATGGGCCCCAAAAAGCCGAAACCCTTATGAACGTTGCGGTACGCCGTGAGCGGGGCTTGCCTCGTTTTTCTGCCTATCGCCACCTCGCTCGCGAGCAGCGCAAAGCCGAACGTCAGCGTCAGTATGAGGTAGACGAGCAGGAACAGTCCTCCGCCGTCCTTCGCGGCAAGCGACGGAAATCTCCATATATTGCCCAGTCCGACCGCGCTGCCTGCGGCGGCAAGCACAAAACCGAGCGTGCCGCCGAATGAAGTTCTTCTGTTTTCTTTCATAATTATAGCCCTTTCTTTCATTGCCCCGATGTAATAAAATTTATTGTACCATATTTTACGATTTTTATCAAGTGTTGATAATTGCGTAAATTTTTTTCTGATCGCGGCGGTTTACGCAAATATTTTTGTGAAAAAATACTAATAAAACTATGGACTTTTTAAATATATTGGTGTATAATAGATATATTATAATAAAATAACAAATCGGAAAGGAAGGTTACATATGAGTGTCGGAAATGTAATTGTCGGTCAGTCGGGAGGCCCGACATCGGTTATCAATTCAAGTCTCGCGGGCGTTTTTCAGACCGCGCGCGACCGGGGCGCGGGAATAATTTACGGTATGAAAAACGGTATCGCCGGTTTTCTGGAGGATCGCTACATCAACATGGCTGATCATATCAAGACGGATCTGCACATCGAGCTTTTAAAGCGCACGCCGTCGGCATACCTCGGTTCGTGCCGTTTCAAGCTGCCGGACATCGACGATAACGAGGCGATTTATTCAAAGATTTTCCAAAAGCTGAACAACCTCGAGATAAAATACTTCTTCTACATAGGCGGCAACGACTCGATGGACACGATAAAGAAACTGTCGGACTACGGCGCGAGAGAGGGCAGCGACATACGTTTTATGGGCGTGCCGAAAACTATCGACAACGACCTTGCCGAAACCGACCACACCCCAGGCTACGGCAGCGCGGCGAAGTTTATCGCGACGTCGATGAAGGAGATTATAAAGGACGCGAACGTGTACGGCAATCAGAACATACACGTCGTGGAGATAATGGGAAGAAACGCGGGCTGGCTCACCGCCTCGGCGGCTCTCGCAAAGCGCGAGGACTGCATAGGCCCCGACCTTATCTACCTCCCCGAACTCCCGTTCGACACCGAGAAATTCCTGCAAAAAGTCGGCGAACTGAGGAAGGAAAAGAAGTCGATCGTCGTGGCGGTCAGCGAGGGCTTAAAGCTTGCCGACGGCACTTACGTCTGCGAACAGATTTCGAGTCAGGCGAAGTTTACCGACTCGTTCGGTCACATGACACTCGGCGGAACGGCGCAGTACCTCGCGAACCTCATCACAGCCGAGTACGGCTGCAAGTCGAGAGCGATTGATTTAAGCATACTGCAAAGGTGCTCGTCGCACATCGTTTCGAGAGTTGATATAACCGAGGCGTTCGTCGCGGGCGGTCACGCGGTCGAGGCGGCGTTCAGGGGCGAGACGGCGAAGATGATTATTTTTAACCGCGTCACGAACAACCCCTACCAGTGCACGACCGAGCCTTATGACATCAACAAGATTGCGAACATCGAGAAAAAAGTCCCCCTCGAATGGATAATAAACGACGGCACGTATGTGTCGCCCGAGTTTATCTCGTACGCGAACCCGCTTATTCAGGCGGAACTTTCGCCTATCATGGTCGGCGGTCTGCCGAGCCATATGTACAACTGATATATCGCTTAAAATTAAAAACTCCCGGGGGTTTACCCTTCGGGAGTTTTTTACGGATTGAAATAATTGTATGTCATAGCCGATATATTCCTTATGCCTTCCGTACCGGACGGGGCATGGTTCGTCAGCACGCATATAATGTAGTCGCACGCCGGCGAGTACACAATCGCAACATCGCTGTCAACGGTGCTGTTTTCACCGGTTTTATTGGCAACCACAGTCCCTTCCGGCAGCGGGTACGGTATCTTCCACCTTCGTGTCTGATTTTTCAAAAGGCTGAGCATTTCGTCGCTGTACTCGTACGAAACAAGCTCGTGACGGTACATTTTTTCAAGCGCGATACCGCAGTCATACGGCGAAACGCTGTTAGGCGCGTAGAATACGTAATCATCGTAGCCCGCAAACAGAGACGTATGGCTTGTAAGCGCCGCGCCCATGCTTTTACTGTTGTTGTTTTCACTCTCAAAACCACGCTTGTAACTGCCGCCGCCCATAATCTGCACAAGACGGTTCGCGGCGTAATTGTCGCTTTCCGTTATCATTTCCCACAGCAGTTCATTGACCTCCGCGTTTTTTGTAATACTGCCATAGGCTATATCGTTGTACACGCCCGCCATAATGAACAGCTTTATAATACTCGCGCTCGAATAATGTCCGTCATTCAAAATAAGCTTTTGTCCCGTGTTCAGATTTTTTACGTAAACGCCCCACTCGCCGTTCTTGTCCTTTATGTAAGCCTCTATCTGCCCCGTCAGGTCGTCAAGACCGTAAGAGCATCGCTTTACGTACCAGCCCACCGTGCGGTCGGCGTCCATTTCCGAGTACGGAACGTACTGCTCCGCGCCGCTGTCACTGTTCATTAAAACGTCGGGCTCGGGTTCGACTATGTACATTTCCGTGCCGTTGCCGTACTCGCCGTCACTGCGCACAAGCATACCGTCGTTTCCGACAAGATTACCGTCGCTGTCCCACAATTCATATTCGTCATATTGAGTTGTTACTGTTTCGGGCAGCGGCGTCGTTTCCGCGATTACGGTTTCGGTGGGTTGAATATCGTTTGTATTGACGCTTGTTTCGCCCGCGCGGTCAGAGAATGCAGAGAGAGTCAGCACGGCTGAAAAAGCCATAGTCAATCCGGCTGCGGCAATCGTTTTTATCATGTGCCTCTCCCCCCCCTCACTGCGTCATATATTTTTATTATACATCATTTTTTGTTTTTCGGCAACATTTTTTTCGTATAAAATTAAAAACTCCCGAGGGTTTATCCTTCGGGAGTTTCCTTTTTGTCCGCCGCGTTTATGTACATTTCCTCGGTCTGCTTTTGAACCTCTTTGAGATCCTCTATCACGTCCGTGATTTTGTTGAACAGCGTCTTGTACATTTCCTCGTATTTGTCCATGACTTACACCTCCATAATTTCGCGCAATCAAAAAATGCGCAGCCTGTATTCCAAGCCGCGCAATAAAAAACGCAGCCTGTAATGTTGCTACACATTTCAAATCTTAAAGCCTTATGCAATTGCGTTTTTATTCATGCAATCTGCTATTAAGTTTTACTGCATTTTTTTCAACAAAAATGCAGACGCAGAAATAAAACACAACACAAATTGCACAAATATTAAATTAAATTTGAAATATGTAGCATATATAATATACCATTATTTTTCCAGTTTGTCAACAGATTTTCCAGAAAATGTAAATTTTAATAGTAAATTTACGGGCGAACACGGTTCGCCCCTACGTATGCCTCTCCTTGAGGAGAGGTGGCATCGCGCAGCGATGACGGAGAGGTGGCGACAAATTTTAAAAACCACCTCTCAGTCGCCTACGGCGACAGCTCCCCTCAAGTGAACACCACGCATAGCGTGTTGTAGGCGTGTTGCGTAGCAACAAACGCCGTAGTAAGGGGCTGTCACGCGTAGCGTGACTGGGGGATTCCTTTTCGATTTTCATAATGAATCCCTCCACCGCCTTCAGCGGTCCCCCTCCCTTTGACAAGGGAGGCTCACTATAAAATTACAATCGTAGGGGCGAACCGTGTTCGCCCGTTTCGGAAACCGCCCCGCGCACTCCAACAAAAAACCGTCCTATAAAGTGAAAAAAACTGCATATACTCCGTGAATTCTTGACACGGTCGGGGTTTGGTGATAAACTGTATATATATGTAAATATTTTGAAAATAAACACGTCGATCAAGGGAACGGAGGGATTTACCGATGGAGAAGATTATAGGCGGTATAAAACGCGACTGCTACCCCATTACCGAGGCGGAGCTTTTGCATTTATACACGATGTCGTTCAGTCCGACGCAGGAGATCGTCAACCTCGGCACGGGGCGTTACCTGCAGATGGATATAAATATGTCTCTTCTGCGCGAGGCGTTGAACCGCGCCGTATCGCGCTGCGAAACGATGCGTCTCAGGTTCTGGAAGGAGCCTGAAACGGGACAAATCTGGCAGTACGTCATGCCTTATGAAAATCAGCACTTCGAGTACTACGATTTCTCGGATCTGAGCGAAGAAAAGGCGCACGCCATTCTCGACGGTTGGACAAGTCAGCCGTTCGACACGTTCAGCGGCCCGCTTTCGCGTATCGTGCTCGTATCGATGCCCGACGGTTACAACGGCTATTACATGAACGTGCATCACGCGACAATGGACGCCGCGTCGATTATCACCTTTAACCGCGACGTAATGGATATATACTGCAGCCTTATGTACGATCTTCCCTACCCCAAGCCTATGACGTCATATATCGAGTCGGTCAAGAAGGATATGGAGTACCTTGCGGGCTGCAAAAAGAAGGACGCGGACGACAAATACTGGGCGGAGCAGCTCGCCCGTCCCGAGCCTATATACACCGACTTCACGGGCCCCGGACGTTTGCAGACGCAGCGCAGGGAAAACAACAACCCCAACCAGCGCGCCGGACTTCTTCTCTCGCGCGACGCGGCGGGCAGCACCGTTACGTACGCTCTGGAGGTCGATTCGACGAAAAAACTCGTTGACTTCTGCGAGGAGCACGGCTACCCCGTAAGCGTTCTGCTGCTGCACGGTCTGCGCACCGTTTTATCGAAGTTTAACAATAACGAAAAGGATATATGTATCAAGGATTTCGTCGCGAGACGCTCGACCGTTCTCGCCAAAAAGTGCGGCGGCGTGAGGATGCACTGCATGACGCTGCGCACGATCGTCGAGCCGGACAACACCGTTCTTGAATCGCTCGATATTATAGACAAGGCGCAGAACGATTTGTTCAAGCACTCCGAGTACGGGCCTATGACGTTCTATAAAAATCAGCGTGAAACGTACGGATACGCGCCGCGCGGCGGATATGAAAGCGTCGGTTTCACGTATCAGCCCGCGACGCTCAAAAGCATCGCGCCGTACCTTAAAGGCATACCGTACAAGAATTTCTGGTATTCAAGCGGCAAGCAGCCGCAGGCGTTCTACCTCACGGCTATGCACCGTCCCAACGACGGCGGTCTCAATTTCCATTTCGGTTACCAGAGCGACGTTGCGACGCCGCAGGAGATTGAGTTCCTGTACTACTACCTCGGACGCGTGCTGTTTCGGAGCATCGAAAATCCGAACGCGACGGTGCAGGAAATCATGGACATGGTATAATTATGCAAGGAGGATATAAAAATGCTGGAACAGTTAAAAGAGCTTATAATGAATTACGTCGAGGTTGACGAGAGCGAAATCGTGCCCGAGGCGCGGTTCTCGGAGGATTTGGGGTTTAACTCGTATGATTTTATGTGCATGCTCGGCGACGCCGAGGACGAGTTCGACGTGGAAATTGATGAGTCCGAGGCGGGTAAGTGCAAAACCGTCGAGGAATTGGTGAATTATTTGGAGGAACAGAAATAATTTTTGTTGAGATATTAAATTGTGATTTAGCGCAATAAACCCCTCAGTCACACTACGTGTGACAGCTCCCCTAGTAGGGGAGCCTTACGGCGAGCTGTGTATCTCGTGAGCCTCTCCTTGAGGAGAGGTGGCATCGCGAAGCGATGACAGAGAGGTGGCAATACGTATTTCAAAAGACCACCTCTCAGTCGCCTTCGGCGACAGCTCCCCTCAAGGGGAGCCTTCCGTAGGGGCTGGTGCCTTCGACAGCCCGTTAACCTCCCTTGTCAAAGGGAGGGGGACCGCCGAAGGCGGTGGAGGGATTCATTGAAAAATCGAAAAGGAATCCCCCCAGTCAGCTCCGCTGACAGCCCCTTTGACAAGGGGCCTCACCGCGTCAAATCATAATTTTCAAGAAAAGAGGTATACCATGTTTTCACGCGACAACATAAAAACTCTGCGCGACCTTGTTTACACCGCCGCCGACCGTTTCGGTGACGAGCCGTTTTTCAGAACGCGCGTAAAAAAGGACTTTATCGACAAAAGCTTTAACGAATTCAAGCATGACGCGAACGCCGTTGCCGCATGGTTCGAGGACACGTTCGGCAAAACGGTTCACTCCGCGATTTTCGGCGCGACAAGCTACGAGTTTATAGTCGGCTGGTTCGGCGCGGCTCTTTC
This sequence comes from uncultured Clostridia bacterium, assembly GCA_947623955.1. Classification (GTDB taxonomy): domain Bacteria; phylum Bacillota; class Clostridia; order UBA1381; family UBA1381; genus Hominilimicola. The sequence goes on along the minus strand of CANQIP010000009.1, from coordinate 3,917 downwards.
GGGCGGCGTGTCCGTTCCGCTCGCGGTCGGCAACAGCGTTGACGCGCTTGCCGACGAGATAAACCGTTCGGACTCCGAGGTTATATTTATTGACGAAAAGCGCGAGGACTGCGCCGAAGAACTTAAAAAGCTTTGTCCGCAAGTCAAGACGATAGTGCATATGCATTCGGATTACCCCGATACAACCGCGCTTTCCGATATTTTAGCAAAGTACGCCGGACGCGAGCCGAAAACGGCGATCACTCCCGACATGCTCGCGGCGATCATATTCACGTCCGGCACGACCGGTCAGAGCAAGGGCGTAATGCTCACTCACGCGAATTTCGCGGACAACGCGACGTGTGAGCCGGACAGGGGCTACCACGGTCACAAGAGACTTTCGATACTGCCCATTCACCACATATTCTGCTTTACCTGCGACATTCTTGCCGCGCTCTGGTACGGCAGAACGGTGTGCGTGAACGACTCGCTCATGCGTATACCGAAGAATTTGCAGGCGTACAAGCCGCACGAAACAACGTTTGTGCCGATGATTGCCGCGTCGATACTCAACAAAATGCGTCAGGAAACGAAGAAAAATCCCGACAAAAAGGCAATAGGCAAAGAGATGTTCGGCGAGGATTTTGATGTTTTGTTCGCGGGCGGCGCGTATTTAAGCCCCGAAATCATAAAGGGTTACGCGGAGTTCGGTATCGAGCTCGCGCAGGGTTACGGCATGACCGAGACTACCTCGCGCATCAGCACGGGCGTTAAAAACTGCCCGTACCCCGACTCGGTCGGACGCATTGTAGCGGGCTGCGAGGTCAAAATCGTTGACGGCGAGATTTGGGCGAGAAGTCCGTCAATCATGAAGGGCTACTACAAAAATCCCGAGGAAACGGCGAAGGCTCTCACCGACGACGGCTGGCTTATGACGGGCGATTTGGGCTATGTCAAGGACGGCTACGTGTTCATATCGGGACGCAAAAAGAACCTTATAATCCTCGACAACGGCGAGAACGTGTCGCCGGAGGAGCTTGAAAATATGTTCGCGACATTCGAGCCGATAAAGGAAATGGTCGTGTACGACAAGGATGGCGTAATCACGGCGCAGATTTACGCAAATCCCGATTACGAGTCGGACGACATACAGGTGGAGATACAAGCGGAGGTCGACCGCGTAAACGACACCCTCCCCGCCGCGAAACAGATACACCGCATCGTGTACCGCGACGGCGAATTTGAGAAAACGTCGTCGAAGAAAATCAAGCGCGGCTTGGTTGAAAAGCTGTAACGCGGGGACACTAAAATTAGGGACACTAAAACGGGGACACTAAAATTTCAGTGTCCCTGACTTAATGTTTCATTGTATACAAAATCGGTGAATTATATGTTGACAAATACGCATAATAACTGTATAATAATTCATATTCAGCGTATAGGAATTAAGGGGGCGACCGAAATTGGACTTAAACAGCAAATATATATTTGACGGACATTTCGGTCTGGAGCGTGAAACGCTGCGAGTAACCGCCGACGGCTCTCTTGCCGAGACTCCCCACCCCTTCATAGGCGACGAAAGGCTTGACCGTGATTTCTGCGAAAATCAGCTTGAACTTATAACTCCCGCGTGCGGCAGCGTAGACGAGCTTATGAGAGAGCTTGCCGCGCTCGACGGTTATGTTAAAGAAACGCTCAAAAAATCCGGCGAGTACCTATGGCTATGCTCGAACCCGCCGCATATAAATTCGGACGGCGACATTCCTATTGCCGACTTTCGCGGTGAGCAGGAATTTAAGCACGCGTACCGCGTAAAGCTTGAAAAGCGTTACGGCAAGAGGCTCATGCTCTACTCGGGCATACATTTCAATTTTTCGTTTTCGGACAAGCTGCTGCGGTCGCTCTGCGGCTCGGCTGATTTTAAGGAATTTAAAAACGTGCTCTATTTCAGGCTGCTCAAACAGGTGTCGCGCATGAGCTGGCTTTTGACGCTGCTCACAGCCGCAAGCCCCGTGTACGACCTGTCGCTCGACGGCGACGGGCTTTCGGGCAGCGGTTTTGACGGCTATGCCTCGATGCGCGGCGGCGACAGAGGGTACTGGAATAAATTTGTGCCTATTCTCGACTATACCGACCCTGACGCGTATATTAAATCGGTAAACGGTTACGTGGACAGGGGGCTTTTGTTCTCGGCGGGCGAATTGTACCTGCCCGTGCGGTTAAAGCCGCATAATGGCAGCGACACTGACGCGCTCGTAAAAAACGGCGTCGACCATATAGAGCTTAGAATGTTCGATTTGAACCCGCTATCCCCCGTCGGAATATTCGGCGAGGACTTGGAGTTCGCGCATTATTTCCTGATTTACCTCTCGCTCCTGCCCGACTTCGACTTTACGCCCGGGCTGCAGGAAACGGCTGTCAAAAATCACAAATCCGCGTCGCGCTACGATTTGGACATCATAACAATTAACGGCCGCTCCGCAAAGGACGAGGCGCTTGATATACTCGACGATATGCGCGCTCATTTCAAAACGCATAAGTGCGTGACCGACATAATAGATATTCAGCGCAATAAAATTATAAATAACGAGCGTTACTGCGTTAAGGTGTACGAAACGTTATCCCGCGATTTTCAGGGTGAGATGCTTGATATTGCGAAAAACGCATTTACCGTTGCATAACAAATTTGCTATTGTACAAGCCGTCGTTGCCGTTGCCGACGAGACGCAGCTTGCAAATCCGCATTTTCCGCATAGTGAACGATGTCCCAATTGCTTATCTGTCAATCCGTATCTGTATTTCCCGCGTCCGCCATGTATCACATACTTAAGCTGTTTGGGTTAGTCAATGCTCTCAAATTTATGTTGTGAAAAATATTTTGACAATTTGTTTATTTCCTTTTCTTGTTTTTTTGATGAATATCTTTTCCCTTGTGATTCTATTTTCACTCTGTTCCATTCTGATTTTAAATAAATTCTTACTTTATTTGATAAATCACTACAATTATCATTTATCCCATGTATCAGTTGTTCTTGACTCGACAAAAAAATTCGAATAAATTTATCCTTGTCGTCAGGAGTTTTTATTACATCTTTAAACAAATTGCTCACATACTTGCAGTTGTAGTCTTTAATTTCATTAGTTACATCATATCCGCTGTCCTTAGCATAATTTATTAAATTTTTTACAAAATATGGATTTTCAAATATATCTTTATTTATACCAGATCGTGATAATATATTTATACATTCACATGCCGTTCTCAATTGATCAAAATCCGCAATAATCTCTGACAATAATTTAATTATTTTGTTATCAAAATCGCTTTTAAAATTTAACATTAATTTGATTTCATTACTTAAATTTAAAATTTCTCTATAATTTTTTTCGCTCTCTATCGTATTTGTAGTAGTATTTAAATTAATACTAAGCATACTTAAATATTTGGATGTCAATTTACGCAAATGTCCAATCCATTCAATACGACTTCTGGTTATTGTATCAATATATTGTTTTGTTTTCTTGCTGTGTAATGTTGCGATTAATGTTATAATAGAAACGATGAATGTCAATATTACCCCAATAGCAGTAAAACCATCACTATTTTTCTTGAAAAATTCTATATATAGCATATTCATACCCTCCTAAGCTTTTACTATATGACACATTATTTATTTTTACAAAGATGTTTTTATAAATTATAAGGTCAAAACAAATAGAAATTTATTATTGTCTGGAAATTTGAACAACAAATTTGAACAACAATTTTGTACCATAATTTGCAACAATTTGCAGACGCTCAAAAACAAGCAAAAACCGTATAAACGCTTATTCCCAAAGCATTTATACGGTCTTTACATCTGGCGGACAGGGTGGGATTCGAACCCACGAGCCCGTGAGGACTACCTGATTTCGAGTCAGGGCCGTTATGACCACTT